>CAYTLC010000057.1:0-1947 GCA_964438395.1 uncultured Candidatus Scalindua sp.
GTGTCCCTGTGCATCGTTCAGCTCTTTTATAATCTGTTCTTCTCCTGAGGTCAGTGCTTCTGCAAGCGGAGTAAAGTATTCCCGGAGTTCAGGGTTTTTTTCCTGTTCTGCCAACTCCTGTGCCCAGTATAGCGTGAGGTAGAATTGGCTTCCCCTGCTGTCCAACTCATTCACCCTGCTGGATGGTGACTGGTTTTTGTCCAGGAGCGTTGCCGTTGCCTGGTCCAACGCCTTGGCGACAATACCTGCTTTCACATTTTCGCGTGCAGTGCTGAGGTGTTGCAATGACGCGGCAATAGCCGCAAACTCGCCAAGGGAATCCCACCGCAGATGCCCTTCTTCCAGAAACTGCTGCACATGTTTGGGCGCGGAGCCCCCCGCACCTGTTTCAAACAGACCACCGCCGTTCAACAGGCCAACGATTGAGAGCATTTTGGCACTGGTGTTAAGCTCAAGAATGGGGAACAGATCGGTCAGATAATCACGCAAAACATTCCCGGTAACTGAAATTGTATCCTCTCCATCTTTCACACGCTGTAGCGTATAGCGTATGGCGTCAACCGGGGACATAATCCGGATATTCAGATCTCCGTCCGGATCAAGATCGCCCAGATAACGATTCACCTTATCAATAATCTGTGCATCATGCGCCCTTTCTTTATCTAACCAGAAAACGGCCGGTGAGCCGGTTGCTTTAGCTCTTTCAACCGCCAGTTCAACCCAGTTTCTGATCGGTGCATCTTTGGCCTGGCACATGCGCCATATATCACCGTCTTCGACGCTATGTTCGAGAAGTGTTACACCCTCCGCATCAACAACACGTATTATTCCATCTCCGGGCACTCTGAAGGTTTGATCATGAGAACCGTACTCCTCAGCTTTTCCAGCCATAAGACCGACATTGGCTACACTGCCCATTGTCGCAGGATCGAATGCGCCATTTTCTATGCAGAATTTTATTGTTTCATCATAGATAACAGCATAACTGGAATCAGGGATAACTGCTTTAACATCATGTGCCTTTCCATCCGGCCCCCACGCTTTTCCACCATCACGAATAATCGGCGGCAGTGAGGCGTCAATAATCACGTTACTCGGAACATGTAAATTAGTTATACCCTTATCAGAATTTACCATGTAAAGATCAGCTTGTGTATCAAGGCAGGCCTGTATATCGGATTCAATCTCTTCTCTCTGCTCTTCCGGCAGACTCTGTATCCTGGCACACACATCACCCAGACCATTGTCAGGATTAACACTCAGTTCTTTAAAAACAGCAGCATGTTTATTGAAAACATCTGTAAAGAACACTTCAACTGCCTGACCAAAAATAATAGGATCAGAAACCTTCATCATAGTAGCCTTAAGATGTATAGAAAATAAAACGCCATTATCCTTTGCATCCTCAATCTGTTCAGCGAGGAACTTACGCAAGTCCTTCCGGCTCATGAACGTTGCGTCAACAACTTCACCTTCCTGCAGTGACAAATTGTCTTTCAGGACCGTGAGCTTCATGTCTTCACTAAAAAACTCAATTCTGGCATTACTAACAGACGGATCTGAGATAGTAATAGAGCTTTCATTGGAGAAGAAGTCTCCGTCGTCCATATGTGAGGCGTGAGTTTTTGAATCAGGATTCCACTCACCCATTTTGTGTGGATGTTTTTTGGCGTACTCTTTCACCGCTGCCGGTGGCCTGCGGTCTGAATTACCGTCTCTCAAAACAGGGTTTACCGCACTTCCCAAAACAGTTTTATATCTTGCCTGAATATCTTTCTGCGCTTCTGTCTGAGGTGCTTCCGGATAATCCGGTATGTCATAACCATGCACCTGCAACTCAGCGATAGCCGCATTGAGCTGCGGTATGGAAGCGCTGATATTTGGCAGTTTGATTACATTGGCAAAAGGGTATTTAACAAGCTCACCTAGCTCAGCCAGGGCATCAGG
>CAYTLC010000057.1:2047-13709 GCA_964438395.1 uncultured Candidatus Scalindua sp.
TTACATTGGCAAAAGGGTATTTAACAAGCTCACCTAGCTCAGCCAGGGCATCAGGTTGTTTCTGCTCTGCGGTCAGACTGTCAGGAAAGTTTGCAATAATACGGCTGGCCAGTGAAATATTCCTGGTACCTACGGTAACTCCTGCGGCTTTTGCGAAATATTTTACGACGGGAAGAAATGAAGCGGTTGCCAGTGCAGGCGCTTCATCTGTAATGGTGTAAATAATATCCGGTTGCGATTCTTGTTCTGACATATTTTTGTATACGTACCCTCTCTAAATATAAAAAAAACTCTCTATTCTTCTTTTCGGAATTAATCATTGTTTAAACCGATAATCAGCCATCCTTGTAATGCGGATCTATCCAGCATTTGGGCAGTGCTTCACCGGAAGGAAAAAGCAGTTCTGCTTTTTCTACTTTCTCCGGGTCCTGCACCTCTTCCCCCTGTTGATAACGACCCACCACTACGCCTTGACAAGGATCAAACAGCTCCTTTAAAGTCAGGATCTCAACCAGATCATTATTAGTTTTATGTTTAAGAAACATTTTCTACTCCTCCAAACGATCTAATACACTTTAAAATCAATTACTGTCTTTCACTGTATTATACGATTATGTGTGTAATGTTCAATAGTGATAAGTATTTTTTTATATCATCCGACTATGCCGGAAGAGATTAAAACAGGAACCGTCAGAATACAGGAATTGTTATATATAGAAGAGAGAAGAATACTTGCAAATACTATCTGGAGAAAAACGATGAAAGTCGATCAAATAAGATTAGTTCAAGAAACATTTGGTAAAGTACGTCCTATTTCTGAAGAAGCCGCAAAACTGTTTTACAATCGTCTTTTTGAGTTAGATCCCTCGTTGAAATCACTTTTTAAGGGAGATATGAAGACTCAAGGTATGATGCTTATGCAGATGATAGATTATGCGGTTACATTTCTTGATGAACCTGATACACTGATACCTACAATTCAGGATTTGGGGATACGCCACGTTGGGTATGGTGTGAAGGAGGAATATTACGAAACTGTCGGAGAAGCACTTCTCTGGACTTTAGAACAGGGATTAGGTAGAGACTTTACACCAGACGTCAAGGATGCCTGGGCTGAAGCATATAAACTTTTGTCAGATACCATGAAAAGTGTTGCCAGAAACTGATTACGTGTTGCGGAGAAATGATTGAAGAATTAAGGAATTTAGGCACGAATTGACACTGAAGACAAAAACTTTATCCGCTAAGGAAAGCAGGAAACTCAGTAATAAAACAGAGAATTTTAGCCACGGATATACACAGATAATAAAACATAGGCAAAAAACGTGTATTAATCTTCAACTCGCAACCTGCAACTCGTAACTCGCAACACGATCTAAAGTCACTAATTTCAATCACTGAAATACCAGTCTTTTAAGGACTCCTCTCACCTTCACTGCCAGTTTTTCCCGGGGATATGAGGATGTGCCGATAATTCTGGACATGTAGCGATTACCTTCCAGGCCGTCCACGCCCAGTTCTATCTTTTCAACAGTACCATCTTTCAGGGCAACATGAAACGCCCATAGCTGTTTTATCTCATTTACTCTATAGTGAAACGCAACAAAATATACTGATTCGTCCACGTCTATAGCTTCCCAACTTACCGGGGTAAATTCAGGTTCTTTTTCCCATAACGTGATAGCTTCCTGCGCGTTCATTTTGAGACCGGTGGCTTCCTCATCAACGACAATACATGTCTTTGCCAACTCTATGGCACTCTCTTCAGGAGAGGCAGCCTCTTCCACAATATCCCGTGCACACGCAGAGATGCTTAATACCCCAACCATTATCATTATATAAAACAGATATTTTTTATTCATATGCTTTTAATCTCACACAAAGTCACAAAGAACACAAAGAGAAAGAATTAGACAGGATAACAGGATAGTAAGGATTAATAACTAACAACAAATATAAAAAAGATTATTTTTTTTAATTTTATTTCTTAGTGACCTCTGTGCCTTTGTGTGATTACTTTTTCTGTATTTTTACACCTATCCTCTTTTATCCTGTAATCCTGTCTATTTTCATCTTTCTCAGTTTTTCAGTAAATGTTTTATCTGCTATCATGTTCTCCTTTGATAGTACTCCTAATAAATCAATAAGCAGTTCTTTTGTATCAGGCATAACCAGATTCGGGTTTAGTTCGGAGAGAGGGAAGGCGATAAACGAACGCTTGCTGATATCAGGGTCAGGTATTGTAAGATTGTCTTCCTGCATTACCATATCGTCATAAAGCAATATATCCAGATCTATAGTTCTAGGCGCGTTTTTATCAGACTCCCTGTTGCGATGCAACTCCTTTTCTATCCTCCTCAGGACGCCAAACTTCAGTTCCTCCGGGGACATGGAAGTACTTATCTGCCATACACCGTTCAAATAATCGTCCTGATTCTCTCTTAAAAGCGGAGCAGTTTTGTAAAAAGATGAGATCCCCGTTATATACACGTGCTTACTTAAACGTGTCAGGGCATCTGTAATATTACTTTCCGGCTCTATATTACTACCAACACCTATGTACGCTCCCACTACGTTATTGACCATAGCTTTCTCTGGTACGAACAATTTCAACTGCTACAGAGCGAGTATATCTTAACGCACCTGGTTTATCAACAGTGACATTAACTTTTTGTACTTTCGAATCATCAAGGCAGACTTTCGCGATCTCATCAGCAAGTTTTTCAATCAACAAAAACTCCGAACTCTCTACCAGAGAAAGAATATTTTTTTTAACATTTTTATAATCAACCGAATCTTCCAGGGCATCTGTCTGCCCTGCCTTTCTGGTATCGGTGAACAGGGTAACATTTATAACAACATCCTGCTTCTCTGTCCGTTCATCCTCATTAACGCCGATTATACAACGTATCGACAGATCCCGGATGGAAATCTTATCGTCGTTTGCAAAAATTTCACTCATTTGGTTCTCCTTTAAGATTCTGGCCACCGTCTATAAACAGAACTTCTCCGGTAATAAATGTATTTGATAAAAGGAAAAGTACAGCGTCTGTCATGTCGGACAGTTTGCCGGATCGATTAAACAGGTTTCTCTGGATTACTTTCCGGACATGCGATTCATCTTTTCCATCCGGAGGCAATATCATACCGGGAGCGATACCGTTAACACGGATTTGAGGTGCAAATTCCACCGCCATCATTTCGGTCATGTTGTGCAACATATTTTTACTTAGTTGATAGGCAGCATAGTTCATATCGTATCGTTTCACGCGACTGTCTAATATATTGATAATAGATCCCTCCATCATCTGTTTCGCTACATGTTGTGAAAGCCTGAACGGTGCTATTGAATTTATCGCCAATGTGTGGTTCAACTCCCGGACTGAAAGTGTTGTGAGTTTTGATGGAGTGAATACGGATGCATTATTAATCAGAAAATCAACTGTGCCTACTGAACTCTTTATTTTTTCAAAGAAGCTGTCTACATTATCAATATTGGAGAAGTCTGACTGGAATTTCCAGGTCTCTACACCGGACACGCTAATGTCTGTTAATGCTTCTTCCGCATCCTTGTCAGGGAAAGAGCAATAGTGCATTATAACGTTTACATGGTTTTGTACCAATACGTGAGCTATAGCTTTGCCAATGCGTTTGGCAGCACCGGTAACAAGAGCCGTCTTTCCCTTTAATGAGTCAGTATTAATACTCAGTTGATGTCCTCTGCTTATTGTTAATCTATAGTTAAAATTGTAATACTAAACTTCCGGGCATTATATCATTTGAAACGAGGGAGAAGCAAGTTAGAACAGGCATTATTGCTGCTATTGGAATTGTAGTCGAAAGAGTCAGCGTCTTGTTTTCCGGCCTCTTCGTTTTGGCCGGGAAGTGCCATTTATCAGAGAATTTTCCTCTTCGTGTGTAAGAAATCTCCAGTTGGAAGAGGGTATATCAAGTTTAACAGAACCTATCTGTAGCCGCTTCAGATCCAGCACCTTTAAAGGTGTATGGGATTGTGGATCCTGAAGCGCGCCAAAAACACGTCGAATGTGCCGGTTCTTTCCTTCTTTGAGCTCTACCATCAAACGGGTTTTGGGGCCTGCATATCCTAAAATCTGTACCCCTTTAAACTTCAACACATCTATTGAAGTTTTAACACCCTGTACAGTCTGTTGTAGTTGCTCTTCAGTGATTCGTCCACGAATCCATACTTCATAAAACTTTGAGAATTTACCAGGTTGTGTCAGAAGTTCACTCAATCCACCTTCACGAGTAAAGAGCAACAGGCCTCTGGAATCCCTGTCCAGCCGTCCTACAGGTATCCACCTGTCCTCGAAAACGAACCGGGGCAGAATGTCGTAAACAGTTTTACGGCTTCTTTCATCAGATAGCGTGACAATCGTCCCCTTCGGTTTGTGGAACATTATGAATCTTCGTGGTTTTGATGTGGATCGTAAATTCATAATAGTTTAATCAAAATTAAATCTGTTTTCCTGTGCTCTGTCATACATCTCTTCTATCATGTCAAAGAAAAGATCATAACATTTCTGCATAACATATCTTGCTGTTTCTACTTCATCGGCTGTCAGTGTCTGGCTCTCGAACATTTCCGGGTCACAGCCATGTAGGCTGCCGGGTTCGTACCCCAGATGGACATTGCCAAAATAATTACTCTCGATTGCTCCCACTGTACAATTATGTGAAACAAGAAAGAAGGTATTGCCCAACTCTTCTATAACACGGATAAGACAGTACCGCACCACTGGATTTGAAGCCATCTGTGTAAGATTTGCTATCTCATAGGCAACCATTCTGCTATTTTTAATATTATCATTCCACAGAAATTCCAGGCAATCGGCAAAGGTAAAATCCTTGAGCTTATCCTGTAGATTCCGCATATCCTTGTTAATCAGAGAATTGTGCTCCGCATCTGTTGCGGCATGACTGTTAATCTGCTCTTCGAATTCATTGGCAGGATTTTTGTAAGGAAGTATATAGTTGTTGATGTCAGAAAATGAATTGGCAAAGTAGGTAAAATAAGGCAGCCAGTTCAATCTCTTTGAAGCGGGAATGCTCTCATCCTCCATATACTTAATGAGCCGACTTTGCTTAAAATCTTCCCTCATCTGAAAAACTGGAAAGACAACGTCTTTTACAAGTACTCTATTTTTTTCCATTTTGCTTACCTCCTTATGTTATTATATCACAAAAGGCTCTTTATCTATCGTTCACCTTTTCTATCTGCACTAAATTTGTATTATATGTTGATCCCCCGCCCATATCCGCCAGCCTGTCCGGCGTTGTCTGGTTGCTGTTGCATCCTCCAGGGCTCAGGTTATTCCACCATATACCTTTATTTATTGCAACACCCTCTTTCAGGTAATCCCCTACAGACGCCATGAGGATGCACTCCCCTCGGTCGTTAAACACCCTTACCATGTCACCTGTCTTTACCCCACGCCTCCCGGCATCCAGTGGGTTTAATTCCAAAATCGGTTTCTCTTCTTCACTCCCCTGTTTACGTATATTTGCAAAATTTGAATTCAAGAATGATTTTGCTGATGGAGTAAGCAGATAAACCGGATATTTCTCATATAGAGACGGAGATGTTAAAGGACCTTCTCCGATAGGTATATGAACCGGTAGAGGATCATGACCTTCGCTTTTCATTTTATCAGAATAGAACTCAATCTTTCCGGATGGAGTGTAAAATTTAAGATCTTTATACGGCATATGAAATTCTCCGGGCATATTCAGGCGGATCGCACTTTCGTTTCGCAAACGCTCCAGCGTTATGCCTTGTAAATAACTACTGTCAACTCCTAATGCACTGTTAATTGTATCAATCGCCGTATCATCAAAACAGCTATCCTGAAAACCCATTGCTTTTGCCAATGTATTAAACGTATCTATATTTGATCTGCTTTCACCCAGCGGTTCTATTACCGGTTCATTTAACTGAAGTGACAGATGGAAGTATGAGTAGTGCAGGTCAGTGTGCTCAAACTCAGTAGTAGCAGGCAACACAATATCCGCATAACTCGCAGTATCGGTGAGTAACTGTTCATGTACTACAGTAAACAGATCTTCTCTCTGTAGGCCTGCGATCACCTTGCGCTGATTAAACAGCACGGCAGCTGGATTTGAGTTATAAACAAACAGACCATAAATACCAGGGTCCTCATGTAAGAGTGTCTGCCCCAACCGATTCATATTAATTGACCTGGGAGAGCCGGAACAGAGATCATTGCCTTCAAGTACGTCCCACCGGATCGGAAACGCTTCACTGGTAGGATAAAACATTCCACCACCAGGATTCTTCCACGCCCCGACCAGACCGGGAAGACAGGCGATTGTACGTATCATCATGCCACCGTTTGTGTGATGCTGCATCCCAGATCCCGCATAAATAAATGATGGTTTACTTTCTGCATAGATAGCAGCAAACTTTCTTATGGCCTCTTTGCCAACTCCGGTAATCTCTTCTACCTTTTCCGGTGAGTACTCCCGGACCCGTTCTGACAATGCGGCGAAACCTTCTGTATAGTTTTCAACAAAGTCACTATCATACAGGGATTCATTAATAATTATGTTCATTACGCCCAATGCAAGTGCAGCGTCACTTCCGGGAGCAGGCTGAATATAGAGATCTGCCATTTCAACAGACTTGATTTTATCGGGATTTATGACTACATGTAGAGCTCCATTCTTTTTTGCTTCCTTTATCAGAGGTATCTGATGGATGTTAGTATAATACGGGTTTGTACCCCATGAAATTACCAGTTTTGATTGCGGTATGGCTAATGGGTCGGCTCCAAATGACGCGCCCAGTGTATATTTATAACCAATTCTTCCTCCCTTGGAGCATATAGTTCTATCCAGACCTGATGCTCCCATGCGGTTGAAAAAACGTTTACCCGCAACATTACCATTAACCAGTCCCAATGTACCTGAACCACTGAATGGCAGGATGGACTCTGCACCGTGCCTGTTAATAATATCTTTAAACCGAGACGTGATTGTCTCGGCTGCCTCATCCCACGATATTCTCTCGAACTTACCGGCCCCTTTCTCACCAACTCTTTTAAGAGGATAGAGAACTCTGTCAGGGCTATAGACCCGTTCCGGATAGTTCATTACCTTCTTACAGAGAAAACCTCTGGTAACAAAATGGTCAGGATCGCCATTGACCTTAACAAGTTTACCATCTTCCACGTGCGAGATAATTCCGCATGTATCAGGACAATCATGCGGACATACACTCCTAAGCTTTTTATCCATTTTCAGCTCAATATTTTAATATTCTATCTTTGCAAAAATGTGAAATATTAATCATAACAATTCATTCTCGACAAGTAAATAGACCATGTACGTTTTGTCATGTTTAATTAATTATAATTTTGTTGAAAATTAGACATTTTATATGATAATCAATCAATGGATACCATTCAATACGACAAGCTTATTCTTACTACTATTCTTGCCGCAAAACGTGCGGGTTTAGCAATTCTTGATGTATACGACTCAGATTTTGCTGTTGAGCAGAAAGAGGACAAATCTCCACTGACTCTGGCAGACAAAAAATCCAATGAAATCATTGAGAATGTTCTGGAGCAAACAGTGACAGTTAATAACTCCACGGTACCCATTTTAAGCGAAGAGGGAAAAGAGATCTCCTATGAAGATAGAAAGAATTGGGAATATTTCTGGCTCGTTGACCCTCTTGACGGAACAAAAGAGTTTGTTAAGAGAAATGGGGAGTTCACAGTAAATATTGCACTCATACACAAACAGAAGCCTGTTCTAGGAATTATCTACATACCCGTTAAGGATGTATTCTACTTTGCGGCCAAAGACTTCGGTACATACAAGCTGGAAAACAGCGAAATACTAACCGATGATTTATCAATAAAACAGCTGATGGACAAATCTCAAAAACTCCCCCTGGATAATGATAGCAAAACATCTATTACCGTTATTGGGAGTCGATCACATACCTCAGAAGAATTTTCAGAATTTGTGGAACGATTAAATGAAAAGTATGAGAATGTTGAGTTTATTTCGTCCGGCAGTTCATTGAAGCTCTGCCTCGTGGCTGAGGGAAAAGCAGATTTTTATCCACGATTTGGCCCCACAATGGAGTGGGATACCGCAGCAGGCCAGGCAATTGTCGAACAGGCAGAAGGCACGGTAATAGATACACAAACCAACGAGCCACTGAGCTATAATAAAAGCAATCTATTGAATCCTTTTTTTATCGTAAGCAGACAAGGTATCAGTCTTAATTACTAATGTATAAACAGAAAAATAGAACCATGGCAGCCAGGATTATACTATCTACTATTTTAGCAGCTTTTTTATTGGTAACCGGCTGTGCGAGTACTAACACAGGTCCACCGATTTCTGAAAGCGAATTGAAAAAGCTGGAGGATGAAATCGAGGCTATGGCAACGGAAATTTACATCAATGATCTGGTCAGTGTATGGAGAGTGGGCCTCAAAGTTCTGAGCATTATGCCGAAAGGAACATTCAAGAAGCATGCTGTGATAGGCGCACTTGTCGTAGATAACACTGAAAATATTGCCAGTTATTATAAACTGCCGACAGAGGATGGATGTGTTGTTGTTGGTGTAATAGACGATTATATAGCTGACCTTGCAGGCATTAAAGTAGGTGATATTATAAAAAAAATAGATGGTAAAGAGATCAAGGACAGCGGACATGTTACTTTTAAACCAGACAAAACCTCCACCGTAGTAGTAGAAAGAGATGGCACGAAGCTCTCCTTTTACGTAGAGCCTGAAGAGAAGCCATACGTACGTATTCGTCTTAAGGAAACAGGAAAGATTAACGCATATGCAAAATTTACCGGTATTGAATTTACGACAGGGATGGTCCACTTTGTGGAGGATGAGGATGAGCTTGCAGTCATAATGGGACATGAGCTGGCACATCTTACCGCCAAGCACCTGCCCAAGAATATCACTATGGCCACATTATGTGGCACGCTGGGCGGCCTTACCGGACCTTTCGCCCCTCTCACAACCCAGGCTTTGTACGCACCATACAGCAGGAAAAATGAACGGGAAGCAGATTACCTGGGTCTTATCTACTCACATAATGCAGGCTATAATATAGAGAAGGGAGCTGCTCTCTGGAAACGTTTTGCTCTGGAGATTCCCAAAAGCCGGTCAAAGAGTTTTCTTCGCTCCCATCCGGCAAGCCCGGAAAGGATCCTGCGGGTCAAAATGGTAGGAGAGATGATAAAATCCGGCAAAAATCCACTGGTGGATCTAATGCTCAACTAATCGGCAAAACGATATTATGCAATTTAAAAATCGTCTTATCAAAGGTCTGATCGCTACTTTTATTGCGATTGGCGCCGGCACAGCTGGTTACAAGTTACTTGGCGGCCCCGAATGGTCTCTTCTCGATGCAATCTATATGACCATTATAACGCTTACGACTGTAGGATTCGGGGAGATACAGGATCTGTCTGCCAATCCATATGCCAGGATACTCACCATTTTCATCATCCTTTTCGGAATGGGAAGTCTTCTTTTTGTTGTGAGTACTGTCACAGGATTTATAGTAGAAGGTGAATTGACAAATGTTTTTGGGAGGAGGAAAATGCTTAAAGAGATATCAAACCTGAAGAATCACTTTATCGTATGTGGTATAGGCGATATTGGCAGCACAATCGTAAAGGAATTAAAACTGACAAAGAGGGATTTTGTTGTTGTTGATACTGATTCAGAAAAGCTTGAAAATCTGAATGCAAGTGAGAACATTCGGTATATCAGTGATGATGCAACTCGCGATGATACCCTGGTAAACGCCGGAATACATAAGGCTCAAGGCCTGATTACCGTTCTTCCGGACGACAAGGACAATCTGTTTGTTACATTGACAGCAAAACAACTGAATCCGAATTTGAGGATAGTGTCAAAGGGCATAGATGAACACACTATAAAAAAACTTAAAATGGCAGGTGCAGATTCTGTCGTACTGTCAAACGCTATTGGAGGTCTGAGGATGGTATCAGAACTGATCAGGCCTGCCGTCGTAGGCTTTCTCGACAAGATGCTGCGTGCACAAAAGGGCAAGTCTTACAGGTTTGAAGAGGTTTCAATACCCGCAGGCTCAAAGTTCATAGGTCAGACCTTGTCCCAGGCAAATTTGTTGCATAATACCAGGGTGCTTCTAGTCGCGATGAGAGAAAAAGGAGGAGATTTCGTATACAATCCTGAGAGCACATCTATAATCAAAGATGAAACTGTAATCGTGGTAATGGGGGAAAGCCTTGAGACGAAAAGAGTGAGAGAGTGGGTAGAGAATCAATAACAGCGTTATGATGATTTGACACTCAACAAGTTATTTCTTTGGTGACCAGACCTCAATCCGATTCCCCTCTGGATCAAAGAAATAGAAGACGTGTGCACCCCATGCATGTTCTCTGACAGGGTCTATTTTCAGCCCACTGTCACACAGGAATTGCCAGGTCCCTGCAATATCTTCAACCTGCAGTGCTAACGTAACACCCGCCCCACCACTGCTCTTGATAGACGCCCTCCGCTCATCCGCAACACTGATGTGCGCAGTCTCCGTCAATTTAAACTCTATAAACCAATCTGAGTCATGTGTAATTGGCAGCTTTAAATGATGCTTGTAGAAATCAACAGTTTCCTGCCATTTTTTACAATAGAGGATAGTATTGGCTGTTTTAAGTGGAAAAATATTTGTCATAATTTCTTATACTATCAAAAAGATACGGCTACCCAAATTGCTTAATTCAGGTATAAACAAAATGCCTCTGGATTTCAACAATTTTCCTCCGCTTTCTCCCCGGACTTCTTAAAGTTCCAATATCCGGCAAGAAATGATCCGGACAAATTGTGCCATATACTGAACAGTGCTCCCGGGATTGCCGCCATTACGGAGAAATGCTTAATAGCCAATGCGACACTCAATCCTGAGTTTTGCATACCAACCTCAATACTGAGGGTACGACATGTGCGATTATCATATCCAAGGGACTTTGGAAGCCAGAAACCGATTAAGAGTCCGCACATATTATGCACCATCACAGCACATATAATAACAAACCCGACCTCTCTCAGTTTTGTTTGATTAAGACCGATAATGATAGCGATAATTACAACTATGGCAATGGTAGAAACAAACGGAAAAACAGAACTAATTTTTCTTATTCTGGTGCCTAAAAAGGTATTAATGGTTGTCCCGGCAAGTACGGGTATAAGAACCATCTGTAATATACTGTACATCATTTGTAAGAACGGAACGTGTACAATCTGATGTAAGTAGAGTAGAGAAAGCGTAGGCATCGCAAATACTGCAATGAGCGTAGATGCCATTGTCAAAGTGATTGACAGTGCAACATTACCCCTGGCCAGATAGCAGATTACGTTAGAAGCCGTCCCTCCCGCACTGCTGCCTACGAGCACCATACCTGCAATGTATTCCGGTGATAAACCAAACGATCTTGAAATCAGGTAGGCTGAAAGAGGCATCACAAAATATTGAAGCAGGACACCAATCAGGATTACCTTTGGAGACTTGACTGTTTCCTTGAAATCCGACCATTTCAGTGTCATCCCCATGCAGAACATTACTACTGACAACAAAGGAATAATTGCCGGTCTCA
>CAYTLC010000058.1:0-11666 GCA_964438395.1 uncultured Candidatus Scalindua sp.
GGTTTTTCAACCAATCAAGCAACCATCCGGGATTCACCTTACTGCCTATCTCGGTCAAATCAGGCCCTATCATACTATTCCGGTCTTCACCAAAACCTTTCGTTTCATGACAACCGAAACAACCTAATTCTTTAAACAATGCTATCCCTTTCGCAATATCCTCACCTCCTGCCAACTCCTCACCTTTATCATGACACTTGGTGCATGAGGATTGCGCTATCTTGCCTCTGTGCATCGGCTTCAACCAGTACTCCACTTCGCCATGTGCTTTCTCAGGGCTGATAGTTGCCCTTCCCTGTCCCTCATGGCACAACACGCAGCCAAACTGTTCCGGAGGATGATTGCCAAGATAGACATCCCTCCTTGAATGGCTTGCATACGGTTGCTCGCCGGAAACACTCTCTTTCCGGTTGATACCTATATGACACGACATACACCTGTCAGCCTCGTTAATATCCTCAAAGCGTACCTGGTATGCCTGCAACGACGGCCTTGGCGATTTCAGTTTCACCGTCGTCTCACCGTATTCCACTCTAGCCTTCTCTCGCTCTAACTCATAAAACCGGGTTTGATACATTTTCCATGGCCTCTTTCCTATCGCTTCATCCCACACAGCCCATGCCATCGTCAAGACGAGTATGAAGCTCAGAAACAGAAACAGGCCTGCGTATGATTTTTCCTCTTCTCTTTTCATGGTGAAGCATATTTAAATATTAGCTAATGACATTTACTTGCGCTTCTTCATCAAAAAGCTCACCTCTACTGTCTTGCCGCCTTCAACCTTTACTTCCTGTTCTACAGACCTCAGTTTCTCGTGCCATGTCTTCAGCCTGTATGCTCCGGGAGGAACATTTTCAATACTGAAACTTCCATCCTTTTCTGTAACACCAAAATACGGGTTATCCAGTACTACAACATATGCGGACATCTCAGCATGTACGTTGCAGAGAAGCGGTATTTCACATGATTCGTTGAATGTTATGGGTTTTGAGGTGCCAACATCATACGTTCCCAGGTTAAATTGATTGCAGCAGTCAGGGGTGGAAAACACATTATGCCTGACCAGATCACTGTTTGGAAAATCGATAGTTGTGCCTTTCTGTACGGCCAGGACATGGGGAAGAAAAACCAGGTTTAACTGGTCGACTATACCGTGTTCTATAGGTGGATCATAATCGTTATCCCCTGCTTCCTCGATATAGACAACGGCATCACCTGAATGTCTTGCTCTACTGCATTTTACTTTGCCGGTGATCATTCCGGAATTTTCTACAGTAACGTCTGACCTTATCTCCTTCTTTAATTTCTGCATGGCCTTTTGCAACTTTTCCTGCATATTTTGAGATTTATCCTGGGCTCTAAGATCTGCCGCAAGCAGAAACAGTGCGAAAAAGGTAAGTACTGTTAAATATAGTTTTTTCATAAATTCAAAATCCCCTTTCACTGTCTTAATGGCTAACAAAACATACGTAATCTGTAACACTGCACTAATGTAAATCTTCAGTAACAAATGACAGAAACCCAAGCCAAAACTAAAACGGGGAGGTTTTTTTGCTTGACCCGGGTTTCTGTCCATACATCGTAGTCATCCGTGCTATCAAAGTTGAAATTGAAAATTAACCTAGAAGGCAACTTCTGTCTGTATCCAGAAAGCATCATCTGATGCCTGGTTTAAATCATAACTAGGCACATCTACACCGCCAATTGTTTCTGAATCCATGTAGTTCGAAACGCTTCCTCCTATGTTAACAGTTGTATTTGCCCTTGTAATCAGTCTGGTCTCAAAGGTATACCTCGTAAACGACTCAATGTCTCTTGCGTCATAATCCGGGTTAACATTCTCAACTCTCATGGAAGGTATCAGCCATGGAAGAGCAACCCAGTTAACCTCAGTTGTATAGATATTTGTATCAAAACTACTACCCGACTCTTGCGGCAAAGCACCGGATGCCGCATATGTTATTGTGCCGGATATATCGTCTTCCATAAATGCTGCTGCCGCCATAAATGCTAAGTTCCACCAGTTAGCTTCAAGGACAACGCCGTAACGATCGAATTCATTTGCACTGTCATCAAAGTGGCCACCAGCAGTTAATGGATTTCCGAAATCACCGGTTGCAGCGCTTGTCGCGTTATCAACATAAGCACCGGTTGTACCATGATACCAATAACCCTTTATCCTGACTGAGTTGTCCTGCCAGTTCTCTTTGGCCACCAGTGAGTCATCCACCGACTCTTCACCAAGTACGCCCATACCCCACAGCTTGTAAGAAACCATAGCATAATAGTCTTTACCGTTATTTATTTCATTGCCTATGCCTGCTCCAGCAGTAGTCATATTGGTTTTAATAGTGTCTACATCACCAGTACCGATGAGGTTTTCTGATCCTTCTCCCCAATGCCCATTAACAATACCGACTGCATATTCAAGACCGCCTTTACCACCGGGGCCATTCATACTACCCCATAATTCAATACCTAACTGGTTGGGATGAAACCCAAAGAAGTTTCCAGTCGCTATCGTTGGCATTTCATTCATGAGATAGTTACGATTTCGAATCTGCTTTAGATGGTTAGACACGGGATTAACGCGTGTATCAATTCTACCTACTCTAACATTAACCAGCCCCTGTTCTCCTTTGATGAATGGAGTATAGTTAAGATAAGCCCTTTCCAAATCGTTCCACTTACCAGCGGCAAAAAATGAAATGGTCTCACCAAAAGTCATTCCTACAAGTACCTCTAAATCTTCAAAACCATTAAACTGTATATCTTGAGCCCTTAATGGACTTCCATCATCATCACCACCTCTAACGCCCTGCGGCCTTTCACGTGTGGCTGTCATACCAAACTTAGTTAATACGCCTATAGGCGGCATTCCCGGAATCTCAGCCGGCCATACAGCCTTTGGGAACAATTTTGACCAGGCAGAAGCGCCCATCGCTACCGGCTCATCCTTCACAAAGACCTCATCGCCACCGCCTGGCATCCTCAGGCCATTCGCCTTGAACGCATTACCAAATGCATTAAGCTTAGGGAATGTCCCCCAGTGGCAAGTTGTACACGCAGTCTTATATTTCCTGGCAAATGGTGGGACTGCTTGTGAATCCGTGGGAAAAGCTGCAAACAACATCCCCACTAGAGAAAAGACTGCAAAGCCAATTAATAAAAAACTTTTTTTCATTTTTTACTGCTCCTTTCTTTTTTCAAAAATAGTCAACTTAGAGGCGCGCCGTGGCAGTAGTATGTTCAAAGCCCGCTACGCTCACCCGTAGAACCTTTCTAAAACAGACAAGATTCATTAACAGCACTGAGGGATCTCAAAATTGTCCACACAATGCACTACTAACACGCGGTGATCGCATCTAAGCCTGATTACTATTGCCAATTGACTTGAAAAAAGCAGTAGCTATAATGAAAAAAGGCCAAATGCGAATAGGGGGCGTATACGTCACTTATCCCGCGTTTCCGTGCCGGGCTATCAGTTAGAGCTTGCCGAGCGAAGCTGATAGCCTTTTTTGTAGCAAAAGATTAGTTGAGATTTAGTCTCAATTGCAGCATTCTATAGTACTTTTCATTAATGTCAAATACTTTTTTATTTTTTTTGTTTGTATAAATACTGTATTAATTCTGTTATTCATACACTGGTTTCTTTAAGACATTGATGACAATAGCTTCTAATAGTCATTTCAAACACTACTTACACTGATGAATTATTCATTCAGATTCTACATGAAATATCGGGTATGAACCCCAACTGCATAACTAAGTTCTTGCAGGACGGGTGACAATTATTCTGGCGCAGACGGGAGTGTTAACCACTAACAATATTGAGGTTGCTTGTAAATTGCATATTGAATTGTTGTTTATTCATGCAAATTTGGGTATCAGGATAAAACATTCGTCACCTGAACGTGCCATTAATACAGGTGTGAAGTCAGGTAAGTGTTATCAAAAGATTACAGATTTTTTTATGTTTGACGGAAAAGTCCCAGCCATTATACTTCTAGCGTATTCGCTTTACATGAATTATAAAAATTGAGCATAAGAGGAATTTAATTTTGCCACTTCAATCTATCCTGTTTATTGTTGGGATTTCGGGCGTATATTTTGGCGCCGAATGGCTGGTAAAGGGTTCATCAAAGCTATCACGTGATCTCGGGATAAGGCCCATAGTAATAGGTTTAACTGTTGTCGCCTTTGGTACTTCCAGTCCTGAATTGGCAGTCAGTTTAACTGCATCTATAAAAGGGTCTAATGATATAGCTATCGGGAATATTATCGGAAGTAACATTGCCAATATTGGACTTATCCTTGGCATTTCTGCAATTGTACTCCCCTTGAAGGTGGAGAAACTCTTAATGAAGCGTGAACTGCCACTGATGATTGGAATCTCAGCCGCTCTTTATTTTATGGCAATAGATAGAAAGATTGGGTTTATTGATGGACTTCTCCTTTTTACAGGGATTGTTTTTTTTATAGGTTACCAAGTTTATAGTACTTTTAATCATAAGAAAGAGTCGAAAAATTCAATGGCTGGCAACCCTGATAGCAAAACAGGTATGCCAGAGAGTACAAATGAAGATGACCAGACAAGGAGACATTTATTATCTAATATCATTTATATTGTAATTGGTTTAGCATGTCTCTTAGCCGGTTCGCATGTATTGGTTAAATCTGCAATTTTTATTGCCGGCAGCTTCGGGATAAGTGAGATGGTTATCGGGATGTCAGTAGTTGCTTTTGGTACCTCAGTACCGGAAATGGCAACGTCCGTTGTAAGCGTCCTGAAAAAAGAGGCAGATATTTGCGTGGGAAATGTGATTGGCAGCAATATCTTCAACATACTCATGGTCTTGGGGTCTGTCGCATTGGTAAGGCCATTAAATGTGGAGAGAGGAACTCTCTTTTTTGAATTTCCTGCTATGCTGCTTTTTTCCCTGGCCTTGATACCGATGATAAGAGGTGGCCTGACGGTTAATAGGCTTGCAGGCGTTGTACTGACCTCAGGATACCTGGCATTCATTTTTCTACTGTTTCGATAAAAAAATTTTCCCACGAAATACACGGAAAAAGCACGAAAGGAATGTCCATGGATTCAAAAATTCTTTATAAAGAGGAAAGTTATGCAGTTATTGGTGCATGCTTTAATGTGTATAAAGAAATGGGAAGTGGTTTTTTAGAAGCGGTTTATCAGGAATGTTTGGAAATAGAATTATCCGAAAAGAAAATCCCATTTGAAGCTCAAAAAAATATTCAACTTAAATACCACGATCAAATTCTAAAACAGGCATATAAACCAGATTTTTTATGCTATAACAAAATTATTGTTGAAATAAAGGCGCTATCAAAAATTGTGGATGAGCATAGAGCACAAATATTAAATTACTTAAATGGGGCTGGGTTTAAATTGGGCCTTCTAGTAAATTTCGGGCATCATCCAAAGCTTGAATATGAACGTTTTGTTTTGTAAGTTTATCAGAAAAATAATTTCGTGATTTTTCGTGTATTTCGTGGGTTAAAATGACATTACTAATAATCTTATCCATACTTTCATTACCATTAACGGCAGCGTGCTATTTTTATTCGAAGATTAAGCTGTCTGTATTGTTTGCTCTAATATTTGTTGTATCGAATATAATATTTGCACATGGCCTTCTCTATGAAGATTATACGATTTTCTTTTACCTGCTCATGGTGCCGTGTGTTGTGTTTCCGGTTTCATGTCTGATAGCGTTTGCCTTAGATGTGAAATATGGAATATTCTGTATTGATACCTCTTTCTCATCAATTGTTGCATGGATCTTTTCTCCAATTTTACTTCCCATAAATTTAATTATTCTATACCTTGGAAACTAAAAAAATATTTATAAGTGCGGGTGAAACGTCAGGTGATATGCACGGTTCAAACCTGATGCTGGAGATACATAAGAAAAACCCGTCAATCAAGTTCTACGGCTTGGGGAGAAATAAGATGTCGGAGGCGGGTCTGCAATGTATTCGTGATATGAGTTCCCAATCCGTTATGTGGCTACAGTCACTCAAAAAGATTCCCGGATTATGGAAAATATTTAAAGATTGCTATCGTTTTTTTGATGAAGAGAAGCCCGAACTGTTAATCCTGATTGATTACGTGGGTTTTAATCTCTATCTGGCCAAGGCTGCAAAAAAAAGGAATATACCCGTTATGTATTACATAAGCCCCCAGCTCTGGGCCCATGGATCATGGCGGATCAAAAAGATTAAAAAATTTGTAGACCGGATGGTGGTCGTCTACCCTTTTGAGGAGACGTTCTATACTAATGGAGGTGTCTCTGCAAAATACGTTGGACATCCACTTTTTGATGAACTTAACGCGAAGGATATAGATACAAATCTCATTGAAAAAATCAAAGGAGGAGGACAAAAAACAGTTATTTCATTGTTACCCGGAAGCCGCAAGCAGGAAATTAGAACGTTACTGCCTATTCTCCTGGAGACGGCAACCGCCATTCATGAGAAAATCCCATCAGTCAAGTTTCTTTTATCATGCAGCAATAAAAGAAATTTAGAACTGATAGAAGGCATTACAAAGCGTTTTGCATCTGCAAATAATAAAAGGTTGTCGATAGAGATAGTTACAGAAAAAATTTCTGAAGTGATCAAGTCATCTTCACTATGTATCTGCAATTCAGGGACGGTTACACTGGAAATAGCAAATTATCAAATTCCTATGGTAGCCTGCTACCGTGTCTCACCATTTGCATATTTTGCTTCGAAACCACATATTGATACACCCTATATATGCCTGGTCAACGCGATTGCGGAAAGAGAAGTTGTTCCGGAGAAAACCATGTACAGGGATGACTATAAATGGCTGGCTTCACACGCAACCGAACTATTATTAAATGAAGAAAAAAGAGAGGCGTGTATTGCCGGACTTAAAGAAGTAACATCTTTAATCGGATCTCCCGGCGCATCGGCAAAGGCTGCCGATGAAGCATTGAGTATGATATAAGCTAAATTCTTTGGTAAGTTTCATATTGCAAAGGTCATCCCAAACAGGCTCTCTCCCTCCATAAGAATCATCAACCTCTTTGGCGTACCTACCTGTTTCAGGAGAGCACCAACCTCGACATGATCAATAATACTGAGGATTGGTACGTTGGTTTTGGTTACTATTTAGATCCGCTTTCACTAAGAAGCTGTCCTGATCGGTGAATCCAGTCCCTGCTCAACCATCAATTCAGGAAGTTCTGGTTTTCTGGTTTTGGCCTTTTTGCTAAACGGACCCCATAACAATGTGCAAATATCTGATGTCGTCATATACCGGCTGAACTTGCGAAGGAGTCTGAATGTGGCCAAGGGACGAAGGAGTAGCAGGTAACCAAACAACAACATATACCCCTTTTTCCTTGCCTGGTGGACTACTTCGCTTGGAAGAATTGTTGGATCGATGTCTGAACATTTAAACCACTTATGCCAGTCTCGGTCGTCATCGATAATACCCCTTTCTACATATTCCTGCCATAGAGGAGTCCCACGGTAAACGCATAACCGACTAAAGCTAAATGTGTCGAGTTTAAGCCGGACGGCAAATCGAAAACTCTCCAGAATATCTTTAACGGTTTCATCTGGCGATCCGATCAGAAAAAAACCATGCGCCGTTTCAATTCCGTCTTTTTTGGCCTGTTTTATGGCATGTTCTATCTGTTCAATAGTCTGGCCCTTTTTCAGGCGGTTGAGTACTTTCTTTGTTCCGGCTTCAACACCAAAGGCAAGAAAAGTACAGTTAGCTTTTACCATCAATGGTAATTCCTCAACAGCAAGCGAATCAACTCTGCCCTCGCACCCCCAATGAAACTCTAGTTTTTTGTCAATGATACCGTTACAAATGGCCTCTATGCGTTTACGTTGCATCAGGAAGTGGTCGTCGGTCAGGTAGATTGATCTGTAGCCCTCATCATTCAACTGCTGCATTTCTCCCAGAACGTGTTCCGGTGAGCGGCTCCTCCACTTGCCCCTTGCGAGGGATGGAATATCGCAATAAATACATTGGAAAGGGCAGCCACGTGTGGTTTGCATGGTACAAAAACGATCGAGAGAAAGGACTGCTGGCGCATCCATTGGCATCGATTCGATATATTCTATCGGTAAACTTTTACGATCAGGATAAGGAAACTGGTCAAGGTCCCTGATCAGGGGTCGGTCAGGGTTATGGATCACTTCATCATTGGATCGCCAGGTAAGCCCGCCGACTATTTTCAAATTATCCAGGTTGTCGAGGTAATCAGGAATCAGCTCTTCACCTTCCCCCCTGCCAACGCAATCAATGTATGGCGCATCGTTCAGGATCTTAACCGCATTCACTGTTGCAAAAGCTCCTCCGACAATAATGGGTGTTTTTGGTGCCGCCTTCTTCAGCCTTTGCGCCATACTCTTCATAAGGAGGTACGCAGTAGTTGAAAGAAATGAAAGGATAATTATATCAGGCTTTTCATCTTTCACGGCCTGCTCGATGTGCTCTTCTTTCATCTGTGGATGGCAGGTATCGAACATGGTAACCTCGTGTCCGTGGTTGCGGATTACCGGTGCCAATGTCTGAATGCCAAGTGGCGGGAAAGCCATCACCTCAATACGGTCGCTGTTATCAGATTTTCTGAGTTTTTCAGGAAGAATATTGTAATAGTCTTCGTCTCGGATGTATATGAGGTAAATTTTCATAGATTAATTTTTCGGTTTAAAGATGATATAAGTAGGCAAAAAGCAAAAACCATGAAAAAGCTTCTGCTACTTCTAACTTTGGCCAGCAGAAGCCTCTCACAAATTTCCAATGCCTAATGTAGCTTTACTCCACATGTACTGACCCATCCTACTTATCTTCTATCCATTAACTATCAAACAAGTATGTCCTTATAAATCAATTAGTCAAGAGGATTACTGCTTGTATTTTTCCTATTGTCTGTCAAACCACATATGAACACGCCTTATATCTGCCTGGCCAATGCGATTGCAGGGAAAACGGTTGTCCCGGAGAAACTCATGTACAGGGATGACTATAAATGGCTGGCTTCACAATCAATCGAACTCTTATTAGATGAAGAAAAAAGAGAGGCGTGTATTGCCGGACTTAAAGAAGTTAATATCTGCAATCGGATTTCCCGGTGCATTTGCTAAAGCGGCAGATGAAGCGTTGAGTTTCATCATTTAATGTTAAAACCGTGTTTATTGTTGCTGTTTTGACAATTTCGTGTATAATGCCACATTATTGTTTTAGTTATGAAGATTTAGCAATTATGAAAGTAGGAACAAATTATGGTTAAAAGAGTGTCCAGCAAAGAGAGACTTCAGCAGATGGCGGAAGAGGCTGAAGCCGGTGAAGAGTTGAAAGCTGAAAAGAAGACGAAAAAAGCAGCAACAACTAAGAAAGTCGCCAAATCTGTTATAAAGCGGGAAAAAGTCGTCTGGAAGATTTTCGATGCCAGTTATAAGGAGGTTGCCTGCTTTCCCTACTCTGAAAAGGATGAAGCTTTTGCAAAACTGGATGAACGGAAACAGAAAAAGAGTGGTACCAGTTTCTTCATCAATGAGGTGAAAGTGCCCATGGAAGATGATGTGTAGGGCTTGGCCTAAAGATTAATTTGTTCCTGATTTTAAACGGTTGTAGACTGAAATTTCTCTTTCCGATTCTTTTATTTTCCACTTCGCCCGATAGATTATGCCAAGGGCAAAATGGGCATCCGGGTTATCCGGGTTTATCTCTATCGCCTTCCTCAGTTTGTAGATAGCATTTTCCATATCGCCTTTCTTCGCGTAAGCTATACCAAGATTATAATGGGCTTCGCCATAGTCGGCTTTCATTTCAATCGCGTGTTTGTACTGATAAATGGCTTCGTCGATCTTATTTGTAAAATCATATGCAACTCCCAGGTTGTTATACGCCTTTGAGTACGTGGGATCCAGCTTGACGGCCATCTTCCATTTGGCAATGGCATTGTCCATGTCTCCCAAATGGCGATATATGAGGCCTAAATTATAATGAGCTTTCGTATGGTCCGGTTTGAGCTCAATTGCCCGGTTCAGCTCTGAGACGGCCTCTTTCAGCATCTCTTTCTCAATATAAATCGAACCCAGATGATAATGGGCTTCCGCGTAATTCTCTTTGATCTCTATCGCTTTTTTAAGAGAGGTTATTGCCTTGTCCGCCAGCCCTTTTGAATAGTATGCAAAACCAAGATTATTGTATGCTTTATAATGTTTCTGGTTTTTTTCTATAGCATTTTCCCAGGCGGTAATCGCATCGTCTAATAAGCCCTTATCGCTATAGGCGTTTCCAAGAAGAAAGTAGAGAAGGCCCCTGTCAGGGTTAAGCTGAATACCTTTTTTAAGCATATTTATAGCATCGTCAATCAGCCCCTTTTTTAGATATGCAAAGCTTGCATTGTAGTACGCTTCAGCATAATCCGGTTTGATTTCCAGCGCTCTGTTGTAAGCGGTAATCGCCTCTTCCGGTAATCCTTGCCGGTAAAAAACAACTCCAAGATTAACGTAGGCCTCTGCATGACCGGGTTCTATTTTTAATGTCTTTTTAAACTCCTCTATAGATTTGCTGAGTTTGTTTTTTTTCATATAGATTACACCCAGATTATAATGGGCCTTTGTGTGATTCGGCTCCAGCTTCAACGCCTTCTGCAATTCGGATATCGCTTCCTTCTTCATTCCTGCTTTATAATAAGCAATGCCCAGGTTATAACGCACGTTAGCATCCTTCGGGGTGATAGCTGCTATATTTTCATATGCGAATATGGCGTCTTCAAATTTTCCTTTTTCATGAAGGGTTATTGCCAGAATGTTTAACGACTTGAGATCTTCGGGATTTATTTCCAATGCACTGTTCAATGCTGATATCGCTTCGTCCGGCTTCCCTTTTTTCCGATATGCAATTCCCAGGTTGTAGTATGCCCCAGCGAAGTCAGGTGCAAGGGACGTGGATTTTTCAAGTTGAGAAATAGCATTATCAAGTTGCTCCTGTTCAAGATAGACAGTCCCAAGGTTGTAATATGATTCGGCGTAATCCGCATTAGCCTCAATGGCTTTTGTATAGCTTGCGACGGCATTATCCAATAATCCCTTTTTAAAATAGATAATTCCCAGGTTATTTAAAGACTGATGATAATCCGGTTTAAATTCAATTGCCTTTTTATACGCGGCAATCGCGTCGTCTATTAGCCCTTTTTCGTTATAAAGAAAACCCAGATTATATTCTGCTCTTGCATTGGTTGCGTCGGCCTGTAACAGTTTTTTGAATATCTCAATTGCGCTATCGATATCTCCCTGGCTGGTATGGATAGTGCCCAGATTAAAATACGCATTGACATAGTCCTGATCAAGTGCCAGTGTTTTGTTAAGCTCATCTATCGCCTCAGATACCATTCCATAATCATAGTAAGCCAGTCCGAGGTAATAATGCACATCAACATTTGATGGCTCATGCTCCAACACCTTTTTCAATTCGTCAATTGATTTGACTAAATCGTTTTGTGCTTCTTCAGTAGCAGTCACAAAACTAACGTGATTTACTATCAAAAGGGTAATTATTGTGAAAAACAAACCATGTGCTAACTTACGCATAATTATTCTCCTGTGGGTTTCTGTGTTTGCAACTTCTCTTCAACTTGCTTGTCGGT
>CAYTLC010000058.1:11766-13656 GCA_964438395.1 uncultured Candidatus Scalindua sp.
CTTCCTTTGTGTATGGGTATCGAGACAGTGCTGAGTTTGTCTATTGGCAAAGTAACCGGCTCGCCCATTAAATCCTTCTCCGGTTTTTCAAATGTAGATTCAATAGTGTCTTTCTCCGTCTTTGTCTGGGCAACGCTGCCGGGAATTACATTTTTAATTCTTTTCGCTAATTGTTGATCCGGTCGCTCTTCATGTTTGCCAACGAGTTTTTTTACCAGTAAATCACCTACAAGAAGCTCATTGAAGGTGTACTCCTTGTTCTTGTTCCTTTGTAAACTGAGGTTTGCGCAGACCAGTATGACAGCTATTAAAATAGAGAGTGTCGTAATAATTATACCGGAAGATTGCGGTATAATTATTTTCAGGATATGCACGAAAATAACAAATAAAAAGATCGAACCTCCGACCTCATAAAGTCCGGCCTGCCATTTTCCGTTGTATGTGAAACTGACAAATATTACTGCTATTACGAAGAATGCGATACATAAGTATAATATTATCCTGCTAAACCTGCTTTGAGAAGACGTGGAATCATCTGGTTTCTTTTTAGATTGTCCGAATATGGCTTTAAATAAATGCATAAGAGTTCTAACCGGTTTCAGTGACAACTTTCAGAGATTCGTACAGGATATCCATTATCTTATTTAATTGCGAAATAGTTATGCACAAGGGTGGCATCACCACAAGGACATTGTCCAGCGGCCTGGTGATCAAACCGCGTTGCCTCGCTTCAAGGCAGACCTTCATTCCAATCTTTTCTTCCCATGAATAGGGCTCCTTTGTCTCCCTGTCTTTAACCAGTTCTATACCGGCAATGAGCCCACATTGCCGTACGTCACCCACTGCCTTCAATTCTTTGAACTGTTCGAGCCTCTCCTGTAAAACCGTGATCTTTGGAACAAGTCCCTCGATGACTTTTTCCTTTTCAAATATATCGATATTCGCAAGGGCTGCTGAACACGCCAACGGATTGCCGGTATATGTGTGGCCATGAAAGAATGTCTTCTGTTCGCTGTGTTTGCCGAGGAATGTATTGTAAATTTCGTCTGTAGTCATAGTCGCTGCCAATGGCATATAGCCGCCATTTAAACCTTTGGAGACAGTCAATATATCGGGCGTTACATTCTCGTGTGCACATGCAAACATTTTTCCTGTGCGGCCAAAACCTACCAGCACCTCGTCTGCAATAAGAAGGATATTGTGTTCTTCACATAAATCTTTTACGCCGGATAGATAGCCTTTAGGGTGAACAATCATTCCTCCGGCACCCTGTACAAGAGGTTCCATAACCATGGCCGCTATAGACGCAGAATTTTCCGATAATATTTCCTCCAGTTTGCTCAGGCATTCAAGTGAGCAAGATGTTTTGTCTTTGCCGTATGGGCATCTGTAACAATAAGGCGATGGCGTAGTGAATGACTTAAGTAAAAGAGGCTTGAAAACAGCATGGAAAACCTCTACTCCGCTCACGCCAACAGCACCTAAAGAGTCGCCATGATATCC
This sequence comes from uncultured Candidatus Scalindua sp., assembly GCA_964438395.1. Taxonomy (GTDB): domain Bacteria; phylum Planctomycetota; class Brocadiia; order Brocadiales; family Scalinduaceae; genus Scalindua. The sequence goes on from CAYTLC010000058.1 coordinate 13,270, forward strand.
GTATTGCAATGTAACGTAGTTGGTCTTCTTTTTGTAGCCTTTATATTGCCAATATTGAAATGCCATTTTTATGGCGACTTCGATTGCATTGGAACCATTATCAGAATAGAATATTTTATTCAGGCCTTCAGGAGTTATCTCGACAAGGCGTTTTGCCAATTTGGCTGAAGGTATATTTGACATACCCAGCAGGGTTGTATGAGCAACTTTATCAAGTTGGTCTTTTATTGCGTCGTCAATCTCTCTCCTTCTATGGCCATGTATGTTGCACCACATTGAAGAAACACCATCTATATACTCATTGCCATTGATGTCTCTCAGCATAACTCCGCTGCCGTCTACTATAATCAACGGTTCTTCTTTGACAAAATCTTTCATCTGCGTAAA
>CAYTLC010000059.1:0-5110 GCA_964438395.1 uncultured Candidatus Scalindua sp.
ATACTAAAACCAGCGACAGCACCGTTACAGCAGGATCTCGCCAGGCAGGTAACGGCGCCAGTTGCAGAGATTTATCAAGGATGCCCCTTGCAGACTCAACACCAACCGGATCACTAAAGGCATTTTCCCAGTAGGGAATACGAGATGTTGTTTTGAGCAATGCTTTAACAGTGTGCGCTGCAGCCATGATCGGTATGAATGCTGTTCCGAAAGCAGAGAAAAATCTTTCAATAGACAGTTTTCCTCCTGCCAATCTAAATAAACCATAAGGAAACAGCCAGACCAGAGTCGGCAGGATCACGAATAGTGTTAATGATTTGATCAGCCCATGTGACCAGGCGTTTTCGGTGCTAAGCAACATGTTAATATTGTCAGGCAGCATAAGTAGTAGCCCTTTAGTAACATTCCACTCGGTAAAGAGTTCGTATACTACGAATCCTGAGACAACAAGACAGAATGCTGTCTGGGCGGCAGTCATTGGTTTGAGTGCAAAGATATCTTTGAACCAGGGTCGTACAAACCAGCCCGGATTGGGTCTTCCTTCAATACCGGGGTTATTGTGATCGCACGACTTAATACACTGCCCACACAACAGGCAGTTTGTGTTGTCATCAATATCCGCAGGATTCAGATCAACTCCGCAACTACGTCCCTGAAAAACATATGCATTCGCACTTGCAGTGCAGGAATGGTCTTTGCAGCTCCTGCATATTGACATGTTGCCTGTAGACCAACCAAAAGGTGCAAGGCGGGCATACAGTCCCAGCAGATGTCCTACAGGGCAGATATAGGCGCAGAAAGTATTTCTACGGAATATTAGGCCGACTATAACGGTAGAGGTCAGTAGCGCCAGCAGGTAGATAGACATTCGAAATGGTACACGATGGATGGAAAGTGTGTGTATACCAACAAACAGGATTAAAATATAAAATAGAGTAATAATCCAGCCGGATCGTACAAATCTGTTCGGTTTGTATTTCAGGCCAATCCATGCGGCAAGTGATGTGAGTAGCTCCATCGGGCAGACCATGCACCAGATTCGCCCGAAGAAGATTGCCGAGATGATAATCACTGGCCACCAGTACGACCAGACAATCAGGTTAGCAAGGTTTGTGTTACGGAGAATCTTTGCAAATGCCATGTCATTCGTGTCTGCCACGAAACCATCAACAATCAGTAGCACGAACACAACAAGCGTTATCACCTGCAACAAGAGGGGAAACCACCAGAAACGGAATAGACGGTTCATAGGTTGTTATATTTTATGTAGATGAATACAGATTATGTTCTTTTATATATGCTTCTACACATTCCGGTACAAGGCCTTTGATTTGAACGCCTTCGTTCACTCTTTTTCTTATATTTGTAGATGAGATATCAACAGGGGATATATCAATTTTCAATCTCTCTATGTCCAATATATTATCACTACCAATAATCTCTACGAGTCTGGCAGAAGCTTCTGTCTTAAAGCCGGGTCTGTTTACAATAACAAAGTGACAGAGTTGAGAAAGCCTTTTGATGTTCTTCCATAATTCCAGTTCATTCAATGAGTCAGCTCCCATGATCAAAAATATCTCGTCAGCTTCACCGTAGTGACTCTGGATTTCCTGTATGGTGTCTATTGTGTAAGACTTGCCCTCACGTATGATTTCGAGGTCGGAAACTTCAAACTTACTGATTCCACTAATAGCTGCCTTAATCATTTGAAAGCGATGATGTGGGCCTGCTAGATCCTTTACATATTTATGTGGAGGGATGTATGTTGGCATAAAAAGGATCTTTGATAAATGGTGATTCTTGCAAACCTCGTCTGCTAAAATCAGATGTCCCAGGTGTATTGGGTTAAAAGTGCCTCCAAGTATTCCAATTCTTTTCCGGTGCTGATCACTACTGTTTCCGTTACTCATAAATCGCTCAATTCAGGCCTTAAGCTGTTTTGAATTTCTTCCGGAGTATGCAACTTTCCTTTATCAATTCCGGGACACGTCTTTTTCTGCTCTTCCCACTCAGTTTTGTTTTTCAAGTTCGAACTCCAGTACGGGAAAGTTTTGCATTGGCGCGGCCTGGTTTCATATATTTTGCACCCATTGTCATACATGACGCAGTCTCCGTTTTCATACTCCAGCAGACTAATTCGCCCATTAATCAACCTCGCATGGTTCTTAATAAATAGATCAGTTGAAATACCCAGGGAACTAGAGGTGCTTTTAATTTCCTTCTTAGTCATCCAGACAACACCAGGCTCTCCTCTGCAGCAACCACCGCATCTTTGGCATTCAAACCTCAAGCCATCTTTATACCATGGTTTCTTTTGCTTTCTTTTATGAGAGTTTTTGCCTGATTCTGAGCCATTCATGGTTGCAATCTACACCTTTCTTATCAATAAATTTCTCTGAATTTGACTCATGATACTATCATGAGTTTCATAAAATACAATAAATATTATTGAATAGAAAGTGCCTGTATTCCTTATATATGTATTTCTCACTTGTTTTTTTATACCAGTTTACGTTAATATATGAAGTTTGTAATTTTATGAGGCAGATTAAGAATATTTTATCAGGAGTAGAGAAGATGTATAGAGAAGAAATAAAGGTTTTAGATTGTACTGTCAGAGATGGAGGTCTTATCAATAATTACCACTTCACGGACGATTTTGTTAAAGCAGTTTATCGTGCAACCTGTGATAGCGGCATCGATATCATGGAGATTGGTAAAAAGCTCTGTGTGAGTGATGAATATACACGTGAAAAATATGGTAAATGGAATTTTTGCGATGAAGATGATATGAAATATATCGTTGATTCCTATGAGTGTGAAAAGCCGCCGATGCTGGCAGTAATGTATGACGTGGACAGAGTAGATGTATCTGCGCTGCCTCCTGCGGAACAGAGTGTTGTTGGAATGGTACGTACGGCCTGTTATGTTGCGGATATCGACAAGGGGCTGGATCTTGTAAAGCGCAGCAAGGATCTGGGTTATCAAACCACTATCAATATTATGGCATGTTCAGCGGCAATAGAAACTGAATTGATCGAAACCCTTCAGCAGATTGATAAAGCAGACGAGGTGGACTATCTCTACTTTGTGGATAGCTTTGGAGCATTTTATTCAGAACAGATAACCAGCTATCTGAAACTTTATAAAAAACATGCCCCAAGCAAGGCGCTAGGTTTTCATGCTCACAATAACCAGCAACTGGCTTTTTCAAATACCCAGCAGGTTATTATCGACGGTGTCAACCTGCTTGATGCAACTATAAACGGTATTGGACGTGGAGCCGGCAACTGTAATCTAGAACTTCTGCTTAACTTCCTGAAGAATCCAAAGTTCGATGTAAGACCGATATACAAAGCTATACAGGAAACTTTGGTGCCACTGCGTAAGGAAATTGAGTGGGGATTTAATGATATTTATGGAATCAGCGGTCACCTTAATCAGCATCCACGTGATGCAATGAAGCATCGTGCCAACCCTGAGATCAGAGATAACTGTTACGATTTCCTGATAGATTCTACTAACGACTGATATAATTTCAGTTTTTCTTCTGATGACATTTCTCAAGAGCAATTGACTATGAGGGACGATTTATCAAAATATAGGACTGCAGCAGGTATTATTACCGTTATCGTTCTTTTAGCGGGATGTGCTCAAACCAGGGCTTTGAATAAGCTGGAAGAGTTGATTCTGGATAGTAATGAATATGTTCATAGCCATTCTAAATCGAAGGTAATATGTTGTATCGAAAGTATTGATTATGAACGTAACCATGAAGAGATTGTAAAAATAATATTTAATAGTGGTAACATTGATTTAATGGACGAGCTTGTTGAATACTTTCCAGATGATTATAGAAACTATATAATCAGAGGAGACGCTTATCTGAAAAATGCAATGATGCAGCATATGGTAGGTCTCTTCATGAAATCATCTGCTGCAGTTTCAGTTAATAGGGCTAAAGAGAGTTACATGAAGGCGCTGGAGTTAAATAACAGAGATATTTATGCACTAGGTGTGCTTAGTTTCCTTTATGGGGAAGAGAAGGAGTATGAGAAGGCGGAAAAACTGCTAAATAAAGGGATAGGCTTTGCACCAAATAATCCTCTGCTTCATCTTGCGTTGGGTGAAATGCATGATAGAAAAAAAGAATATAATGCTGCAATTGAATATTACCAGAGAGTACTGGACTTTACCGAAGATGAAGTCGAAAAGGACTTTGAACATATGAACCAATACTATCATAAACTGATAGATTATTTTCCCAATACTCTTGTGAAAGCAAAAGAAGAAGCAAGGATGTTTATGGAAAAAGATTTAGCCCTTTAACTCTACAATTTCGGTTTCTATAGAAGTTCCATTTATGTACAAAAAGGCAATAGAAATCGGGTAGTTAAACCGTCTTGGACCCGCGCTTCCGGGGTTGAGAAATAGGACGCCGTCACTATTCTCAATATTTGGTATGTGTGAATGTCCACTTATAACAGCGTTGAATCCTGCCGCAACAGGATCCAGGTTAAGTGAGTTCAAATCGTGAAGGACATATAAATATATCTGTCCCACTTGTACTACATCAGTGAGAGGCAGGCTGTCAGTCCACTTACCACCATCAACATTTCCACGGACAGGATGCACCTTTGCTATGGTTTGTAGCGTTTCAAGCACCTCCGGGTTTCCCACGTCTCCAGCATGCACAATCAAATCAACATCGTTGAAAGATTTGATTACACTTTTCCTGACAAGCCCATGTGTGTCAGAAATTACTCCAATTTTATAGTCAAATGTACGTTTCATCCCATATTGATTATATATTGCTGTCCCGGCTGGATTAAGTCTGAGATTAGAATTTTTACTTCATAAGAGAATGGATACGCTTAACATCAAGCAGTGCTTTGTCTGTAGGTACAAGCGGGGTTATTTCTATGTCCGTGAAAAATGGGAATAGTGGTAGATTTGTTACAAGTTGGTCGAGGTCTTCATTGGAATCTACTTCAATAATAGCAGCGGCACCTCTGCTTCCGGCTAGTTTACCACCGGCAAGGATCCTGCCTCTTTTCCTCATCCTGATAAAATATTCCCACTCTTTGACAACAAATCCCAGGAAATCCTT
>CAYTLC010000059.1:5210-13542 GCA_964438395.1 uncultured Candidatus Scalindua sp.
GCGGTCATGTCTGTCATCTTCTGCTTGTATTCATCAGGTAGCTCAGAGGTCATGTCTGTTTCAATAAATCCGCATGCGATAGCATTAACATTGATTTTTGCCTTACCTACCTCCTTTGCAAGGGCCTTTGTGAAGCCGATCATTCCCGCTTTAGAAGCAGAGTAGTTGGTCTGACCTGCCACACCGGCAATACCGCTGACAGAGGTTATGTTGAGTATCTTTCCATTTTTCTGTTTGATCATGGTCATGATTACAGCCTTGGAAAAATTATACACACTCTTCAGGTTTATATTGATCACATCATCCCAGTCATCTTCTTTCATCATGGCAAGGAGTTTGTCCCTTGTTATTCCGGCATTATTGACCAGGTAATCTATCTGTCCGAATTCATCTTTGACTTCTTTAATCATATCTTTAGCACTCTCAAAATCGGATACATCCGCCTTTTTTGCTACGGCTTTGACTCCGAGTGCTTCTATCTCTTTTACAAGCTCATTTGCAAGATCATCACTCTTGCTATAGTTGAAGGCAACATTGCATCCGCTTTTTGCCAGCTCAAGTACTATCGCTTTGCCAATACCTCTTGTACCACCGGTTACTATTGCCGTCTTGTTACTCATACGATTACCTCCTGGAAATTGTTATCGAAAAAAAATTATTATATCAATTATTTATGCTTTGTTTTATAAATTTTATGTCTCTACAGTGGCCTTATTCTCAGCCAGCTTTATTCGCATCATTTTAGCAAATGTGCCGACCTCGTATTCCAGGCCTTTCGTAATATCATTCTCTACTGCAAAGTTAACACATTTTTTCATTTCTATGAGAACTCCAGTGTCTCTCTCCAGCAGCACCTTTGCCATTTCAATGGCTTGGCTTAAAACCTCCTTGTGTGGAACAACCTGATTGACTAAACCCCATTCCAATGCTGTTTTTGCGCGGATCATCTTGCCAAGAAACAGCATCTCTTTTGCACGTGCACGACCAATCAGCCGAGGTAAACGTTGTGTTGTGCCCAGCGCCGGAATAATGCCTAGTTCCGGTTTAGCCTCCGGTAGATTGAAAAAAGCGAGTTCAGATGCTATACGCAGGTCGCATAACATAGCAAGTTCAATCCCAGCACCAATTGCAATACCATTAATTGCGGCAATAACCGGTTTCTGGCAATTTTCCATTTCAACAAGCATCTCGTAGGAACGATGGAAACGTTCGTAGTCTTTCTTTGCTACCAAATCTGTAATCCATGACCCAAACAGCTCTTCGCGATCCACACCGTCACAAAAAACTCCTCTTAACTTGCTGGCAATAATAATGGCCCCAACCTTCTCATCGTTTTCATACTGATCCATCTTGTCATATATAGCGTCCAGTAGCCAGGAACCCAAAGAGTTCCGATCAGGTTTGTTCAAGTAAATGATTCCGATTGTCTTACCATTATCTGCCTCTATCTCTTCAAATTCCAGATGGTCATAGCCGGAGTTATCACCACGATTCATTCGAATATCTTTCATAATCTTAAATCCTCAATCCCACTTCAAATCCTTCATGGATCGCTTCAAGTGCAGTCCTGACCTCAACACAATCGCCTATTTTATATAATTCGTCAATCTTACCATTTAATTTTTTGGTAAGGTCCTGATTGGATTTGTATCCTGCGGCAATGATAACAGTATCCGCAAAGATTTTAATATCTTTTTTTTCTTCTTCGTACGTTATGCAGACTTTATCCTTTTTCTTTATTGATTTAGTCGATATATTTTTTACTCTGATCCCGGTTATACTGTTGATACCGGCATCATCTATCTGTTTCATGATAACCCATCTGGTTGAGATACCGAAACGTCCCCCTATTTTATTTTTCATTTCAAGGATAGTGATATTTCGTTTTCCCTTTGATGTAAGCTCTACGGCTTTATCCCCATCAATGACTTTATTCTTTAAAAGAAAGCAGGCAACCTCCGGTTCCATAGCTCCCATCTTTGCAGTGTGAAGTGCTATTTCGCAACCAATAGTGCCTCCGCCAATTATTACGACGTCTTTGCCGATCTTTACCTTATTATCGAAAACGTCTTCAGCCACAACAACGTTTTTTTTGTTAATGCCTGAAATCTTTGGAATAAGAGGGCTTCCCCCTGTAGCCGCGATTACTACGTCCGGCTTCAATTTTTTTATAGTTGCAGTATCGACTTTTTTAGAAAGTTCTATTTTGACATTTAGTTTTTTAATCTGGTTTTCCAGGAAACTAACTACATTGACTATCTCTTCTCTTCCTGGAGGAATATAAGCATATCTTAATTGGCCGCCAAGTACATCCATTTTTTCAAACAAATGTACGTCATGCCCTCTCAGTGCGGCAATTCTTGCAGCTTCCATACCTCCCGGTCCGCCACCAATAACCATTACCTTTTTCTTCTTTTTAGCCTTTCTGATCTTAAATTCACTTTCTCTGCCTGCTCTGACGTTATACAAACAACTGATAGATTTGAATCCTAACAGGGAGTCAAAACATCCTTGATTACATGCGATACATCTCCTGATATCATCGAATTGTCTCTTCTTATACTTCTTTGGTAATTCCGGGTCTGCTATTAACGGCCTACCTATTGAAACAATATCAGACTGGTCATTGTCTATAACCTCTTCAGCCAGAGCAAGGTCATTTATTCTTACTGATCCGATTACAGGTACATTTACGTTATCCTTAATCTTTTCAGAAAGAAATATGTAAGACATTCTAGGGATAGACATAAGCATAATGGGAGTGCGGCTTTCATGCCAGCCAGGTGAAACATTGAACGCATCTACACCAGCCTTCTCCAACTCTTTTGCGATCTCAACACTTTCATCTATTTTGAGGCCTTCATCTACAAAATCTTCACCTGACAGGCGAAAAATTACAGGGTATCTCTTTCCCGCTTTCTCTTTTATGGCTACAACTATCTCTTTAGCAAATCTTATCCTGTTCTTGAGACTGCCGCCATATCTGTCTGCTCTCTTGTTCGTTGCCCTTGAAAGGAACTGGTTGATAAGATAGCCCATACCTCCGTGTATCTCTACTGCATCAAACCCACCCTTTTTTACCCGAACTGTGGCAGCAACATAGCCATCTATTACCTTCTTTATTTCTGATATGGTCAGGGCGTGCGGTTTCTGTTTTATGTTGACGTGTGACAGACTTGATGGTGATACAGGATGAGTTTTCGAGAAAAAAGAGGATGCACTTCTGCCACCATGAAGTATTTGCGCCGCAATCTTAACATCATGTTTGTGGATCGTATCAGTTAATTGCTTTAGACCCGGTATATACTCATCTTTGTCCAGGCCAATAATACTTTTCCATACCTTGCCTGTCATCTCCGGATAACATCCGCCTACTACAATTAACCCAACACCGCCGCGAGCCCGTTCTACATAAAAATCAATAAAACGTTTGTTAATAGAACCATCAGAGGTAAAGCCAAGATCCATTGCTGACATGGCCAATCTGTTCTTGATTTCCAGACTACCGATTTTTATAGGTTCAAATAATTTACTCATGTTTTTTTATAATCAGGCAAGAGTTGTTTCCGGACAGATCAAACGAATTAATGAGTACTGTATTGGTGTTTTTTTCGAGTTTTTCATTAATAATATTCAGATTGCACTCGGAATCTTTCTCTTCGCAATTAATGGTAGGAGGTACTAAACCGTTGTTTATGGAAAGTAAAGCAGACGCTGTCTGTGCTGCTCCCGATGCACCGTAGCTTTCACCTAAAGTGGATTTAATGGTGTGAACTGGGATCTCTTCACTTTTCGTCTCAAATAACTCTTTGATAGCTTTTGCTTCTATCAGGTCTGACAACTTGCCAGAATTTCCGTTGGCGTTAATCAAGTCTATATCGTCCGGGGATGCCCCTGCATCATCGATACATAATTTCATTGTGTTACTGGCTTTCTCAACTCTTTTTTCAATATCACTGTTTCTGTTACCTGAAAAGAGGCTTCCATAGCCGGAGATTTCACCATATATTCTTGCCCCGCGACTTTGGGCGTGTTCAGCATCTTCCATTACAAAAACATAACTGCCTTCACTCATAATAAAACCATCTCTTCTTTTGTCGAAAGGCATGCTGATCTCATTCCCGGCACCGGTGGATCCAGCCAGCATCTTTTGCAGATAAAAGATCATATATAGATCCAGTGAGATCTGCTCGACCCCACCAGCTATGATTACTTTTGCTTTTCCATTCTGTATCAGTTTAGTTGCATTACCAATCGCATCTGTACCTGATGTAAAGCCGGAAGAAATTGTCCTGGCGAAGCTCTTCATCTTGAAGAAGACTGATACGTAGTTTACAGATGAATTCAGGGCGACATCGTAGCTCTTCATAGGAGATACATCTGAAGGGCCCTCCCTGATGATGTCATGAAAATAATCTGTTGTCTGAGAGAAATTTCCGAGGGAGGAGCCGATGAGAATCCCGGTATGATTTGACAGCTCATCATCAATTTCAAGGTTTGCGTCATCTACTGCCATTTTTGCACTGGAACCCAGAAATTTAGTTCCATTGTTAAGATACCTTAAACCTTTACGTCCTAAGAAATCTTCCGTGTTAAGATTCTTAACTTCTGCTCCGTTTTTACTTTCATACTTTGATAGATCAAGGCATTCCATTGGCGCTATAGCAGAATTACCTGAAACGAGATTATTCCAGAAATCCTGATGTCCGATTCCTAACGGAGACACAACTCCAATACCTGTAATTACTGCTTTTTTCTTCATCTATAATCTACTGAAAATGTTAGTGACATTATTTCCTCCAAAAGCAAAGGAGTTGTTTATGACGCAGTTGACTTCTGTTTCGCGTCCTTCATTCGGCACATAATCCAGGTCGCACTCTGGATCAGGAGTTTCATAGTGTATGGTAGGAGGAATCGCGTTGTTCTTAATTGCCAGACAGCTAACGACAGACTCTATTGCACTTGCCGCGCCCATTGTATGGCCGATCATAGATTTTATAGAGCTGACAGGTATTTCATTTGCCCTCTCCTTAAATACGGATTTTATGGCTAATGTCTCCATCCTGTCATTTAATGGTGTTCCCGTTCCGTGTGCATTGATATAGTCTACGTCCTCGTAAGATAAATTAGCCATGGAAAGTGCGCTTGACATAGCTACTATTGCGCCCGCACCTTCCGGATGGGGGGCTGTCATATGGTGTCCGTCACAGCTCATACCATAGCCTTTTAATTCAGCATAAATTTCAGCATCTCTTTTAGAAGCGGAGTCTAGTGTTTCCAGTACCATTATTCCGGCGCCTTCTCCAATTATCAGGCCTTTTCTCTCTTTGTCAAATGGCTGACACTTTTCAGGTGCCAGTGCCTTCAGGTTATGGAAATGTGTAAACTCTGTTTGAGGGATAAGTTCACCACCTCCTACCAGCATTACATCAACCTTTCCTTCATGTAAAAGGTCTAATGCCCATGCGATAGCGTGGTTGCCTGAAGAGCAGGCATTTAGTGATACCATGTTAGGTCCCTCAAAGCCAAAATCCTCAGAGAGTAGTGTGGTGATAGAAGATGGTGGATAAGTCAGGGCAACACCCATATCAAATCCATTTGCCTTGTCTTCCGGCGTGTTACGTAACAGGTATTCAAATGGAGGTAGTTCGCCTGCAAGAGTTCCGATAGCAATGCCAAATCTTTCTTGATTGCATTCTGCAATTTCACTCAGTCCACTATCTTTCAATGCCTCTTTTGCAGCAGTATATGTATACTTGTGTATTGTGTTTGCTGTGGTTTCATTTTCAAAAACAGTATCAATTTTGAAATCTTTTACTTCACATGCGCGATGTGCTTTATATTGTGATGAGTCAAAGGACTTTAACTCTGCAGTGCCATCTTTGCCATTCATGAGGGCATTCCACGCATTTGTAACACCAATACCATTGGCGATTACTAATCCTAAACCGGTAACAACAACTCTTGACATGTTCAATCCTTTAGAAAAAATGGTAATACAGAGTTTTTCACTGCCCTAAGTACTTCGGACACATTTTACAAAAAGCAAATCCCACTTATTCTCACTTAACAAAAGGGGAGTAGGGGGGATTTGTTCTTTGGTTTTCGAACATTGAGAAACAGTCTAATAAACAGCCTGGATCTTAGGTATTTGCCATGTCCGGATTTTTCTGGTCTTTCAGCGCTTCATAACGCTCAAGAGCTCTTTCATAATCACCTGAAGCTTGCAGATCTCTCAGGTTTTCTAAGAGGTGTTTGTAGACCTCCTGCCAGTCAAGATTAACCCTGAAGGCAAACATTGCGGCATTGAGATTATTCATCTCATCTTTTGCCGCTCTGAATTTTTTCCTTATTACTTCTGTAGAATATATATTGTTGTAAACATACTCTATGCCATCAATAAATTCTTGAAGTGTGAGTTTGGACAAAACATATGTTAAATGATGCGACGTGTAATAGATCCAGTCTTCAGGGAAGTTTGTTCTGAATAGACGGTTGTCACCATCAAGTCTCTTTTGTAATGGTGTATTGATAAATGGACACAGTAAGCCACAGGTCATTATGTCGATCTTTGCATCTAATATAAAATCAACGACATCTTTAAACGTGTCCGGTGTGTCATTATCATTTCCGAAAACCATAGTTCCCCAGACTGCGAGCCCGTGCTTCCTTATATTCTTTATTGCTTCTTTGTATTTATCAATTGTTATGCGGAGGTTAACACCCTTATTCATTGATTTTAATGCATCTTCATTTATAGATTCAATACCAATGAGTACTCCCACACATCCACTTTTTGCCATGTTGTCCAGTGTTTCGTCATCCTCATAAATGTTCAACGAGGTAAACCCGAACCAGTTCTGGTAAATACCTCTGTCAACCATTCCCTTAAAGAGATTTCTGACCCTTTCGTATGATTTCTTGCTATGACCATAGAAATTTTCATCTGTCAGGATGAGCCCTCTATATTGTCCTTTTATTGCCTCCAGTTCGTTCAGAACATCATCTATAGGTCTCTCTCTGTACTTTCTTCCCTGGAACTGTGGAACCGAACAAAACTCACAACTGAACGGACATCCTGCTGTTGTAATTATTCCGGAGTATCTGTATTTGTACTTGTCAGTCAAAAACTTTCTATCCGGCAGAAGGTCCTTATATGTCTCCATAGGGGTCAGGCCGCCATCATATGTCGGCTTGAGTTCGTTTTTCTCAAAATCTGAAATTATCTGATCCCATATAGGAACAGCTTCTCTTATTACAACAGAGTCAACGTATTTGGCTGCCTCTTCTGGATAGCTTGTTGCGTGTACTCCACCCATTATGACAGGAATTCCGTTGTTTTTGCATGCAGTGGCGATCTGGTATGCTCTGTTTGCCTGATAACTTACTGACGTTATTCCAACCAGGGCGACATTCGTTTTGTCGAAGCAGACATTTTCACCATTTTCATCTACTGCCAGTTCCTGAGTTTCATCTATTATGTCTACCTCCCAGTTGTCAGGAGTTAATGCCTTCAAATATCCCAGGTTCACGGGCATCTGATTTAGCACTGATACATTTTCCTCACCAACGTTACCTATAGGATGAGGATTTATAAGAATTAGTTTTTTCATTTTTTTCTCTTATCCCTGTGATTCATCAGGTATTAATAATACATGTGCCACTGCGTATTCTTTACAATGAGACAGTGAAACTGAAATCTCGCCAATTTTTTTCTCAGTTGCTAGTTCTTTCGCTCTGCCATAAAGATTTACATAAGGCTTTCCAAGTTCATCATTCAACGTTTCTATATCTGTCCACTTCATCCTGTCTCTTAAACCGGTTCCAAACGCCTTGAGTACGGCTTCTTTTGAGGCAAAACGAACTGCATAATGTTGATAACAGTTCTTCTTGGATTGACAATAATCCATTTCATCTGAAGTATAAACTCTCCTGATAAAGTTCTTGTGTGAGCCAAAGACTTTTTCTATCCTGTTAATTTCTATAATATCTATGCCTGTATACATTTACAATCTTTTAATCTGAGAAAACTTATAATTAAAAACAAAAAAATCGCGTGTTCTATAGTACTGAAAGGATGGTATATTCAGAAAAAGAGAGTAAGGCAGGAACGTTTATGAAATTACTTTGCATAAGTATTTAGATTCTCATATTATCTGACAATTCAAGGTACAAATTAAGTAGAAAATTTTAATGGTTGTGTAGGTTGTTGTCAACCATAATTTAAGTTTGAAAAAGGCCTTATGGAGCTAACAAAAAAGAATTTAAATAGAAATATAATCAGATTAGCACTTCCTGTCGCATTGGAGAACGTCTTGCACATGGCGGTTTT
>CAYTLC010000060.1:0-13527 GCA_964438395.1 uncultured Candidatus Scalindua sp.
GGTGCTATAGAAATAGACAGACCCGGACAGGAAGTATTAAAAACATCTTCCATGGTCATAATAGATAGCTGTATTGAGGCCCGCTTCCTGGTAGGGCTTCCGGCATTTGGACGCAGGATTGCCGGCAAAATTGCCTCACACATGTTTTCAGAAATCATTCCCCGGATTGTCGAAGATTCACTGTATTTTAAAAAACTTCCTGCAGATAAATTGTACCGTCATATTGAGACTGTTGAAGATGCTGAATTTATCAGAGAGAAGCTTTCAGAATTAGACTTGATTGCGTTTATAGCTGACAATGCAGTACTTCCCAGATCAAGCGGTGTTGACCCACGACCGCTCAGATCAGAGGGAGTAGTCCCTTTTGAAAGTTGTCAATCGATGAGAGCAAGTATTACACTACCTAACCGTGGTGATATAACCGGAATGGGTATTCGCAAAGGCGTAACATTGATTGTTGGCGGAGGGTATCACGGCAAATCAACACTCTTGAATGCACTGGAATACGGAATCTATAACCATATACCTGAAGACGGGCGTGAGTTTGTTGTGACCAATTCCGATGCCGTCAAGATAAGAGCAGAGGACGGACGCAGTATTCAAAACCTGAATATTGATCCCTTCATCTCTAACCTGCCGTTTGATCAGGATACCACTGAATTCTCTACTGCCAACGCCAGTGGAAGTACATCCCAGGCGGCTAATATTCTGGAAGCCCTTGAGGTGGGGGCGAGTACGCTTTTGCTGGATGAGGACACACTGGCAACAAACTTCATGATTCGTGACATGCGGATGAAAAACCTGATCGCTAAAGAGAAGGAACCGATTACGCCATTTGTGGAACACGTACGCAGCCTCTATGAAGAAAAAGGAATATCAACTGTAATCGTAATGGGTGGGAGTGGCGACTATTTCAGTTTAGCTGACGCAGTTATAGGAATGATTGAATACCGACCTCATGATTTAACCTCCCAGGCACATCAAATAGCCAAGGAAAGCCCACTACCGGAATATTTTGATGCAACACCTCCTTCGGAGATTCAGCGTATCCCCGTTCCAAATGTGCTCAGTCCATCAAAGGGTAAAAGAGCGGTGGATATCAAAATCGAAGATCTTCTGTACATGCGATTTGGAGAACACAAGGTCCAGGTCAGCGCAATAGAACAACTCGTGCACCCCAGTCAATTGAGGACAATCGGATATGCTATTCATTATGCCGGGCGATATATGGACGGCCAAAAAAGCATAAAAGAGATTTGCAGTTTAGTTTTGGCTGATATAAAGGAGAAAGGACTGGACTGCCTAAGCGATCGGGAAGCAAGGGGCGACTTTGCTGAATTCAGAAGTTATGAACTGGCTGCTACACTGAACCGATTCCGAGCACTCAGGGTAAAACAGCAAAGTTAACATTTTTTCACAGACCTTTAAACTTTCCTTCCAGTTCCTGATATTTTTTTATATTAATGATCTCTTTGTAATCTTTAAATGATGACGTGTTTTCAAAACCTGATGTCGTACCGTTTTCTTTGAGGAAGCCAAAGCAATCTTCAATCGCCTTGGTTGCAGCGAACAGACCTGATAATGCAAAAACCCCCAGCTTAAAACCCAGTTTTTCCAAATCCTGCACGCTTAAACATGGAGACTTTCCACCCTCTATCATGTTTGCTAATAGCGGCACATCTGGAAGTTCTGATGGTATCTCTCTGAGTTCTTCTACAGTTTTCGGCGCCTCAATAAAGATAACGTCAGCGCCCGCTTCATAATATGCTTTTCCACGCCTGATAGCTTCCTCCAATCCCAACTCTTCACGTGCATCAGTTCTCGCAACAATTACCAACCCACTCTCTCCACTGGCAAATCTTGCCGCACGTATTTTCTCTACGTGTTCCTCCATCGCAATGATGCGTTTACCCTCAAGATGCCCGCATCTCTTCGGCCACTCCTGATCTTCCAGAATAACACCTGCTATTCCCAGGTCGATAACTTCTTTAATGGTGCGTACGACGTTGAGGGGATTGCCATAACCCGTGTCAATATCGGCAATCAGAGGTATGTCTACGGATTTAGAAATGTTCCCGGCGGCATTCAGCATTTCAGTAGCTGTTAAAAGACCATAATCAGGATAGCCGAGTACTGAGCCAGAGATGCCGAAGCCGGAAGTAAATATAACCTCAAACCCTGTCCTTTCAGCAATCTTTGCCGATAGGCAGTCATACACTCCCGGACTCAATATTATGTCCGGTTCAGATAATCTTTTACGAAGTAAATTGCACTTATTCATTGTTTTTCTATTTAGACAGGATTAACTGGATGTACAGGATATCCACAACAATCTTTTTTAACAAATCGTTTTGTATCCACACCGCTTGCATTTCTGGCCATTAGACTTTTTAAAGTTACCATCCTTATGTGCCGTGAAGAAATTGTCCAGAGTTGAGTCTAATTCCTCGCAAGCCTCATCAGCTGTATCAATTTCTTCGGGTTTATCTGGCTCAAGGAAGTATAGTATGGTTTCATCTACCCTCTTTCCATAAATTGTTTCCAGCGCCCGGGCGTAAAGCTGCATTGGCAGTTTATAGTATTTTACCTTCTCGCGTATATCATCAGCACCAATACTATCAGACTTATAATCAATGATTTTTAATAAGCCTTTTTTGTTAAAATAAAAAAGATCTATCTGCCCCTTTATAAGGTTGTGCCGGTAGTTGAAAATAAATGATGTCTCCCGTTTATACCGTTCACTTGAAAGAACTTCTTTCCCAACTTCGCTATTGTAGAAAGAGTTTACCCATTTCGCAACAAGGTCTATATTTTTCTGATTGGTATCCTGTTTATAGGCACTCAGCTCTTTTTTAATATATTTATTGAGATTCTCTTCAGGAAAATCATATTTGCTAAAGACACGGTGTACGACATTCCCCAACTCATGCCCCGGTATTTCATCATCATTCAATCTATTATCATCTTCCTCTTCGACGGAATATGGCCCAGTCATACATTTTTCATCTATTCCCTGCAGTCCTAGAATAAACCTGAAATAGTATAGCTGAGGACAAAAATGGAACTTGAGTATCTCTGTGGCCGTATATACATAGTGACTGTTATCAATCTCTACATTGTTCGTAATTTTTGATAGTATATTTTTTCCTGTCTCTACAATCTCTTTTGAAGGTAATGTGGTTTTGATTTTATCGCATGCCGCTATTTCCTTTCTGTGCCTAGTCAGAAGTTTGATCCTTTTACCACCTTTCGTTTTACCAACCCGCCCAGCCCTGCCGTTCGGACGGGCACCATTTTGAACAGATGGTTTGTTCTCTTCTTTAACGCGCAAATGCCTTATCTCGATTGATTGTGATGGATCCTGTCCGATATTTATGACCTCCCTGTTATCTTCCGGTTCAGGATTCAGACCGAGAGAGGTTGAGATATAATTATGCCAATTTCCTTTGTCACTGTCCCCTCTGGATCTACCCTTATTAATACCCCCGGAAAGTATCAAGTGTTCCTGTGCCCTGGTCATAGCAACAAAGAGAAGCCGTTTTGACTCCTGTAACTCTTTTTCTGTTATTTCATCATTAACTTGTTCATAACTCATGGGCACTTCTGCATCATTGGTTGACGGGTTCAGTATCTTGAAGCTGATTCCGCAGTTTTTAGAGTATACAAAATAGTCCGGGGGCCTTGAGTTATCTCTGTCGGTATCGGCAACAATAACAATCGGGAATTCCAACCCTTTCGCAGAATGTGTAGTAATCATCTTAACAACATCATCTTCCTCAGATTCTACTGGCGCTTCAGACTCTCTGATCTCCCTGAACTTGTAGCCTTCTACAATTTCAATAAAATCTCTTAATGCCAGGGTTTCGAACTCTTCCTGGATTTTACACAGCTCGACCAGCTTACGGAGGTTCGCATATCTCTTTTTTCCATTGGATAAAAGAAGCATCTTTGATTGAAACTCTGTTTTCTTGAGTATAAAGGAGATCAGTTTCCATAATGGAATTCTGGGCTTGATCTTTTGTACCTCACTCAGGAATTGAGTAAATCGGTTAATCCTGTCCCGCGAATCTTTCTCGATCTCTTTTATAGAACCAACTTCATCCAGGGATTGATAGAGTAGTCTCTTTTCATCACTGTTATGAGCGTAGTCTGCCAACCTGAAAAGCGCATCATCATCTATCCCGACAAACGGAGACTTCAGTACAGCCGCCAGGTTTATCTCGTCCAAGGGTGATTCAATGGCCTTCAAGAGATTAATCAGATCCGTAATCTCTGTCGTATTATAAAAACCCCTTCCGCTTACAACATAATACGGTATATCAAGATGTGAAAGGCTGTGTTCGTAAAGTTTTATATCTGTTGTACTGCGGAATAGAATAGCAAAGTCTCTGTAGGAAATATTCCTTTCCCGCTCTCTTCTGTTTGTTATCTTGATCTCACCTTTATCAACAATCTCCTTTATTCTCTTTGCTATCTCCATAGATTCCCATTTACGTGCCTCGGTCTTATCTCTTCCCTCTGCCACAATTACTTCAATTGAGGAAAATGATTTATCTGAAAACTCTGCTCCTGGCTTTAGCTGCTGTGTACTCTCCTGGCTGGCTGAGTCTCCCGGCCACAATTCGTCAAATATATGGTTTACTAAGCTCAGTATCTCTGGCCTGCTCCTGAAGTTTTCATTCAGGCTTATTAAAGACCCGGGATCTATACCATTTTGAATATCCTGAAAAATCTCAACATCTGCATTCCTGAAACCATAAATGGACTGTTTTGCATCGCCCACAATGAACAAATTATCTTTACTTCTTACGAGGTCAATTATCTTCTTTTGCAATCCGCTTATGTCCTGAAATTCATCAACTAATATGTATTTGAACTTTCGTTTTATTTCGTTGGCTATGTACTCCCTGTTTTCCAACAACTCTATCGTCTTGACTTCAAGGTCTGTAAAATCGATGAGGCCCTCAACCTTTTTCCGTTCTGAGTATGCAATATCAAAATTTACGAGAAAATCTCTTATCATAATTTTGGTGTTTATTGAATAGTCTTCTGCGAACAATCCTATAAGAACTTTCAGTTCATCACGCAGAGCAGCCAAAGAGGTTTTTACATCCTTTGATACCTGTAGATTTATGGAACTCTGAATATTTTTAATGCAGTTCAACAATGCAAGAACCAGCTCATCTCTTTGAGGAGATTTGTCTCTCTTTCCGTATAGTCCCTCTATCTCCTTTTGCATGCTTGAGGCGTTCCATCGCTCCAAAACGTGTTCAACTTTTTCTCTGGTTTTAGGCGTAAGCTTGCTATCTGAGTAAATATCTTTTATCTCTTTTATCAACTCCTCAATCCTGTTAGAAGAACTTGAAATGTCCGGTGACAAATCATCAACGTTTACTGTCTCCGTAATCGGCACACACGCACTCCTGATTTTTTCATAGAGTTGTATCAGGTTTTCTTTGAATGACTTTAACCGGCTTTTTTTTGAGTCTAATTGTTTCCAGAAGATACCGTTCAGAAATGTATCAAGGGTTTTTTCATCTGTACGCTCCTTGAGTGTGTGTTCGAGAGCCTGCTCTTTTAGCCTTCCTGCTTCTAGTTCGTCCGTAACGCGAAATTGAGGGTCGATGCCAGCCTCTATCGCATTTTCCCTTAGTATCCTGGCACAAAAACTATGGATAGTAGAAAGATAAGCAAATTCTATCTCCTGGCGTTCCTGTTCCATTCCCTTCTGTTCGAACAAAGCGGCCGCTCTTATCTTCATCTCGTTTGCCGCCTTCTCAGTGAAAGTGAGGGTAAGGATTTCGTCAACTGATGCCTTACGGTTAGTCACAAGATTTGCAAATCGTTCTACGAGAACACGCGTCTTCCCTGAACCAGGCCCTGCAACAACGCAGAGATCCCTATCCGTGATCGAGACGCCTTTTTGCTGTGAATCTGTCAGTTTATTCTTCATATTTTTTTAGACAGGATTAACGGGATTTACAAAATCAACCACTGAAATACACGGAGAACCACAGATCTTAAATAACTGAAAAATGTTATCTTATAAATCTTGTTTTTTTCCGTGTTAATCCGTGAGCCTCCGTGGTAAATGATTACCTCACCATCCATTTATCAATACGGCAGACGTTTGCAAAATCGCAGTTTCCTTCACCACAGAAGTCAAGATTTGCCGGAGCAAGTTCAATTCTTCCATTTCGGATTTCCTTCGAAAATTTAAGAATAAGATTCTCTGCTTCTTTGAGCATCTTGCTAAAACCTTTACTATCAATGGAAAGTGATTTCTTCATTGGTTTTATGTTGAAACTCCGATTATCGATCAATTCTTTATTATATATTCCTGTCTTTTTAGAGGACTTAAGTGCGTAAAATTCAGCGGAGACTGGAACAATATTAAACACCTCTCTCAAGGCAAGCAGGTAAATGGGCAGTTGCAAATCCAGGCCCTCTTCCAGATCTGTTGACTTGAATTCTGTCTGTCCATATTTATAGTCAATAATTGCACCTATTTTTTCCCCATTCACTTCTGTAATATCTACCCTGTCAATCTTGCCGGAAATTTCGATACCGCCGTTATTGCTATCACCGATCTGCAGGGTTTCAATCTCTTCATCTCCAAATTTAACTTCAAACATGGAAGGCTTGAATGTTGATGTGTCAGAATCGCTTTCCATGGATTCAAATGCCAGAAGCGTCTTAATCATCTCATTCCTGATCTTCATTTCTTCAAAACCAATAATCATCCCCCTTGTTTTTTGCTTAAATACGTCATTAAATATTTTTGTGATATCTTTCGTATCTTTAAAATATTCCTCAAGGACCTTGTGAATGATGCTTCCCTGCATTCTTGAATCCAGAGATTTAGGGATGGCCTGCCTGAGATTCAGTGTTGTACTTCCAAAATATTTATAAGGGCACTGTGCATAGTCTTTCAACTTTGTAGGCGAGAACCTTCTACTTGCCCCACTGATCTTCTTTATTATCCTTTTGTCAGAAAATTTGAGCTGCAGGTTATTATAGGAGTCTATCAGCGCCGTTAGCATACAGAGATCTTCCCTGAACGAAGATCCCTCCTCACTATTATTGTAGAGCCACAACGCAATATCTTTTTTGTTTTGCTCTTTTTCTGATACATAAGGGGTGTTAAGGTGATAATAGATAAAACTCTTTGAGTCGGTTGAAGTAATGATCTCTTCCGGTTCAGGAATTATGCTTGAAAGATTTCTCTGGATTGTGATTTCTTTACATACTTTTTCTGAAAATAGCTTATGTATGTCAGAGAGAAAAAAGGAGGGCAGTGTTAGATTGCCGTTACTGTTCGCTGACGGATAGGATAGATAAAGCTTCTCCCTGGCACGCGTGATGGCGATGTAGAACAGGTACCGCTCTTCATCCATCTTCTCACTGGCTTCTCTAAGGACTATCTTTCCCGCAGCGTTAAGCCTGCTCCTGTAATAATCCTTCAGGAAAAGATTTTCGCGCACCTGTCGTGGGAACTCTTTTTCCAACAAGCCCCCAACAAAAACCACTGGCATTTCCCACTGCCTGGCTTCCAGAACGTCGATAACGTTAACTACCTCTTTTCTTCTGTCCTTTTTTTTATATGACGTTAAGGCCGCCTGTGATTCAAGGGTGTGCAGGAATTCTTCAAACATAATAGTTTCAGCGCTCCAGGCAAGTTCTTCCATTGTTGGATTATTGAGAATTGAAATAAATTCCCTTAATGCCCCTGCATCTGATTTCAGCAAATCTATAATGTTAGTCCTATATCCTCCAGTTAACTTACCGTATGTTGAGAACGCTGGTTTGTAGTACAAATTTACAATGTCAGAAATGCAATCAGAATAGTGACGGAATGTGTGTCTGCCTTCCAGTTTGCCAAAAATCTTCTTTAACTGTTCCAGGAAATCGCTAACAGGTTTTAATTCAGAATCCGAAGTAAGTTCCAGCCACTTATTGTAATCGTCTGTTTGACCTTTTTTTAAGTATTCCAGTTCCAATTCATTGATAAGGTTTATGTCAATCCCTGTATTAGATTTTAAAACCTTCCAGACCGCTTCATCCTGCCACTTATCTGTAAAGATATTTATTGTATTCATTATGGCCTTAATCAGAGGATTCTCTTTTAAGGAGTTCTTACCATAGATTCTTACCGGAATACTGAATCTTGTGAATGTGTCTTCGACGAGATCTTGATACTTTTCAATGTTTCTGAATATTACGGTAATTTGACTGAAAGTGTATCTCTTTCCATGAGTCAGCTTTCTTATCCTGCGGGCGATCTGTTCCACCTCATCCTGCATGTTTGCAGCAGCTGTAATCTGCAATGACATATCAGGGCTATCAGATTCCGGTACAAACGGCTCTTCAGGTTGAGAGAATACATTTGCTTCAATATGCCTTAACATCTGGCTGGTCGTTCTCTTGTTCTCATCAAGTCTCAACTCCCGAAGACCTAACCCCGTAAGCCTTGAATATGTTTTGTGGGAAACCCGGAAAGCGTGTGGTACAGGATCAGAAGTTTGGTGTGGAAGTGTGATGTAAACTTTCGGAACAAGAGAGGTCAATTTTGCTAAAAATTTCAGTTCAAGTTGCGTGTAGTCATGGAAACCGTCCACTAATAGTAGTTCAACTTCTGATAAAGTATTTTTGTTCAAGTGCGACTGAGCTAGTTCCAGCAGATCTTCCTTATCAAGAAAGCTGTTTTGACTCAGAGCCTGTTGATAATTATCATAAAGTGTCACCAGTTCACTACACTTCAGGTTAAAGGGTGATTGTCTCTTGCCGGTTTGAACTGTTTTGAGTACATCCTTAAATGCCAGTGGATCAAGTGAATTCTCCTTGATCTCTCTTATAAAACTCAGAAAGGCGCTTTTAAACCCCGCATAATCTGAAACTTCAGTAAAATAACCGGTATTAGCGTTTTTCAGGATGCTTGACAGGACCAGGTCCTTCTCGCTTTCATTGAGAGGTTCCCGCTGTGGAGTGTTATCAGAATGATCAAGTATTCTTTTTGCCAGTCCGGAGAAGGTGGCAAGCCCAGTATCAAGATAGCCTTTATACGCTGAAACCCTTAAGATATGATCTCTGAGATGCTCAACCTGACTGTAAGTTGGCAGGATAAAAATTACGTTATCTTCTTTGTGTTCTTCAACATAGTGGAAAAACTTCTGAAGTACAAAATGTGTTTTGCCGCTGCCGGCTTTTCCCAAGACTAAAAATCTTTCTTGCATATAATTTTCAGACAGGATTTATCAGGATAAATAAGGATGTAATGAAGGAAATTAATGAAAAGTACTCGTTAAAATACTACCATACTACACTTCATACAGCAACAATTAGAAATACAAAAGTGTATTCATAAGCTGTCAGACTTGCAAAGGAGACGTTAGAACACTTAAATATATGCCTATTTAATTGACAAATCGGGTTGCAAAATCTAAGATTGTCGCATGACTAAAACATATTGCGAAACCTATAAGGAGGATTCACGGATAATGCAAATTGGATATATCAGGCAAATCGTAATCAGCTCTATTTTTTCATTGGTATTAACGGTGACGGCACTGGTTGCCGGTATGCCAGACGTGTCTGCAAATGATAAGGAACTGGCACCGGAAGTACAACTGGATTTATTGGTTAATTCTGCAACAAAGAGTATGAAAGCCGGAAGATGGGAAGATGCGGTACAGAGTTTTGAGAAATCGATGAAGCTTGGAGTCAGTCTGCCCGGAGAATTTCATTTTCTATACGGCAAAGCTCTTTATAAAACTGGAAGCTATGAGTACGCATTATCAAGTCTTACTGTTTATCTTACATTGGTAGGACGAGAAGGGAAATATTATGAAGATGCAATTACCATGGTTGTGGATGCTGAGAACAAACAGAAAGAGCAAACGCGTCGGACATCAGAATCAAAACAGCAGAAGGTAGAAGCCGCAAGTGAAACGGAAGACGGAATGGTGTATGTCAAAGGAGGATGTTTCGACATGGGCGACATCTTTGACACAGGAGCCATCGATGAGAAGCCTGTTCATACGGTATGCCTGGGTGATTTTTATCTGGGAAAAACCGAAGTAACCCAGAAACAATGGGAAGATGTAACAGGCAGTAATCCATCTAAATTTCAATGTGCAGACTGCCCGGTTGAAAGAGTGAGCTGGAATAATGCTCAGGATTTTATAAAAAAACTGAATGAGAAGACAGGCATGAATTACCGTCTTCCAACTGAAGCTGAATGGGAATACGCAGCAAGGAGTGGCGGCTTGAAGGAGCAGTGGGCAGGAACTAACGACGAAGATAAAATTGGAGAATACACGTGGTATGGCTATACTGCCAAGGGGCGTACGCATGGAGTGGCAGGAAAGACGCCAAATGCAATTGGCCTTTACGATATGTCGGGAAATGTCTGGGAATGGTGCTCAGACTGGTATGACAAGGAATATTATAAAATCAGTTCCAATAAAGATCCGCAAGGACCATCGGAAGGGAAAAATCGTGTTATACGCGGCGGTAGTTGGCGCAGCAAGGATAAGGGTATACGTACGACTGATCGTAATAGTTTTTTTCCAGCCAGCAAAAAATTCAGCACTACAGGCTTCCGTCTGGCAAGGGATCCCTAATACGGCAAAACCGCATCCAAGTTTGAAGTGAACTAAAGTGCCTAAAGTTAAAAATTTGTTCTCTAACACAACTTTAGGCATTTTCAACTTTTTACTCTCTAGTCAAGTGCCGGTATTTCATCCGATGTGGTTGGTCGGCGGCCTTACCAAGCCTCTTTTTTCTGTCTTCTTCATATTCTGAATAATTCCCCTCAAACCATCTGACTGTACCGTCGCCCTCAAACGCAAGCATATGTGTGGCTGTACGATCAAGAAACCAACGGTCATGAGAAATAATAACCGCGCAACCACCAAAATTTTCCAGGGCCTCTTCAAGTGCCCGCATGGTATTGACGTCCAGATCATTTGTTGGCTCGTCCAGAAGTATTACATTAGCGCCATCCTTGAGCATACACGCAAGATGGACGCGGTTGCGCTCACCACCGGAGAGTACGTCTACAGTTTTCTGCTGGTCTGATCCCGAGAAATTAAAACGAGCAACATAGGCACGGGAGTTTACTTCTGAGTTTCCAAGTTCAATCGTTTCCCTGCCACCTGAAATAATCTCCCATATTGTTTTTCCCGGATCAAGAGTGTCACGTCCCTGATCCACGTAAGCAAGTTTAACGGTTTCGCCGACCTTAAGGGTACCGGAATCAGGTTTTTCCAGATCCGTTATCATTTTAAAGAGTGTTGTTTTGCCCGCACCGTTCGGACCTATAATTCCAACAATACCTCCAGCAGGAAGAGAGAACGACATCCCCTCAAAAAGGATGCGATCTCCAAAAGCCTTACTCACATCTTCCGCGTCAATAACTACTGTTCCAAGCCGTGGACCCGCCGGCATAAACAACTCAAGATCCTTCTCCTGTTTTACGGTATCCTGGTTGAGAAGTGATTCGTAGGCACTAATTCGTGACTTTGCTTTTGCATGGCGTCCTTTTGGGGACATACGGATCCACTCCAGTTCCCTCTGCAGGGTTTTCTGCCGTTCTGTCTCACTTTTTTCTTCCTGTTTAAGCCGATTCTGTTTCTGCTCAAGCCAGGAAGAATAGTTTCCCTTCCATGGCACACCCATCCCCCGATCTAATTCAAGAATCCAGCCTGCGACATTATCAAGAAAGTAACGGTCGTGCGTTATGGCAATCACAGTACCTTCATACTGCTGAAGATGCTGTTCAAGCCAGGCGACTGTTTCCGCATCGAGATGATTGGTAGGTTCGTCCAGAAGCAAGATATCCGGCTTCTGCAACAAAAGCCTGCACAATGCAACACGCCTCTTTTCTCCCCCTGAGATGACTGCAACAGGTGTATCTCCGGGAGGACAACGCAGTGCATCCATTGCCATTTCCAGTCGTGATTCGATATCCCAGGCGTTCTGCTTCTCAATCTCTTCCTGGAGCTCACCCTGACGTTCCAGAAGTTTATTCATTTCATCATCTGACATTGGTTCGGCAAATTTCTCGCTGATTTCATTGTACTCTTTGACAATATTAACAATCTCCTGCATGCCTTCTTCCACAACAGCCTTAACGGTTTTCTCTGAATCAACTAACGGCTCCTGTTCAAGATGTCCTACTGTATATCCGTCAGATAGTCCGGCCTCTCCATTGTATTCTTTATCAACACCAGCCATAATTCGCAGAAGCGAACTCTTACCAGATCCGTTCAAGCCCAGCACTCCTATCTTGGCTCCATAATAATAGGAAAGGGATATATCTTTTATCACCGTCTTCTTATCATATGATTTGCTAACCTTCATCATTGAATAGATAATTTTTTCAGATGTATTACTCATTAACTTTTCCTCAATTCTTTTGTTAATAAACTATCATGATAATTTTATATTGTCTCTGCGCTGCTATTATACTAAGAACTATTTCAAATTATATTCAATTTTACTTTCCGGGAATTATCTTTCCCAGGACAACACTCTCCTTTGCGCCTGTAGCGGATGGAATGTTGCCCGGGTTTCCACTAACGGTCTCATTGGCAAGAATAGCAAACGCCAACGCCTCCTTTGCACCGGAAGGAATGCCGAAGTCATCAATCTTCCTTATGCTTATGTCGACGAGATAATCTTTCAAGAATTGGAGCAATACAGGATTGCTTACTCCTCCACCGCTGACAATGACCTCGTCTATCTTGCAAGAAGGTTGAATATATTTTCTATAGCTATCCGATATAGATTTAGCAGTAAAGGCTGTAATTGTTGCAATAGCATCATGAACGTCTATGCCGTCCTGTTTTAACTCCTTATATAAACCATCAGAAAACTGAATACCGAAATCCTCTCTTCCTGTTGATTTTGGTGGAAGTTTAGATAAATAGGGATGAGCACACAGCCGTTCTAGCAAATCCTTATTCAATTTACCTGCCGAAGCTAACTCACCGTTACTATCATACTTTAATCTTCCATCGGTTATGATCTCGGCAAATCGGTCAATTATCATATTGCCGGGCCCATTATCAAAAGCAATTATGTCTTTAATGTCCCCATCAACAGGCAAAAACGTAACATTAGAAATCCCTCCAATATTTTGAACTGCCCGTCCAACCCCATCTCTACCGAATAATATGAAATCAGCATATGGCACCAGAGGAGCTCCTTCCCCCCCTGCCGCAATATCTCTTGTTCTGAAATCTGCGACAGTAGTTACTCCAGTTTCCTGGGCAATTATAGAAGGTTCGCCTATCTGCAGTGTTGATCTTACTTCCCTATTATTCTCGTTCAATGAAGAAACATGATAAATTGTCTGTCCATGGGAGCCAACAATGTCTATCTCTGAAAGAGGAATTGACAACTTTCCGGCAATCTGCCTGGCTGCATCAGCAAACAACTTACCTAATGTAAAATTCAGTTGGCAAATTTTGTCAACGGTTCCGGATTCTCTATGAGAAGCTTCAAATATCGACTCCCTTATCT
>CAYTLC010000061.1:0-13510 GCA_964438395.1 uncultured Candidatus Scalindua sp.
TCTACTGTATTTGTTTATGGAGAGAGTGGTACCGGGAAAGAGCTTATAGCGAGAGCAATTCACTTCAATAGTTTGAGGAAGGGAGGGCCGTTGGTGTCAATCAACTGCGCTGCTTTGCCCGAGACGCTACTTGAAAGCGAATTGTTCGGCTATGAAAAGGGAGCCTTTACGGGGGCGGATAGGAGTAAAAAAGGCCGATTTGAATTGGCTAATGGTGGAACTTTATTTCTCGATGAGATATCTGAGATGAATCCGGTTGTTCAGGCTAAGGTGCTGAGATTAATTGAAGCGCGTGAATTGGAAAGGCTTGGTGGTTCAGAAACCGTGAAAGTTGACGTAAGAATAATATGCGCCAGCAACAAAAACCTTGAGGATTATGTTAAAAAGGGTCAATTCAGGGAAGACTTATACTACCGAGTAAATGTATTTCCTATAAAAATTCCTCCTCTCAGGGAAAGACCTGAGGATATTTTACAATTAGCACGAAATTTTGTTGATCAGTTTTCCGAGAAAATGGGGAAACTGTCGCTCAAAATAACTAAAAACGTTGAGAATCTACTGGTTTCAAGCAGATGGGAAGGTAACGTAAGAGAGTTGAGAAATTGCATGGAAAGGGCTGTAATTTTGTGCAAGGGAAGCATGGTGACAGAAGATCATCTTCCTGTCTCCTTAGTAAGGGAATCATCTTCGAACTATCGGAATGAAAAAGACAATGCGTATAAAATGGTGAATTTTAATTTGCCGCCAGAAGGAATATCTATTGATGAGTTGGAGAAGCACTTGGTTTTACAGGCTTTGAAAAAAAGCAAAAATAACAAAACTAAGGCTGCTAAATTACTAGGGCTAAGCAGAGGAACATTCAGGTATCGGCTCGAAAAATATGCTCAAAATTGACAAAATAAATTGACATTTATGAATTTCTCTGGTAGTTTGCTGACAGTCTAAAAGCGGGTATTGGTAGAATTCAGCCGCCTTCTTTCTGGAATTTATTGTTGTTGTTGTGATGTGTTTGTTTCAAATCTTTTTGTTTACGTGGTTTATGTGATATATTAAAACATATGGACTTATGGCACGCTGGATGCGTAATTCTGAATAAGTTGCGTACTGGACGTGTTATTAATAGTGAGGAAAATTTGAAAGGAGGTAAAGACTTGAATACATTGAAGAAGAGATTTGGTAGAATTTTGTGTTTGGGAGTATTCGTGTGTGTAATTGCGCTTATGGGTAGCCAGTTTAATGTGGCTAAGGCTGAAAAGGGCGGACCATGCCCAATGAAGGTTAACGAGTTGCTAAATTGGTGCACTGAATGTAAAGAGATATTTACCTGGACTGAATGTGGTAACCTGAAGTATATCTGGAATACCAAAGAGCATAAGGCGGGTGAAGAGGTTGCAAAGCATAAGGTAGTAAAATCTTGGTCTTGCATTAGGACTAAATACAGTTGTGTTAATGATAAATGCGAGAATTCAAAAGCCTGCTACGCTTTTAATATCGGCTTTTGCGAAGTATGCAATGACGATTTGACAGGTACTGCAATCAGAGCAAAGCTTAATTTTGGTTGCAAAAAATGTGGCAAAGAGTATGATGAACCAGGTACAGGTTTTGAGATTGACCACAAAAAGGAGTATGCTGAGCATTTACTTTCTAATGGTAAGTGTCCGGATGATGGCGAAGAACTTGTAACTGTTTGTAAAATGTCTGGTACATGCCCGCATGAGCCGGATTTTTAATGTAGTGTTTTTAATAAGTAAGTAGTGTTTTTATAATTTTAGTTTTTGGAGGTGTAAGAATGAAGAAAAAGGCTTGGATTTTAGGATTCCTGGGCGCAGGAATGCTGAGCTTGGCACTGGTTCAAAGTGCAGGTGCTGGCTTTATACAGGGCACAAGGGTAAGGACTGAGCATCCATCCCCATTCCACGTGGCAGTTTCGCCTGATGGTGGCCAGTTGGCTTTATCCAATCAGTCGGGACATAGCGTGACGTTTGTTGATGCTAGGTCAAGAAAGGTAACTGGAGAAGTGCCTGTACAGGTACAGCCGGAATCCAGTGTTTATACGTTGGACGGTCGTTCTTTATTTGTCTGCAATGCTGAAAGTGATACTGTGTCAGTTATTGACGTAGGCAATAAGGCTGTTGTAAAGACAATAAAGGTTGGCGATTGGCCATGCAGTGTGAAGTTGTCTAAAGATGGATCTAAGGCTTATGTTTGTTGCTCAGGCAGTATGTGGAATACAGTTGATATTATTGATACTGCAATGAACAGCAAGATAGGCGAAATCAGAACTACTGATTATGGTCCAAGAGACATAGCAATTTCACCTGATGGAAAGACTGCAGCAGTAATCCTGGATACAACTGGTAAGATCAACAGAGGCGTTGATTTTATAGATCTTGCATCAGGTAGGGTTATTGAGCACAGAAATATCTATCAGAGTTGTAACCTGAGGGGTGTAGAGTACACGCCTGATGGAGCATATGTACTTGTCACAATGGAACAGCCAAAGAACTGGCTTCCTGTTTGTGAAGCTGAAAATGCTCAGATTTTCTCTAACAACCTCGCTGTTGTAGAGACTAAAGCAGGTGGTAAAGTTGCAAGTATGCCTCTGGATGAGCACAACAATTATGATGGAAATCCATACGGAGTAACAGTTTCTCCTGACGGAAAGTATGCATTTGTTGGTGTTAGAAGTATGCACAGGATAACAATCCTTGATTTGGAAAAGTTGTTGGCAATCGTCGCTTCAAGCACTCAAGAAGAACTTGATGACATGAAAAACGACCTGACTCTTATGATTGATTATCTGGTAAAAAGGGTAAATGTGGGTCTTGGCCCAAGTTCAGTTGCTCTTTCACCGGATGGTAAGACTATGTACACTGCAAACTATTTC
The DNA here is from genome assembly GCA_964438395.1 of uncultured Candidatus Scalindua sp. Classification (GTDB taxonomy): domain Bacteria; phylum Planctomycetota; class Brocadiia; order Brocadiales; family Scalinduaceae; genus Scalindua. Next base: position 2,888 of record CAYTLC010000061.1, read on the forward strand.
TCAAACAGTTTGTCAGTTATTCAGGTTGGTGATGATCCAACAGTTATAGCAACAATACAGACTGGACCTGATTGGGAGCCACTCGAAAGAGGAGAGCCATTAACAGTTCCTGAAGTACATTACAGAGCAAAGCACTCACCATACAAGAGTGAATTGGTAAGATTTGGACAGTTCTTGTTTAACGAAGCATCATGGACACTGCAGGGTGAGTATTCATGCGCAAGCTGCCACTATGAAAGAGGCCAGACAACAGGTACGATCTGGGATCTTGGTGATGAAGGTTGGGGTAGCTGGAAGAACACAAAGTACATTAGAGGTGGAAGATACCTTCCTCCGTTTAGGCATGAAGGTTTCACTGGGCATCCTGATGAAATCGTAGGAGCTGCTTCTTCGATTGACAGAGTATGTGGTCGTGACCCTGGATTTGTGTTCAGAAGTGAAAATTTCTCTCCTGAAAGACTAGAGGCGTTGATTGCTTATATCAGGTCTTTAGAGTTTACAGGAAGTCCTTTCAGAAATGAAGATGGTTCATTAACAGAAGCTCAAAAAAGAGGTTGGAAAGTATTTAGTGATCCAAAGGTTGGCTGCATAGAGTGTCATCCTGGAGATCCTAAGAACCCAAGAGCACTGTTCAGTGACGCGCAGACACATGACGTTGGAACTGGAAGAGTTGGTAAGGATGGATTCAGGACAACACCTGGAGCTGTATTTAACACAACAGTTCTAGAAACTGGTGTTGGACCATACAGTGAAGAGTATGACGTGCCTATTATTGGACTTGATCTTGTAAAAGAGTTTGATACTCCAACATTGAGAGATATTTACGCTTCTGGTACTTATTTCCATGATGGTAGCGCGCAGCTTTTGTTGAATACCATTGATAACACATGCACAACAACAGATATGCATGGTGTGACATCTCATCTGTCTAACCAGGAGTTGCAGGATCTTGTTGAGTTTATGAAGGCTTTATAAGTTTCATAACATGATAGAGTAGAAGTCTCTGTTATGACAGAGACTAATATTCTATGTTTAAGTTCTATTTTGTAGATTTAATTGTGTTTCATTTTAATATATTAAAAGGAAAGGAGTAAACCAACTTATGAAGAAGGGATTATTGAAGTCAATTGCCCTGGTTGGTGTTGTTGCTATATGGGGGCTCTTTAGCAGTGCAGACTGCCAGGCTCAAGTCATGACAGGCGGAGCTAAGCCTGGAAAGGCTATTTGGGGCGACTACTGGGGTATGGCAAGAGAGATTCAGGGAGATGTTGAAACTGTTGTGTTTACACAGTCAAAACCAACAACTGCTGGCGACCCATATCACCAATACCCAAATTATGTTTCTAATGATAGCAGGATTGTATCATACAACACGAAGACAAGAAGCCTGAAGGTTCTGACAAAGGACTTTCAGAGTGCTTTTGATCCTTGTCTGTACTGGGATTGTTCTAAGGTTGCATTTGCAGGTGTTCACAAAGATGGCGGCGGTTGTCAGCTATGGGAGGTTAATATTGATGGTTCAGGCCTTAGGCAGTTGACTGATGCGCCTGGTACTTCAAGAAGCCCAATCTATTATGCTGCTGGTGCTATAGAAGAAGGTGAAGGTCGGGTTATTTCAAGGGCCAGGTATTTTGAAGGTGATTGGGCTCCTCGTGGCACAGTTCCTAAGCTGGGTTTCTTGATGTGTGCGTACTCACCTGATGGATCAATGGATGAGTTCGGTAGAAACCACAACTTTGATATCTACAGACTTGATCCTCAGGGTGGAAAGTCAATGGATAGAATTTGTGGGCATTTATTAGTTGGAATTGATATGCCAAACGTTGATTCTGTTATGGACAGGATTACTTACAATGTAAGTTCTAATTTTGATCCAACATTAACACGTGATGGAAATATTATGTTTAGTAGCACACAGGGTAATGGTACTCACAACAACTCTAAAGGTAGTACCTGCTTACTTGTAGATAACTGGGACGGTTCTTATCCTAGACACATCTATGGTAATGAGGTCAGTGAGCAGCCTGATGCGCCAAAGATACAGGCAAAAGAAGCATCAGATGGCTATGTGTACTACATTGAGGCATTAGACAGCAACTCAGGTATAGGTAATCTTGCAAGAGTTAGCTGGACTACTCCTCATGCTAAGACACAATCCAGATTGAGTAATGATGGAAGACTTTACAGAAGTCCTCATCCATTGCCAGATGGACGTCTTATGGTATCTTCTGCAGAAAGACAGGATTTTGGTATTTACTACTTCTGCGCTGATAAAGGTACTGTTTCAGAGCTAGTATATGATGATCCTGAGTGGAATGATCATCAGCCGCAGCCTGTTTATCCACGTTACAAACCAAGATGGATAAACTCGTTTACAGCAGGAAAAGAGTTTGGTGTTACAACAGTGACCTATCAGCCGTTTGACCAGGTTAAAGTTGAGGGATATCCTCACTCATGGAGTACAACAATATGCTTTGATACAACATTGACAAACCTTCCAATTGGTCCATATGCTCATCAGAGGGCTAAGGAAGTTGGGCATGGTGACATCAAGGCAATCAGAGTGTTAAATGCAGTTATAGCAGATGAGCCAGATTCGAAGAGATATCTTCAAGGTGCTGGTGCACATCTTCTTGGTGGGGCTAAGTCAAGCTCTAACTCTGGTACAGCATATTCACAGAGACGTATGTTTGGTTATCAGTATGTTGAAGATGATGGTTCTGTTGTAAGTTCACATCCAGGTGATGAGCCATACTGTACTCAGATTCTTGATGACAAAGGTATGGCAGTACAGACTCAACTATCATGGGCATATGTAAGGCCTTATGGTGGAAGAATTTGTACAGGTTGTCACTGGGGTTCTTATGACAAGAAAGGTTATCTGAATATTCACACTAAAGCTCTTTACAACTGGTGGTTCAGTGATTTGAGCCATTATGATTCACCTTTCATGTGGGCTAACTTAAGAGTCGACAAGAATGGTAATTATGCTGGTGTGAAACATGGTGAAGATGTAGTTGTACCTGCTGACGTTTATTATGGTGGTGCTTCAGGTACTACATCAGCAACAGTTGAAGGTTTGAATATTGATAAACTGAGAACTGTTGACTTTAGAAGAGACATTCAGCCGATATTAGACGCTAAATGTGCTTCTTGTCATGATGCAACACAGGCTCCTAATCTGAGTGGAAGTACAAATCTGGTTTCTGTTGATGGCGTTGCTGCATTCAGCCAGTCATACAATAGTCTCCTAGCTCCTCAGAGAGGTAGAGATGTAAATATTGGTGGAAAGTATGTTAACCCAAGTGCTGCTATAAACAGTCTTCTTGTCTGGCGTCTTTATGAAGAAGAGCTGTCACAGTGGGCACCAAGGGCTAATGCAATACCAGTTGGTGGTAGGGTTATGCATGACAACATCTTGACACCAGAAGAAAGATACTTATTTGTTGAATGGGTAGATTTGGGAGCGCAGTGGGACAATATTCAAGGTCCTGACCCATATCCAGGATATAGCAGGTAAGGATCTGGTTTTAGATTCTTAAATGGGTGCTCTTTTCTGAGCATTTAGTTAGCTTAGAGCTGGCATAGCAGGAGTATGAAAGCTATGCCAGCTTTTTTTATTTATATTTGTAAAATCGCTTGACAAGTAAACGGTTATTAGTATAATCTGTTTTCTATATGGAAGTAATATGTTTAGAGCATTTTTGCTCTAAATTCTGAAGGCTAAGGTGTTTACGAACATATTATAAACTCATATAAGCAATGTAATACAGCTATGATGGATTTTTGAGTAAAGTTCTGGTTGTTTCGGAACTGATTTGTTGCAATAGTTTTTTAAGATGTTGTTATTGTATCTTTTTATACTAAGAAGAAAGGGGATGGAAGAAGAATGATACGATCAATAAAAGGTTGTTTATTGATGCTGGCAATTATTGCCGGTTGTGCTCTTTTGCCGATGAACTTCTGCAAAAGTGCAAGTGCTGATGATGCGGCACCAACGTTTCAGGATGTAGCATCATCAATTTATGGACAGGCTGTTGGAGATGATGATGACGGAACAATGTATGTCTTTGGATTGACAGCTAGATACACTGGGCCAGATAGAACATTACCGGGTGAGGGTAAGTTTAAAAACATATTTAATTACTTACCTGTAACAGCGATGTACTATAACCCTGATGATTACTATGTATCAACACAGAAGGTTGAGGGTGAGTTTAAGCCTGAAGAGTGTGTTCTTTGTCATTCAATCCAGACACCTCGTATAGTAGTAGACTGGAAAGCGAGTCAACACTCAAAAGGTGGAAAGACAGCTTCGATGGATGCGGAGCAGGTAGTAGGATGTGATGCATGTCATGGTAACAACCATCAGGAATTGATAATGCCTAGCGTCTCCACTTGTGGTAAATGCCATGCAAAGGAAAAAACTGAACATCTTGCTGGTGGGCAGGGTTCGCATGGTTCTCACACAATTTGGGATATATCTGTTACCGAATTTGCTTGGCAAATTGGAAAACCTGCGGAAGAAGTTGCTAGTTGTGCTCAATGTCATGGTATTGCTGGAAACAGATGTGACGGATGTCATACAAGACATCAGTTCAAACCAGCAGAAGCAAGAAAGCCAGATACATGTGGTGTGTGCCACATGGGTGTAGACCATGCTGAGTATGAGTTCTATTACAACTCTTTCCATGGTAAGATTTATCAGATGGAAGGTGGTACTTGGGATTGGGATAAGAAGATGACTCCTAAGAATTACCGTACACCTACATGTGCGTACTGCCATATAGGTGAAAATGGTAATCACAATGTACAGCATATGGCAACTGATTATGCACATATGGGTATGTTTCAGCTCGACAGAGGTGCACCACAGCATAAAGCAAAGAGAGACGCTTGGATTAAGAAATGTCAGGGTTGTCACTCACCTAGATTTGCAGCAGAGCAATTGTATGCTATGGATGAGCAGATTAACGTCAGTTTCACTAAATGGCGTGAAGCAGTTGGCGTGATTGTTGGGTTATATCTTGAAGGCTTGTTTGATCCAATGCCGGCTGACCTGGCACCTGACTACACTGGTGGTCACACTATGAATTTACTACCAGGTGGTGCTCCAAGATTCTACAATGTATCAAACATTGAAAGACTTGCCGTTGAGATGATTGTTTACCAGGTAACAGCTGTATACAAAGCTGCTGCACATTTCTCAATTGATGACGTTTCTTACAATGCAGGTGCGTTCCCAATGGACAGACAGCTTATCATGATCAAGGATGAAGCTTCTAAGTTAAGAAGAATTTCTACTCTTGAAAAAGAGGTTGGTATAGAGCATCAGGCTTACGATTTCTGGAAGCATGGTGAATATACTGATCTGCTTACTGGTTATAAGAGGACAGAGGGTGATATAGTCGAAGATGCATGTGACCACGGCGACCATCCTTGTTTTGGTGAAGGACATTAATCTTCATTAGATAACTTTTGTAGTTTTTAGAAGGGTAGCACGGAGATTTCTAAACTGTGCTACCCTTTTTTTGTACCAGGGAGAATAGATTATGAAGACCATAACAGATACTAATATGAATGTTGCTGAAGCATTTTATGGACAAAATGTACCGGATAAGAGCGGGCACTTTGGTGAATATGGCGGTAAATTTGTACCTGAAACATTAATGCCGGCACTAGAGCAACTTGAAAGGGAGTATTTAAAAGCCAAAGAAGACCCTAAATTTAATGAAGAATTAAAATATTATTTAAATGAATATGTTGGCAGACCATCGCCACTTTATTATGCGAGAAGATTAACAGAGAAATTAAATGGACCAAAAATATATCTTAAGAGAGAGGATTTAAATCATACTGGTGCTCACAAAATAAACAATACAATGGGACAGGTGCTTCTTGCCATACGAATGGGGAAGAAGAGGATTATTGCTGAAACAGGCGCTGGCCAGCACGGCGTTGCAACAGCTACGGCGGCTGCGATGTTTGGTTTGGAGTGTGATGTGTATATGGGAGAAGAAGATATACGAAGGCAATCATTAAACGTGTTCAGGATGAAACTGCTTGGTGCCAATGTTGTACCGGTAACGACAGGGTCCAGGACACTTAAAGATGCAACTAACGAGGCTCTTAGAGATTGGATGTCTTCAGTAGTTAATACTCATTATATAATTGGTTCAGTGGTTGGTCCTCACCCGTATCCAGTTATGGTCAGGGATTTTCAGATAGTAATTGGACAGGAGATGAGGGAGCAGATACAGAGTGCAGAGGGGAGATTACCTGATTATATCATAGCATGTGTTGGCGGTGGAAGTAATGCGATAGGTGCTTTTTATCCATTCATTGACGACAAGGATGTAAAATTGATTGGTGTAGAGGCTGGTGGATTGGGTTATGATGTAGGACAACATGCCTCTACTCTTTCCAGTGGCGAAAAGGGAGTGCTTCACGGCAGCTTGAGCTATGTCTTACAGGATGATGATGGCCAGACATCACCGGTACATTCAATTTCTGCGGGTCTCGATTATCCGGGAGTTGGACCGGAACATAGCTATTTAAAAGATATCCACAGGGCTGATTATGTTTCAGTCACTGATGATGAGGCAGTAGACGCGTTCAGTATGTGTGCGCGATTGGAAGGTATCATTCCAGCGCTCGAAGCATCTCACGCAATAGCATATATGGTAAAATTTGCGCCAACAGTAGATAAAGATAAGATTATTATATTAAATCTATCTGGAAGTGGAGATAAGGACTCTTTTGAGGTTGCCGGTAAGCTGGGAATAGATCTGTAATTAAAAGGTGAGGCCATGTTTTGGTTGAGCCATAACTATTAAAGGAACATGTTTTAAGTGAATAGGATTGATGCCAAATTTAAAGAATTGAAAGAGAAAGATGTACCTGCATTTATTCCTTTTATAACTGCGGGGGATCCTGATCTGGATGCTACTAGGGAATTGATACTGGAATTTGACAGAAGAGGTGCTGACATGATAGAACTGGGTGTTCCGTATTCTGATCCTATTGCGGATGGCCCGGTGATTCAATCGTCTTATTATAGGGCGCTTTCATCCGGGATTAGGTTTTCCGATATATTAGATCTTGTTAGGGATATTAGGAAGGAATCTGAGATTCCAATTGTATCTATGATATCCCAGAGCATACTCTTTAAGTACGGACATAAAGAATTTGTAAAAAATGCTGTCAATGCTGGACTTGACGGCGCTACAATTCCGGACCTTCCTATTGAGGAAGCAGAGGATATCATTGAGACGGGATCTGAAGAAGATTTCAAGATAGCCTGTTTTATTGCACCTACTACGACTGACGGTCGTGTGGGTTTAATTGTAAAAAAATCTCAAGGTTTTTTATATTATATATCAGTAGTGGGGATAACAGGTTCTAAAAACAAATTAAGTGAAGAGATAACAACTAACATCCAAAAAATAAAAAAAGCAACACGTTTGCCGGTTGCTCTGGGTTTTGGGATATCAACTCCTGAGCAGGCTAGAATGGCCGGGAGGATTGCTGACGGAGTTATTGTAGGAAGTGCCATAGTAAGAGAAATAGAGAAGCATATTAATCAGGACTGTAGTGTGTTGATTAATAAGGTAGGGGCGTTTGTGGGAGAACTAGTAACTAGTACGAAAAATCAAAATTAACTTTTATTAATTATTCCTGTTGCCTTTTTGGAAAAATTATAAACAGTTGATAAAGTATGATATAAATCAAACGTTTAAGTCCTTTCGATTCTTCTGATTAATCCACCATTGTTCTCCTGTAAGCCTATATCTCGATATTAGTTGTAAAAATACGAATTTTTATTTACCAAGATTAACATTACTAATCGTAACTAGATCCTCTTGATGCAGTTTTGATTGAATGGAGTTGTTTTAGTTCGCTTTCAGTTTGACAGGCTAGGAGTATTAATATGAAGAAGCAAATTTGTGTAGAAGAAACAGAGCTACATACAAATAAGGGAAGGCGTGACTTCCTGAAGATATGTTCCGTAGTGCTATCGTCCCTTATAGGCGTAGCTTACGCTGTTCCGCTAATACGTACTTTTATAAGCCCCGCTCTGCGGCAGACAGTTTCCGGATCAACCGGCTTGATAGAGTTGGGTAGTACAAGTAGTTGCCAGGTAAACGTTCCTCTGAATGTAAAAATTGTGGATGCCAAGATGGATGCATGGACTAAATTTCCCCCTACGGAAATTGGGGCAGTCTGGATTATAATGAACAAGGACAAAAAGTTCACTGCCTTTACTTCTATATGCCCACATCTTGGTTGCGGAATTAATTGGGATGAGAATTCCGGTAAGTTTATATGTCCGTGTCACGATAGTTTTTTTGATATTGAAGGAAGGGTGCTTTCCGGGCCGTCTCCACGTGGAATGGATACTCTGGAGACAGAGATCAGAGATGGAAAGATTTTTGTTAAGTATGAGAAAATGAGACTAGGTGTTTCTGAAAAATTACCTGCATAAAATTATTTAATAACAACACACTGGAGCAAATAACAAGATAATGAAGAAATGGCTAGAAGATAGACTTGGACTAAGCACCCTCTTTAACTTTTTCATGGATGAACCGGTAGAAGGCGGAGCTAAGTGGTCTTATGTTTTTGGGAGTGCCCTGATTTTTGTATTTATGATGCAGGTAGTTTCCGGTGTTATGCTTGCTACCGGTTACTCTGCATCTGCGACAGACGCATGGGGGAGTGTATATTACATTCAACATAAGACATTCTCCGGATGGTTTGTAAGAGGTATGCATAACATCGGTTCAAGTGCAATGATTGTTCTTGCCGTCCTTCATATGGGACAAACACTGATTTACGGCGCATACAGGAAGCCTCGTGAGTTAAACTGGATTACCGGGGTTTTTATGCTCTTTATGGTTTTTGGATTCGGGCTAACCGGTTATCTTCTTCCATGGGATCAGAAGGGTTTCTGGGCAACTCAAGTTGCTACGAGCATCATGGGTTTATCACCGGTGATTGGAGAGTTTCTGAAAGAGGTAGTTCAGGGTGGAAATGATTATGGCAATCTGACGTTGACTCGATTTTACAGTTTTCACGTTTTTTTTCTGCCAGCAGGCCTTATGTCTTTTGTGGCGGTCCATATCTACCTGTTCAGGAGGCACGGCGTTACACCGCACTGGAAACCTGATGAACCTGAACTTAGGAAAAAAACACAGCCATTTTGGCCGGATCAGCTTTTTAAAGATGTTATTGTTGCTGTAATAGTTTTTATTTCCATGGTAGTGCTAGTCTGGTATCGAGGCGGTGCTGAATTACAATCCCCTGCTGATCCTAGTTCTAACTATCTTGCCCGTCCGGAATGGTATTTTCTCTTTCTATTTCAGCTATTAAAGTATTTTGAAGGCGAATTGGAAGTTGTCGGAGCTATCATTCTTCCTTCTATTGTTGCTGCTTTAATAATTGCCCTTCCGTTTATTGACAGGGCTAAAAGCCGTTATCCTCTAAGAAGACTGCCTGTTATGGGTAGTTTTGGTGCTGTTCTAGCGTGTGTGATTTTTCTGACTGCAATGTCAGTAATCAGTGACTCCGGAGATGAAAGAATTATGGAGCAAAGGGAAAAATCTGAAAAGATGGCTCATTTAGCGGTAGAGTTGGCGGAGCATGGTATACCGCCACAGGGAGGAGCATCTGTATTTCAAAATGATCCGCTGTATTCCGGAGAACAGATTCTTCGACAGCACTGCCTTGCGTGTCATAGCTTTGAAGGTTCTGGAGGTAATTCCGCACCTGATTTAACAGCCTACAACACTAAGCCTTGGCTTGTTGGCTTCTTTGCGGATCCAAATGCTCCCAAATATTATGGGAAGACAGATATAGACATAATGCCAGAGTATGACCTGGAAGAAGAGGAATTATCTGATCTGGTAGACTTTCTACTTGCACAATCTGAAAATGGAAAAGAGATTGACTCTGAACTGAAGGAAACTGGTGAAATGCTACTTGAAGAAAATGGATGCTATAATTGTCACACATTTGATGGAACTGGAGGGGATACTGCTCCTGTTCTGGATAATTTTGGGTCTGATGAATGGTTAAGAGGTCTCATTGAAGACCCCGGCAAAAAAGAGTATTTTGGACAATTAAATACTATGCCTGCATTCAAAGATAAGCTTTCAACGCGGGAGATAGATAATTTAGTATTCTTTCTCCAAAATAAACGTAAAAATCCTATTCAAGACTAAATTTTGATATTCGGAGTATAAGTTTGTGCTTGCAAGCAGGCCTTTATATAACTGTAAATTATAGCTAAATACTGTTATTTGGGTGATATATATCTTGGTCGTAAAACTTTCCATGTGAATATATGATTTTGTTAAGTTTTTGTTGACATATTTGGAGAAAATTATATAATTGTCCTTTACTTTAGGGGCATTTGAAGTAGTGAAGAGAGGAGTTTTTTTCTTGACTAAAAGATAGTCAAAAAAAAACATCACAAACGCTTTTATTACAGTAGGTTATTTATTTTTATAGTCATAGCAGTGGAAAGGAGAAGGTAAAGATAAATGTTAAAAAGATTTAACAGATTCTTTATTGCATTGCTGGTACTAGTAGTCGCATTCTGTTTTTGTGCGAACTTTTCCA
>CAYTLC010000062.1:0-8864 GCA_964438395.1 uncultured Candidatus Scalindua sp.
GTATACCTCTGACACAATTCATTATCTTCTATAGCAACACTTGTAATATCATTTATATTTTCATCAGTTGCATCATAGCCCACATCCGGAATTTCAAGCTTACCGCGGACAATGGTAGCGACTTCTCTTGCTACACCGATGAAGCCCAGGCAGTCAGGTCTGTTTGAAGTCACCTCGACCTCCAGGCAAAAATCATCTTCTACAGGGTTTATGGTGTCAACCACCAACCCTGCATTCGTCAAGCCTTCTGCCAATCCCTCCGCAGAAAGATTGTGTTTACAATAATCCTTAAGCCATTTGCAACTGATTTTCATAGGTTTTAAAATTGTGATAAAAATCTCAGGTCATTTTCAAAGAAAAGCCTGATGTTATCTATTCCATATTTCAGCATAGTAAGCCTCTCAACGCCTATACCAAATGCAAACCCGGTATATTTTTCAGAATCATAGCCAACTGTGTCAAACACATTGGGATCTACCATTCCCGCGCCCAATACTTCAACCCAACCGCTTTGGGAACACACGCTACATCCTTTCCCTTTACAGAGGGAGCAAGAAATGTCTATCTCCGCACTTGGCTCAGTAAAGGGAAAGAATGAAGGACGGAATCTCATCTTTATATCCTGCCCGAAGTACGACTGGGCAAACAGAGTTAGAACATATTTCAGGTCACTGAAGCTGACACCTTCATCCACCATCAGCCCTTCAATCTGATGAAACATGGAAGCATGGCGAGCATCGACTGTATCCGGACGAAAAACTTTTCCCGGGGCTATCATCCTTATGGGAGGTTTTGTCTTTTCCATTACTCTTATCTGGACGGTGGAGGTTTGGCTTCTCAAGAGGCGCTTGTTACCCAGGTAGAATGTATCAAAATCTTCTCTGGAAGGATGATCCGCAGGAATATTCAGAGCATCAAAGTTGTAGTATTCGTGTTCTACCTCGGGTCCGTACTCTATATCGAAACACAGCTTCTTGAATATTCCTTTAATTTCATCGATGGTTTGTGTAAGTGGATGTTTATGACCATAGGGCTTGTGCTCGCCCGGTAGCGACAAATCAAACATCTTTTTAGATTCAGATGCCTGTTCTTTACCGACAAACTTCCCTTTTGCATCTTCTATCCATTTGCTGATTTCCTGCTTAAGCGTATTTGCGGACTTCCCGGTAGATGATCTCTGCTCGGGAGGTAAACCTGGAATAGCCTTGATTACCTCAGTAATAACTCCGCCTTTTCTTCCAAGATATCTGGTCTTTATCGTTTCAACTTCTTCCAGAGATTCAGCCTTTGCCAAATCGTCCTTCGCCTGGTTTTGTATTTCGCCTAATCTTTCCTGCATAATAAATTAGCTCCCTATGGTTGCCAGTTCAGGTAGTCATGCCCGCCTGGCAAACAGCTTGTCCGAGCGGGCCGAAAGGAAGGGTATATAACTATATTCCAAATTGCAGATTGGACACTGAGGATTGTTAATCAAAAAACAATCCATAAAGAGTGGAAACCAGAACGCATGGTATGCATTCTGGTCTTAAACATGTTGCTTTGATAACTCAACTAATTTATCAAAAGCGACTGGATCGTTTACTGCCGCTTCCGCTAACATCTTCCTGTCAACTACAACATTGGCTTTCATTAACCCGTTGATAAAACGACTATAATTAATTCCACGCATTTTAGCAGCTGCGTTTATACGTATTATCCAAAGTTTTCTGAAATTCCTCTTTTTACATTTCCTATCTCTATAGGCAAAAGCCATTGCCCTCACATATGTTTCACTGGCCTTTCTAAAGAGATTACCTCTACCGCCCCAATACCCTTTTGTTTCATTGAGGAGTCTTTTTCTAGCTTGTCTTCTTGCTGAACCTTTTCTTACTCTTGGCATCTTTAAAACCTTTCTTGCGCTTATTCTAAAATATATACTATGCTTTTCCTAATGCACGTAACGACGATCTGGTAAATCCCTTTGACACAAGACTAGTTCTCTTGAGTGTCCTCTTACGATTACCGGTCTTCCCTGACATCAAATGACCGGCAAAAGCCTTCTTTCTCTTAATCTTACCGTTAGGAGAAACTCTAACTCTTTTTGCAAGCCCTTTATGTGTTTTTAATTTTGGCATCCCAATACTCCTTCGCTTTCTAAACTTTAACTTTGGTGTTATGCTTTTGGTGTTAAGATAATCCCCATACTTCTTCCTGTTGATTTTGCTTGTGATTCTACCTTTGCAATATCTTCCAAAGATCTAATAATTTCATCAAATATCTCTTTCGCCATATCCTTGTGTGCTCTCTCTCTCCCCCTGAACATCATGTTAACCAGAACCCTATCTTTCCTCTCAATAAACTTTCTTGCATTTTTTATCTTTGTTTGAAGATCATGTGCGCCAATTTTTGGTCTGACCCGAATTTCTTTTAACTGAACGGTACGACTTTTCTGATGTGATTTTTTGCTCAGCTTGTATTGATGCTTACCATAATCCAGAAGGCGACATACAGGAGGATCAGTATCCGGCGAAACCTCAACCAAATCCAATCCCAATTCCATCGCTTTATTTAGAGCATCATGCTTTTTCATAATGCCTAATTGTTCTCCACCTTCACCAACAACTCTTACGGTCTTCGCATATATTCTTTCATTAATTCTCTGAAATTTCGAGATCTCTACACCCCCCCCTAAAAAAATTATAATTTTACATTAACACAAGAATCCCAGACAATCACAAACTTCTACGCAAAACGAAACACTAGATTTTATCCTTAGCTTCCTTTTCAACACGCACAAGGAATTCTGACAAAGGCAGAACCCCCTCATCTCCATTCTTACGACTCCGAACCGACACAGTCTCTTCCTCCAACTCTCTATCGCCTATAATAAGCAGATAAGGGATTTTCTCCAAAGTGCCTTCTCTGATCTTAAAGCCGGTCTTCTCATTTCTCAAATCACAGTCAGCCCGAATTCCTATTTCAGACAATCTATCCTTTATCTTCTTACTATATTCATCATGAGCATCTGTTATTGGCAGAACCCTGACCTGTGTAGGCGCCAGCCACAAAGGAAAATCACCGGCATAATGTTCCAGCAGACACCCGACGAATCTCTCCATGGCGCCAAGCACAGTTCGATGCACCATTACTACCTTATGCTTCTTACCATCAGACGCGATATAATTAACATCAAACCTTACAGGCAAATTAAAATCCACCTGAATAGTTGGTCCCTGCCAGCCCCTGCCCAAAGCGTCCTTAATCTTTATATCAATTGCCGGCCCGTAGAATTTTGCCTCGCCTTCCTCTCTCGAATATTTCAACTCTTTTTGTTCTAGGGCGTTCTTTAAAGCTTCTTCAGCAAGATCCCAATTTTCGTTTTCTCCTATATATTTTTCAGATTCCCCTTTGCCTCTGACCGCAAGTTCTATTTCGTATTCATCAAACCCAAAGCGCTCAAGCATATATTGCGCCAAGTCTATAATGCCAACTATTTCATCCTTTAACTGATCCGGCCTGCAAAACACATGGGCATCGTCCTGCGTAAAACCACGAACCCTTAAAAGCCCGTGCAAAACCCCTGACCTTTCGTATCTATAAACAGTGCCTAGCTCACCCCACCTCTGTGGCAAATCACGATAACTACGCACCTTTGTCTGGTACATAAGAATCGCAAAAGGACAATTCATCGGCTTCAAGATATACTCTTGCCCGTCAACTTCTATAGGGGAGAACATGCTCTCTCTATAAAAGTCCAGATGACCACTTGTTTTCCAGAGATCTATTTTCGCAATGTGAGGACTGTAAACTATTTCGTAACCCCGTTTATAATGCTCTTCTCTCCAAAACGTTTCGATAATGCTTCTTATTCTTGCCCCTTTTGGATGCCAGAACACAAGACCGGGACCACCCTCTTCATGAAAACTGTAAAGGTCTAGCGCTGTACCAACTTTTCTATGATCGCGCTTTTTAGCCTCTTCTAAAAGCTTTAGATGTACTCTTAAATCCTTTTTATTCGTAAAAGCCGTTCCATATATTCTCTGAAGCATCGGGTTGGTTTCTTTCCCACGCCAGTATGCTCCCGCAACACTTAACAGCTTAAATGCCGTAATTTTTTTTGTGCTGGCCAAGTGCGGACCTCTGCACAGGTCAACAAAATCACCCTGTCGGTAAAAAGAGATTGTTTGATCTTCCAACCCTTTAATCAACTCAATCTTGTAGTCCTGACCAGACTCTTCCATCCTTTTTATGGCAGCATCAGTGACCTCTTCAAAACGATCAAAAGTCTTGTCAGATTCAATAATCCTCTTCATCTCTGCCTCTATCTTCTCAAGGTCTTCTTCGGACAGGGTTGTTTCCAGATCAAAGTCATAATAGAAACCGTCCTTGATAGAGGGGCCAATACCTAATTTAGCATCCGGATATAAATTAGTAACTGCCTGAGCCATCACGTGTGCGGTACTATGTCTGAGTATCTCAAGACCGTCTTCAGAATCAGCCATCACAAGATCCAGTGTTGTATCCGCCTCAATCTGGCTATCAAGATCTACAAGCATACTGTTAACTTTACCTGCTATTGCCATACCGCGATTCTTTTCAGCAATATCGCATGCCACATCCTTAACAGTGACCTTATCTTCATATTTTCTTTCAATACCGTCTGGCAGCGTAATCTTAACCATTTTCACTTGTTATGATAGAATCTTCACGTAATATGGGAAACAGTCAATTTACCTGATTTTTCGTGTCATTTCAACAAATATTTTCCACTGTTAAAAACAATTTGACATTAATATTTCCATAAACTATAATTTCGACTCAAAATCAGGAAACCATTTGGTAATAAGAGGTTGAAAATGATCAAAAGCACTGAGAAACAGCTAAATCCATTAAAAAACAGGCTCGTACATTTACGGGACTCTCTTTGACCTGACTTCTAAGGAAAAAGAGCAGGAAGATATAGAAATACAGCTGGGAAATGCAGATTTCTGGAACAACAAGGAAAAAGCACAAACTACTGTCAAAAGACTGAAGGAATTAAAAGAATTAACCGTACCTTTTCAAGAATTACAGAAATCGCTTAGTGATGTCGTTGACTTATCAGAACTTGCTGAAGATGAGAACGATGAAGAGTTAGAAGCGGAAATAGCAAAGGACCTGCAATCATTTACCCAAAAGCTTGAGAAGCTTGAATTGCGTATGATGCTGAATGGGCGGAATGATAGTTGCAATGCATTTCTCAGTATACATGCCGGCGCAGGAGGCACAGAATCGTGTGACTGGGCGTCTATGCTACTGAGAATGTACAGTATGTGGGCGGAGAAAAACAACTTTTCCATGGAAACTATTGATCTTCTGCCCGGTGAAGAAGCAGGGGTTAAAAGGGTCGCAACCATAATTAAAGGTAGTTTCGCCTACGGTTATTTAAAATCCGAGATTGGTGCCCACCGGCTGGTTCGCATATCTCCATTCGACTCTAACAGCAGGAGACACACTTCATTTGCAGCTGTGGATGTAATCCCTGAAATAGATACTGAAATAGACATAGAAATTAACGAAAAAGATTTAAAAATTGATACTTACCGTTCTTCCGGTGCAGGAGGCCAACATGTCAATAAGACATCTTCTGCTGTGAGAATTACATATTTGCCGACAGGCATAATAGTACAATGCCAGAACGACAGGTCGCAGCATAAGAACAGAGCTACGGCTATGAAAATGTTAAAATCTAAACTATTTCAAATAGAAGAGAAGCAACGTGAGAAGGAATTTTCAAATGCCTATGATGAAAAAGGCGATATTGCGTGGGGCCATCAGATAAGATCGTATGTGCTGCAGCCATATACTATGATTAAGGATTTACGAACAGGAGCAGAGACCGGTAAAGCGCAATCGTTCCTTGATGGGGAAATTGATGATTTCCTTACATCATATTTGAAATGGAAGATCGGCAAATAGATTTTTTTAACTACTTTAACAATTTTTAACTAAGCACATTCTAAATATTATGAATACTCTAAAAGACGTTGACCCAGAGATTTATGCGGCAATCCGCGACGAAGTTAAACGGCAGCAAACACATATTGAACTGATAGCTTCTGAAAATTACTGTAGTACTGCTGTAATGCAGGCACAAGGCTCTATAATGACTAATAAATACGCTGAAGGCTACCCTGACAAACGATGGTATGCCGGTTGTGTGGATATTGACATAGCTGAAAAACTTGCAATTCAGAGAGCAAAGGATATATTTGGGGCAGAGCATGTTAATGTTCAGCCGCATTCAGGTTCGTCGTCAAATATGGCCGTATTGTTTTCTTCACTATCTCCGGGAAATAAGATTTTGAGTATGGATCTTTCACATGGTGGACACCTCACACATGGTTTCAAAAAGAATTTTTCAGGGCAGTTGTACGAAAAAATCACCTACGGTGTAAGCGAAAAAACCGGACATATAGACTATGATGAAGTAAGGAGACTTGCGAAAGAGAGCAATCCGCACATGATAATTGCAGGAGCAAGCGCTTATCCAAGAGAACTTGATTTTGCGGAGTTCAAAAAGATCGCGGATGAAGTAGGCGCATTATTACTGGCAGATGTTGCTCATATAGCAGGCTTGATTGTGGCAGGATTGCATCAGGATCCTGTACCACTCGCTGACTTTGTGACTACCTCTACGCATAAAACCCTAAGAGGCCCGAGGGGTGGAATAATTATTTGCAAGTCTAAATATGCTACCAAAATAGACCAACAAATTTTCCCTGGCATCCAGGGCGGCCCGTTAATGCACGTTATAGCTGCAAAAGCAGTTGCATTCAAAGAAGCAAAAACACAAGAGTTCAAAGACGCTCAGGTTCAGACACTTAAGAACACAAATAAACTGTGTAGTGAACTACAAAGCAAGGACTATTCAATAGTTTCAGGAGGTACCGATAACCACCTTTTCCTCATCAATCTTGCAAACAAGAACATCTCAGGGACAGAAGCACAGATAACCCTGGAGAAAGCGGGTATTATTCTTAACAGGAACATGGTACCATTTGACACAAGAAGCGCGAATGATCCAAGTGGAATTAGAATGGGCACTCCTTCTGTTACGACACGAGGCATGAAAGAGCCTGAAATGACAAAAATTGCTAACTGGATCGATCTAGCACTAAATGCCAGCAATGATGATAACAAATTGAAAGCAATTAAAAGTGAGATAGTGGCGTTTTGTGCAACTTACCCTCTCTACAAAGATCTCACGGATTTTGGAGATTAATAACTTTTCAAACTGTTTTCCCTTCCTAAAACAACAAAACGTTATTTAAGCTCAAAACTAGCGGACTAATCCTTTTATGGAAAAGCAAAAAACAACAAGGAGAGTATCAGTTCTGGGCACAGGCGGTTGGGGCACTGCACTTTCGCTTGTACTGCACAGCAAGGGACACAATGTTACTCTCTGGGGTTCAACACCCGACTATGTAGAATTCTTAAAAAAGCAGAGAGAGAACAAAAAGTACCTTAAAGGTATCAAAATCCCCCATGACCTGAAAATAACTTCAGAAATTGAAAGCGCACAAGACCAAGTCGATCTTATTGTAGTCGCCATACCAACGCCTTATGTCAGAAAAACCCTTCAACCATTTAAAGACCACTATACTCCGGGGACTCCAATTGTAAGTGTAATAAAAGGCATTGAAAACGAAACACTCATGCGCGGAAGCGAAATACTCAGCGACATGTTTGTAGAGCCACCAATTGCCTTACTCCTGGGCCCAAGCCATGCAGAGGAGGTGGCGAGAAATCTGCCAACTACAGTTGTAGTTACATCTGAAGATATTAAAGTCGCAACTGAAATTCAGGAGATATTTATAACCGAACACTTTCGCGTTTATACAAACAGTGATGTAGTAGGTGTAGAGATCGGAACTTCAGTTAAAAATGTAATAGCAATTGCGGCTGGAATATGTGATGGGCTCGGCTTTGGAGACAATTCTAAAGCAGCACTGATAACCAGAGGACTGGCAGAAACGACACGGCTGGGAGTTGCAATGGGAGGTCAGAGGGATACTTTTTCAGGGCTTGCAGGAATCGGGGATTTAATAACCACCTGCGTTAGTCCATATGGCAGAAATCGCATGGTAGGAGAACTGATTGCCAAAGGCAAGAAGTTATCACAGGTTTTGGAAGAGATGGATCAGATTGCAGAGGGAATATTGACAACAAAGTCGGTTTGCGCATTAGCGGAAAAACATAATGTTGAAATGCCTATTACAAAGGAAATTTATAATGTGCTTTTTGAAGACAAAGATCCAATGAAAGCGGTAAAAGAGCTAATGCTTCGTGAACCAAAATCAGAAATAGAAGGCAGTTAAACCGGCATCATCACTTTTAAGCTTCCGAATCATTTTCAGAAGGAATATTTTCCAGTTCATCCAAAAACCCTTGAATATCGAAATCAGACGTAGCCCCCCCTGCACTCTCTGGTGCTTTTATCTCTGGCGCCTTTTCCTCAATTCCCTCTGATGAAGCAACCTGGTCTTCCGCCTCTACTTTGTCTTCTGATGGCGCCTCCAGCCCACCCTCTGTTACCGCTACCGTCTCAGACTCTGCATCCAGAAATTCCTGCATATCAAAATCAGCCGCATCTCCCACAGTTTCTTCTGACACTTTCTCCTCATTTTCTTCCAGAGAAGCAATCGGTTCTTCTGCCGGCACTTCTGCCTTGCCTTCAGATGACACCTCCAACGCGCCCTCTGTTATTATCTCTGGTGCTACATCTTCCTCAACTGCGACATTAGGCTCGTCAGACGATGAAATACCAGCAGGCTCTCCATCCAGAAAATCCTGCATATCAAAATCAGCCTCATCTCCTATATTTCCATCTGATACGGTTTCCT
>CAYTLC010000062.1:8964-13372 GCA_964438395.1 uncultured Candidatus Scalindua sp.
TCCTGCATATCAAAATCAGCCTCATCTCCTATATTTCCATCTGATACGGTTTCCTCTAACTTTATATCAGCTTTGCCTTCAGATGACACGTCCAGCTCTTTTTCCTCCACCTGTAGAGGAGATGGGCTTTGCGAAAGCACCTCAGAAGCCAGACTACTTACAGAAGCATCTTCCGTACGCAAGGAATCAACCAGTTTTTTCAAAACCGAAGCCGTTGAATCCTTTTGATCGTGAAGTGCCGCACCAATCCTATCATTCATCTCATATAAAGCTTCTTGAACTTTAATAACACTTTCTATTTTGTTTGCAACTTCTTTATCTCTCTCTTCTATACTTGAAATCAATTGTTCAATTTTTGTCGTAAATTCTGCCCTGATATTTCCTGTCTCTGCGGTAAGCTTCGTATCAATTTTGGCCTTTATGTCTTTCATGACTTCCGCAAATTTTGTAATTATTTCTGTCTCTGAGTTCTTTATTTTCTCTTCAATTGTTTCAGAATTAACAACTGGCATCCCTGTCCCTTCTGCCGATACTGTAATATCTTCTAAATCCTCTGTATCCTCTATATTCTCTATATTCTCTATATCTTCACCAACCTCTTCTTTGCTAATATCTTTCCCATTCGTTTCCTCACCGTTCCTTGCAAACTTGAGGTATAAAAGCACAGCAATAATACCAATAAAAATTGCTGCGATGACAATCAAACGCAAATTAGCTGCAATGCTAAAGCCTCCAATACCTACAATTTGATTCAGAATAACCATTTCTAAATACCCCTTTAAAGTTTTATTAGAAACACATTATCAACTTCAACACTATTTCTTCTAGAAATTATATCCTACGGAACGAATCCAGTTACATTGTAGCCAGATTTTTTTTTTTGATACAATACATAATATTTAGAATGACAATTTAATATATATTTTACCAAGCCTGAAAATTATGGATAAACCGAGAAACACTACACCATGTTTCCAAAATAATGCTTATAAGTTTTTATTTAAAATGCAGTTGAGTCAAAATGGAATGTGCAAAAGTGCTTGAAGAATAAGAGTTATTTGATATAATCTCGTTCCCAAAATCAAAGCAGATGTTTCATTTTCGGGGCGTAGCGCAGCTTGGCTTAGCGCACTTGAATGGGGTTCAAGAGGTCGCTGGTTCGAATCCAGTCGCCCCGACCATTACTGCCACAAGAACAGTAAGAAATCTTTTTTGCATTACTCCCCTCTTTTTCCTCATGTTTTCTTATTAAATTGTACCCAATCTTCTATAAATTTCTGCCACTCTACTTAAGCTGCTAGAGCACAGAAGGATCTACGAATTTATTATTTTGACTTAAAACCGATATTTTCATATAATTCTGGTTTGCAATTTTATATACAATAGACATGCGCAATAAGTCACAAGCACTTATATCATAGGGATTAAATGAAAAATACAGAAAAGAAATCTCCGAGAAAAACACCCAAAAATACAAAAACTAAAAAAACTAGTTTTTCCATAGGATATTTACTCCTTTTTCTAGTAGTTTTATACGTCATACAGATGTTCATGTCGCCAAAAGCCGGTGAAATTACTTACAGCCAATTCAGAGAGTATTTAAGTGCTGGAAAGATAGTTGATTGCACCGTAGGAGAAAAAGTAATTAAGGGGCACTATGAAAGTATGACATCTGAGCAAAACAAACCCGTTCCTTTCATTACTGTTCCCGTCCAGGATATCGAACTGGTTAACGAATTAGAAAACAAAAATGTTAAGTTCAAGGGAGAGGTAGAGAATAATTTTCTAAGAAATATGATTATGTGGTGGGTTTTTCCATTTTTAATTATTGGAATTGCCTGGTTTTTCATATCAAAAAAAGTCGGAGGGATGGGAAGTCCTTTTGCTTCCTTTGGAAAGGCAAAGATTAAACTTTATGCCGCAGAAGATGCGAAAAAAACTACTTTTGCGGATGTTGCCGGATGTGATGAAGCGAAGGAAGAGCTGGAAGAAATAATAGAGTATTTGAAGTATCCTCAAAAATTCCAAAAGCTGGGAGGTAAGATTCCAAAGGGTGTTCTACTCATAGGACCACCGGGAACAGGAAAAACACTCCTGGCAAAAGCAGTTGCGGGTGAATCCGGGGTACCGTTTTTCTCAATAAGTGGATCTGATTTTGTAGAAATGTTTGTTGGTATGGGTGCCGCAAGAGTACGTGACATGTTCTCACAAGCCAAGCAGAAAGCTCCTTGTATAGTATTTATTGATGAGCTTGATAGCGTTGGAAGACAAAGAGGTGCTGGCTTAGGCGGTGGCCATGACGAACGCGAACAAACATTAAATCAGCTGCTGGCCGAGATGGATGGTTTCACTTCAAATAGCGGAGTAATTATCATCGCAGCAACAAACAGACCTGACGTCTTGGACAACGCATTACTCCGTCCGGGAAGATTTGACAGGCAAGTAACTGTAGACAGACCAGATCTGATCGGAAGGGAAGAGATCCTAAAGGTGCATGCTAAAGACGTTAAAATTGAACCTAATGGAAATCTAAATACAATAGCAAAGCGCACTCCCGGTTTTTCCGGCGCTGACTTGGCAAATGTCATCAACGAGGCAGCTTTGCTTGCTGCACGTCGTGATAAGAAATTTGTGGAAATGCCTGAACTTGAGGAGTCGATAGAGAGGGTTATTGCCGGACCTGAAAGGAAAAGCAGGGTAATAAGTGATGAAGAAAAAAGTATAGTCGCTTATCACGAATCAGGCCATACTCTTGTAGCGGCACTATTACCTAATACTGATCCGGTACACAAGGTATCTATTATTGCACGTGGAGCGGCGGCATTAGGCTATACGTTACAGCTGCCTAGCGAGGATAAATATTTGACCAGGGAATCTGAAATGCGAGATACTCTGTGCGTCCTACTTGCTGGTCGTGCCGCAGAAGAAATCGCCTTTAACGAGTTATCAACCGGAGCCCAAAATGACCTGGAAAGAGTAACAAAGATGGCCAGGAGCATCGTATGTAGATTTGGAATGAGTAGCGAGCTCGGCCCTCAAACATTCGGAAGGCAACAAGGGAATGTTTTCCTTGGGCACGATCTTGTACAGGAAAAAGAGTTTAGTGAAAAAACCGCAATAGAAATTGATGCAGAAGTAACAAAAATCATCAAGGATTCTTATGCGAAAGCCAAGTCCATGATCGAAAAGAACAAAGACAAGCTGGATCTCCTGGCTAAGAAACTTGAAGAAGAGGAAGTTCTGGAAGCCGAACAAATCCTTGAACTACTAAACATAAAAGAAGATAAGAAGAAAACTACTAAGAAGGAGAACGGTTCAGATAAAGGACAGAAAACCAGCCAACCCAAAGATCATAACTCTGCCAAAAATCCTTCCGGAAGCGAAAAATTAGCATAAACATTCTGTACATCATCATGATTCTCTAACTTTTCCATAAGCGAAACTACCTTCTTACCTTTTGCCTCATCTAGCTCGATAAGCGTACTTGGGATCCAGCTGATCTCAGCGAACTCGATCTTTATACCTTCATCCTGCAACACCTTTTTGACATTATTGTAATCCTTTGTTTCACAGTCAATTTCATATTTTCCATTTTCTACATGTAAATCATCGCAACCTGCATCAAGAACAAGTGCCATCAACTCATCTTCCTCAATCCCTTCAGAGTTAACAGTTATTATTCCCTTCTGTTGAAACATCCATGATACAGAACCCGACTCGCCGAGGTTCCCTCCGGACATTTCAAAAACCTTTCTAATCTCTGCTGCAGTCCTGTTCTTATTGTCAGTCAATATCTCTGCCATAACAGCAACTCCATTAGATCCGTAACCTTCGTAAAGGCATTCATAAAGAACTACATCGGCACCTAACTCACCTGTACCCTTCTGTACTGCCCGTTCAATATTATCCTTGGGCATATTCTCAGATTTCGCACTATCAATTGCATACTGCAACTTTAAATTCATATCAGGGTTTCCACCACCTTGTCTAGCCGCTGAAGTAATGGCCTTTGCCAGCTTGGAAAAAACCTTACCCCTCTTTGCGTCAGCCGCCCCTTTTTTATGTTTTATTGTTGACCACTTAGAATGTCCTGACATTACTGATTACCTTTCATTAATTTATACATCTTTACCATTTTCTATATATTACTGTTATGATTAGCAACTACCCTTTTTTCTGGTATAGTTTTTTCTTTAGAGCTTTCTACCATCTTTAAGCATCGAATCTTGTTTAGCTTGTTTTGGATTACTTTCTTGGCTTCTAACTCACGGGCAGTTTCATATTTTAAATGCGAAGGTACTTCTTTCTCTGACTTATTCCACAAATCCAGTGCACCCTCCCATTGACGCTGCGCTTCTTCCCAAGATCCAAGAGAATAGTAAACATCTCCTAAATGGCCCATAATTTC
>CAYTLC010000063.1:0-218 GCA_964438395.1 uncultured Candidatus Scalindua sp.
ATCGTTAGATCTACAAATACATTACGTAGCGCTAATGAAATGCTTACATTAGAAATCACTGAGCGCGAGCATGCAGAGGAGCAAATACATAAGCTGTCACGTGCTGTAGAACAGAGCCCTAATATTGTCTTAATTACTGATACTGAAGGTAATATAGAATACGTAAATCCTAAATTTATCCAGCTCACCGGTTACAGCCTTGAAGAAGCCATTGGAAT
>CAYTLC010000063.1:228-12938 GCA_964438395.1 uncultured Candidatus Scalindua sp.
GCAGAACACCCCCTGAAGTATACAAAGAACTGTGGAAGACCATTACATCGGGTAATGAATGGAGAGGGGAATTCTGTAATAAGAAAAAGAACGGAGAATTTTTCTGGGAATCTGCAATTATCTCACCTATTAAAAACGACAAAGGTGTGATTACTCATTTTGTTGCTGTTAAAGACAACATTACTATGCAGAAACAGGCTTCTCAGGAGCTTCAAAAAATTAATGAACAACTTCAAATAAGTATTGAACAGATGCCTGCCGGTTACATTCTATGGGATGAGGAATTTCGTGTGCTTGAATGGAATCATGCCGCAGAGAAAATCTTTGGATACTCTAAGAGTGAAACACTCGGCAAATTCGCGGCAGATCTTATTGTCCCGAAGGAGGCTCACCAACAAGTTGAGGAGGTTATTGAAAATTTGCAGGAAGGAAATGTATCATCATATTCTGAGAAAGATAATAATATCCGAAAAGACGGTAAATTGATAACGTGCCAGTGGTACAATACCCCACTAAAAGACAGGAGCGGCAAGACATTTTCAATTCTTTCTATGGTTGAAGATATTACCGAACGTCTGGAGATGGAGAAAGAGATTATAAAGGTCCAGAAACTTGAATCTGTAGGTATGCTGGCAGGTGGTATTGCTCATGATTTCAACAATAGTTTACAGGCAATTTTGAGTTATATTTCTTTAGCAAAAATGCATACAGATCCAAATGACGAAATTCATGAATATTTAGAAGAAACCAGTAAAGCAGTCCTCCAATCAAGGGGTTTGACCCAACAACTACTCACCTTCTCTAAAGGTGGAGCGCCTGTTAAGAAGACTATCTCTGTATCAGAATTAATAATGCATTCTACCAGACTTGCTTTGAGCGGTTCGAATGTCAGGTGCAAACTTGGCGTACTGGACGGCCTATGGGTGATAGATGCTGATAAAGGACAGATGAATCAAGTTTTCAGCAATCTTATTATCAATGCCAGACAGGCAATGCCGGAAGGCGGAAATATAAGAGTCTGGGCTGAAAACATAAATATTGCAGAAAAAAATCCATTACCACTGCAAGAAGGAAGGTATGTAAAGATAACGATTGAAGATAACGGAGAAGGTATATCTCAGAAAAACCTACAAAAAATATTTGATCCTTATTTCACGACCAAGAAGAGCGGTAGTGGTCTGGGACTTGCAACCACCTATTCTATCATCAAGAAGCATGACGGGCACATTACAGTAGAATCAAAAATAGGAGTCAGCACGACCTTCCACATGTATTTGCCTGCTTCACAGAAAGAAATCCCGAAACAATCTGTTCTAAGAAAAGTCGAAGATGCTATCCTTGAGCCTGTCAAAGGAGAGGATGAAGATAAACCGGTCATAAGTAGAGGAAAAATCTTGTTAATGGAAGATGAATATGTAATTAGAACTATATTATGCAAACAACTAAGGGGTCTTAAATATGAGGTTGAAGCCGTCGAAGAAGGTTCAGAGGCAATACGTTTATACGAGAGTGAAAATGGGAAAGGCAAACCTTTTGATGCAGTCATAATGGATTTGACAATATCCGGAGGTCTGGGTGGTAAAGAGACCATTAAGAGACTGCTTGAAATAGATCCAGATGCTAAAGCTATCGTGGTAAGTGGTTATGCAAATGATCCGATAATGGCCAACTACAAAGAATACGGTTTCAGAGGTGTCCTAGCCAAACCACATGAACTTCATGAACTTGATATAACATTACAGAAAGTGATAACGAATGGAGAACCATAAAACCACCTCTCTCCTTCCACACTGATCAACTGAATGGTCTATCCGGCTGGTCTTTAACTTACTTGTTATATCCTTCTAAATCATAATGTTATAATTACAGTTAGCTATATGTAAAATTATATGTATAATGAAACGATTACATTTTACAAAAACATGAAATATTATGAAAAGAATTGATCTTAACAACGCTGTTTCAATTAATCGCGATATTCATTGGGTAGGTTTTTACGATAAGGATTCGTATCTGCACTGCAACCCTTATTTACTTATCGATGATAATGATATTATTTTGTTCGATCCGGGTTCTATCACTCACTTTCCTATCGTTATGCGAAAAGTTATAGAGCTTGTTAAGCCTGAGGAAATTACTGCAATTGTTGTCTGCCATCAAGACCCTGATGTCTGCGGTAGTTTGTCCGTGGTAGAGGATGTTATTAATAATCGAAATTTGGAAATAGTTGCACACACAAATTCTATCCGCCTTATTCGTCATCTCGGTGTACGTTCGGACTTTTACGCAGTTGACGAACATGACCTGAAGCTAACCTTAAGGAGTGGAAGAGTTCTGGACTTTTTGTTCGCTCCTTATCTGCATTCTCCCGGAGCCATTGTTACTTATGACCGTCAAACCAAAAGCCTGTTCTCAGGTGATATATTTGGAGCTGTATCTAAAGAGTGGAATCTTTTTACCAGTGATGATTTTCTCAGTCAAATTGCTGCATTTCATCAAATATATATGCCAAGTAACCGTATTCTTAAGGCTTTCCTGGAACGACTGGAAGGGTATGAGATTGAGCGAATTTTACCGCAGCACGGTTCCGTCATTGAAGGTGAAAATATTCAAATTGCGATAGATCATCTCAAAACCACTCCTTGCGGTATCGATATAGATGGGAATATACCATGAGTGAATACGAAAAGGATATCATTCGTACAAGCTCACAACATGTCAGTGATGTGATCTCCATAAATAAGGAACTTACAGAGAAAACGTTACGCATGCGTTGTCAATCCTATCTGGCTCACGTTAAGTCTCAATTGTTGACACAAACAGTTTACGAAATTAGTTCCAGCAAGAAAGTTCTTAAAAAGTTGAATAAAGACCTTTTAGATATTAATGTAAAACTTAAAAGTCAACAGGAGATAATAGCAGAACAGAAAGAAGAGTGGGAAAGATCATTTAACGCCCTTTCGTCTCAAGTCTGTATTCTGGATATGTCAGGTACAATCCTGCGTGCCAACAAAGCCATGAGGGATTGTTTTGAAGCAACTCACGGTAATATAATAGGCATGGACTATCGTTTGATATACTACGGCACAGCAACAGACGATCCTCGATGCCCATGTACTGCAGTTCTTTCAGGCACCTCTGATAAAGTATCAGTTGAAACCTGTTTTCCCACTATGGATGGATGGTATCAAGTATCTTTTTATTCGCTTCATGACAGTAGTGGCAAGCAGTGTGGAGCAGTATCTGCAGTGGAGGATATCACCGAGCGTAAGAAGATGGAAGAAGAACTTGTTAAGATGCAGAAACTTAAATCGGTTGGTATTCTCGCAGGTGGTATAGCTCATGATTTCAACAATAGTTTGCAGGGAATATTGAGCATGATCGCTCTGGCAGAGACGTGTGCAAATCCGGATGATGAAATTTATAAACGACTGGAAGAAGCCAAGAAAGTTGTCCTCCAATCAAAGAATCTAACTCAGCAACTACTTACGTTCTCCAGAGGCGGAGATCCTGTAAAGAACACTATTTCCATACCGGAAGTAATAAGTGATTCAGCCGATCTTGCTTTGAGCCGTTCTAATGTCACATGTGAGCTTGATTTGCCAGACGATCTCTGGTCAGTTGAAGCTGATAAAGGGCAGATAAGTCAGGTTATCGGCAATCTCACTAAAAATGCAGACCAGGCAATGCCAGGAGGTGGAACCATCAGGATAGAAGCCGAAAATATTAATGTTAATAAGGAAATAACTTTACCACTGACGGCTGGAGAGTATGTAAAGATAACCATTGCAGATGATGGGAACGGTATATCACAGGAACATCTGCCAAAGATATTTGATCCTTACTTTACCACAGGTGGGGATGACAGGGGTCTTGGACTTTCTATTGTCTACTCTATAGTCAACAAACACGATGGATTTGTTACAGCGGAATCGAAAGTAGGTATTGGCACAACCTTTTATATTTACCTTCCGGCTTCCCATAAGGAGATAACGGCAAGGACAGTCCTGAAAAGTACTAAGGGAAAAGCACCAATAAAAGGCAAGGGAAGGGTTTTGTTAATGGATGATGATGATGTAATAAGGCGTATAGTTGCCGAACTGTTAAAAAATCTTAAATATGAAGTTGAAACAGCCGAAGATGGCGCGGTAGCAATAGGGCTGTACAAAGAATCCATAGAATCAGATAAACTTTTTGATGCAGTCATAATGGACTTGACAATACCAAATGGTATGGGAGGCAAGGAAACAATTGAGAAATTACTTGAAATAGATCCTGATGTAAAAGCGATTGTATCAAGTGGTTTTTCAGATGATCCGGTAATGTCTGACTTTAGAAAATATGGTTTCAACGACGCACTTGTTAAACCATTTCAAATTAGTGATCTAAACGAAAAACTGCAAAGTATGATAATGGGAATGAGTTAATTTACATTGTTATTCAAAATCAGAAATAACATTCTTTCCCTAAAACGTCACATACCCCTTTACTTCAAGATAATTTAAAATAGATCTTGTCGATTCCTCCACCGACAACATTGAGGAATCAATTGTTAACTCAGGATTCAGTGGTTCTTCATAAGGCGCTGAGATACCAGTAAAATCTTTGACCTCACCGGCACGTGCCTTTTTATACAACCCTTTTGTATCACGTGTTTCGCAAACCTCGATAGAGCACTTAACATAAATCTCTACGAATTCACCATGTCCCAGAAGTTTCCTGACATTATCCCTATCTTCTCTATATGGAGACACAAAAGCAGCAATTGTTATTATATTTGCCTCAGTGAACAACTTTGCTACTTCACCAATCCGACGAATGTTCTCAGTGCGATCTTCTGGTGAGAAGCCAAGATTTTTGTTCAGGCCATGACGTATATTATCACCATCTAGTATATACGCCTGGTGTTTGTTTTCTATAAGTGCGTGTTCAAGTTCAACTGCAATTGTCGACTTCCCAGAACCTGAAAGGCCTGTAAGCCATATGGTTGCACCTTTCTGGTTCAGCAGCTTTGCCCTGTCATCTTTTGTTATTTTTCCATGATGCCATTTGATGTTAGTCGCTTTTTGTTCTGCCATTCCAGCTCCCCTATAAATATCAGAGAATTAATTTTCAATAGGTCAAATAGTAATTATTTTATGTTTTTCTGCTGCCATCATAGCTCCTTCAACTCAACCTCTCCCAATGCTTTCGCCTCTTTCAGAATATCTTCCGATTTGCTCACGAGAGTAATTACCATATTCTCCGGATCGAGTACCCTCTTTATTGCACCTTCAATATCCTCCATGGAAACAGCCATAACATTATCGAGGTATTTTTCTATATAATCCTCAGGCAGACCGTAAAACTCCTGAACTAAAATCCTGGAGGCGATCTGAGCAGCTGTCTCCATGCTCAAGGGATAATGGCCAACGTAAAAGGATTTGGCGCTGGCCAGCTCTTCCTTTGTCACACCGCCAGACTTCAGCTTTTTCAACTCGTCAAGTACCACGAGAAGTGTTTCAATTGCAGTTTCATTTTTACTATACGTCCTTACATAAAACGGCCCCCGTAATTTTCTTGCCGCAAATCCACTGTTAGCACCGTAAGTAAGGCCTTTCTCAGACCTCACCTTGGTATAGAGCCTGGATGCCGGCCCCCTGCCAAAAATATGATTCAGGAGCATAATTGCAAAATAATCTGGATCGTCTCGTGCAATACCCATATGCCCAAGACGGATTTCTGTCTGTGTCAGATCAGGCTTATTCACAATCCTTATCTTATAACCGTCTATTTTGGTTACAGGAGGCAATGTCGGCTGCAGAACCTCTCCTCTCTTCCAGTCACCAAAGGTCTTCTTTATGTCGGCAAGCGTCTTTTCATAATCGATGTCTCCAACTACTGTCAGGATAGAATTATTGGGCAGATAATGTGTTTTGTGAAACTGTATGATTTCATCTCTTGATATAGCCTTAAGACCTTTTGCCGTCCCGATAGGAGGGTTGGCATAGGGATGTCCACCGTATAGCATCTCACTGAAATGTCTACTGGCTATGGACGCCTTATTATCCTTTTCCCTGAGTATGGCAGTAATAGTCTTATCCCTGTGGAGTTCTATCTCTTTAGGATTAAACGCAGGGAACCTTGTAACTTCAGAAAGCAAGTCAAGTATAGTCTCAAAATGTTTTACAAGTGCAGTAGTTGTAACTGATGACGAGCTATATTCACAATCAACACTCAGAGAACCACCAATAAAATCAATACTCTCAGAAATCTCCAAGGATTCCTTTGTACGCGTACCCTCACGGAGTAGCTGTGCAACAATATGTGCAAGCCCGGGCTTCTCCCGGGACTCATGTACAGAGCCGGCCTTTACCATCAACTCTATTGCTACTATTGGCAATTCATGGTGGTCAACCATGATTACTCTCAGTCCGTTATCGAGTGTTACCTTCCGGTATTTCATGGGTACTATATTCCCTTCGCCGCTCAAGTGTCTATCACTAACAAGGACAGTAAATAAGATCAAAGTAATTACAAAAACATAGCGACACAAACACGGTTTTGTGAATTTTAACATATGCAATATCAGAACATTAAATCCGAAGCACGAAAACCTGAACACGAAGCAATTTCTAAATTCCCCGTAAACTCATGCCCCATAATTCCAAACATTATTTTGTAGAAGGTATCTCAGAATTCTCTTTAGGAAACAGCCTTATTATAGTTCGATTCTCGGGAGCAAAATACTTCTTTGCTACTTTTTGTATATCTTTCGCGGTTGCATTTCGGTAACGCTCCAGTTTCTTTACAAAGCCCAACGGGTCTCCCGTTCTTGAAAGACTGAACCCTATGCGCATGCCTTTGACAAAGTTGGTCTGAAGACCAAAGATGAGATTTGTTTCCATTTGATTTATTGCCTTCTCAAGTTCACGCTCAGTTACCATCTCAGCCTTGAGCAGTTCAAGACTCTCATTGGCCACGGACTCTATTTCTTCCAGAGTGTGCCCCTCTTTTATGCTGTTTACCGTAATAACAAATAGTCCCGGGGCTCTGTTGTTGTCAATCGATACAAAAACTGACAGTGCTGATTGATCCTCATATATAACCCTCCGGTGGAGCCTGGAACTACGCCCACTTGTCAGTATATTTCCTATCAGTTCCAGCACCGGAATATCCTCATGAGCTGCTTCCGGTATGTGATAAGCGACGGCAAGCCAAGGAAAGCTTGCATCAACAAAAAGGTCTTTCTCTCTCCCCTTCTTCTGAATCTCTTCTACTGGTATCACTTCATCCGTAAGCTCTGCAGGTGGTATTTCTCCAAAATGCTTCTCTACAATAGCAATAGTTTCCTGAAAATCTATATCACCAATTAATATAACAGTAGCATTATTTGGCGCATAGTGTGAGCTGTAAAAGGCCTTACAATCCTCCAGGCTTATTGAATCAATATCGGACATCCATCCTATTACCGGCCATCTATATGGGTGCCTGGTAAATGCAGTTGAGTATAGCGCTTCACTTAATTTACCAAAAAGTGAATTATCAACCCGCATACGCCTCTCCTCTTTTACAACCTCTCTTTCAGACGCAAGAGTATCAGCAGTAAGTCGAAGGTGAGCCATCCTGTCTGCCTCCAGCCTTACAGCTAATTCGAGCTGCGAACTGGGAAGGTTTTCAAAGTAAGCAGTCATATCCCTGGCAGTAAAGGCATTATCCGTACCTCCATTTTGTTGGATGATACGACCATGCTCTTCCGGTTCAACGTTTTTTGAACCCTTGAACATCATATGCTCAAAGAGATGTGAAATACCTGTTATACCCGGTCTTTCATTTCTGGAGCCCACATTGTACCACACCTGAAAACTTATTATCGGAGAAGAGTGGTCTTCGCTGAGTATCAGTCTTAAGCCATTCTTTAAGCGATGCTCCTTGAGGTCCAGTTTAATATGTTCAGCAGTTGATGTATGCATAAAAACCAACAAATGAGAAATAACAAGAAAACATATTGTGAATAGTCGAAACGCCATACCGCTATCTATTATTATTTTAAAAGAGACACGCGCAAGAATACAGTTCTGCGAAAATCATCTACGGCAGTTAAGCAATTGTATTCCCAATCCAGAATCAAGGCAAGCGGATTCTGAGAAAACAGAACAGTCATAACTGTTTTCTATTGATATTTATTTCATACTATAGTAATTTTAAACTGCAAATCATATTAACAATAATATCTCAGGACTGAAAAGCATGAAAAAAAGAAAAACCCTGATAATGGGAGCAGCAGGAAGGGATTTCCATAATTTCAACGTTGCCTTTAGAGACAATGAAGACTATGAGGTTGTAGCATTCACGGCAACTCAGATCCCGAATATCGCTGACCGGAAATATCCATCTGAACTTGCAGGCAGATTATACCCTAACGGCATTCCGATCTATGATGAAAATGAGCTGACTGAACTCATCAAAAATCAGAAGGTTGAAGACGTTGTCTTTGCATACAGTGATGTGCCACACGAATACGTGATGCACAAGGCCAGCGAGGTTCAGGCTGCCGGCGCCAGTTTTGTGATTATGGGTGCGGAACAAACTATGCTCAGCAGCAAAGTCCCTATTATTGCTATCTGCGCTGTCAGAACAGGATGTGGTAAGAGTGCCGCTACAAGAAGAGTAAGTCGCATACTAAAGGACACCGGGAAGAAGGTCGTGGCTATCCGCCATCCTATGCCTTATGGAGATCTGGCAAAGCAGAAAGTACAGCGCTTTGAAACGTATGAAGACCTTGCCTTGCATGACTGCACTATAGAAGAGATGGAGGAATATGAACCTCATATAGAACAGGGAATCGTCGTCTACGCAGGCGTTGATTATGAAGCGATATTAAGAAAGGCAGAAGAAGAAGCCGACGTAATATTATGGGATGGAGGTAATAACGACTTACCATTCTTCAAACCTGATCTCCATATAACCCTTGTAGACCCACACAGACCGGGAGATGAATTAACGTATTTCCCCGGCGAAACAAACCTCATGCTTGCACACATTGTTATTATAAGCAAAGAAGAATATGCCGATCCTGAAAACATAATCAAGGTTAAAGAGAATATAAAGCAAAGAAATCCAAAAGCTTCCATCATTGACGCAACCTTGAAAATTTCGATTGAGGACCCGGACAGAATAAAGGACTGCAGAGTTCTTGCTGTGGAGGATGGACCTACAGTAACACATGGCGGAATGGCATATGGTGCCGCTGTCCTGGCAGCCCGAGAATATGGTGCATCCATAATTGTTGACCCTAAACCATATGCAGTCGGTAGTATAAAAGAGACATTCAATAAATACCCTGATATTGACAAGCTTCTCCCCGCCATGGGTTATAGCAGCAAGCAGATCACTGATCTTGAGGAGACTATTAATCAAACAGATTGTGATACTGTCATCACAGGTACACCAATAGATTTAGGTAAAATAATCAGGATAAACAAGCCCATCATAAGGGCAAATTACGAACTCCAGGAAACAAGTAAGCCTGACTTGAAACGCTTAATAACAGACTATATTACTCCAAGCTGATCGATTAACTTTTTCACAGATTTTTGCTGCAACAGAGAAGTATTAATAGCTTGACTTTTATAGAGTATTGAATAACATAATAAGCTAATAAAGGCAAGGAGGCCTGATTTAATCAATTCAACCTGACATGGATGTTACCACAAAAATAGTATTTCACAGGCAGTCATATTCTAAACAACAATTTGCATCTGTAATTGCTTTAACACTTTTTCCCACTCAAATAAGGTAGCACCCGGGGATTTAAGCCAGAAGTTGAAAAGACTTACGTACACCCCAATTTAGCCAAATGGAAAATAACCTGAAACAACTCATTGAAGAAAAAGAAGCCATTATAAAAAAACTTGAGAACGCAAACAAGGAACTATCGTTAATGAACAGTGAGTTGATCCGGAAGAATGTACAATCGAATGAGGTACAAGAGCAAATGGTAAGAGCAGAAAAGCTTTCCGCTGTAGGTACTTTAGCCTCCGGAGTAAGTCATGAATTAAGAAATCCACTGAGTGCAATAAAGAACGCGGTTTTCCTTTTGAAAAGAAAATTGTCCAAGGAAGCAATCCCGGACATCGACGAAAAGATCATACAATTTCTTGATATAATGGACAACGAAATTGACAGATGCTCCAAAATCACAAATGATCTTCTAGGATTCACGCGTATTAGTGAACCCAGCAGGCTCGCCTTTGACATTAATACTGTTGTTAATGATGCACTGTCGAGAGTCGAGATAGCTGAAAACATCAAACTGTCCAAAAACCTTCAACCTGATCTACCCATGATAATGATAGATGCAAATCAAATAGGCCAGGTTCTGATAAACTTGATTCAGAATGCTTACCAGGCAATGACGGATGGTGGAAACTTGAAAATCAGTACAAAGGTGTCAGATGGTTTTATGGAAGTTGAAGTAGGAGATTCGGGATGTGGTATTCCTGAAAAGGAGATCAAAAAAATATTCGATCCACTATTTACAACAAAACCACGTGGAACCGGAATTGGCCTGGCAGTATGCCATGGAATTATTCAAAAACATAATGGAGTTAT
Source organism: uncultured Candidatus Scalindua sp. (assembly GCA_964438395.1). Lineage (GTDB taxonomy): Bacteria > Planctomycetota > Brocadiia > Brocadiales > Scalinduaceae > Scalindua. The sequence goes on from CAYTLC010000063.1 coordinate 10,822, forward strand.
TGATGTAAAGAGTCAAGAAGGAGTCGGAACAACAATGTTTATCAGGTTGCCATTAGAGGGCAATGATTCCGGATCAGCCTGACAAAGTATTAATTCATAAAAAGTGACATGGATGTCAACTCATACAAACAGAAAAAAGCGAAAGTAATGGTTATAGATGATGACGATTCCGTCCTCAGAACTACCGCACTTTTATTAGAAGAAGAAGGTTATCAGATTGACGCATTTTCGACAGGTAAGGAAGCAATAAACAAGTTCGATAGCAATATTCATGCTGTGGTGCTGGACATTAATATGCCAGATATGACAGGACTACAGGTATTCAAAAAGATCAAGTCATTAAACCCATACGTACCTATAATTTTCCACACAGGAGCGACTGCCAGGCAGGAGGAGAGAAGAGACCTGAGAAGGCAGTTCCGGCCACACGCTTATGTACAAAAGGGAGATCCTGAACAGCTCATGGATACTGTAGTCAGTGCTGTAGAATCGTATAGGATTATCACCAGTAACGTCAAGCTTAGTGAATCTCTCTATAAAGAACTCAAAAAGAGTACGGACAAAATAAAGACAAATATTGAAGGAACCATCCATGCAATGGCAATGACAGTAGAAATGAGGGACCCTTATACCGCCGGTCACCAGCGACAGGTTGCAGACCTTGCCAGTGCCATAGCAGAAAAAATGGATATCCCTAAGGAGCAAATTGACAGCATTCACCTGGCAGGGACTATCCATGACATTGGAAAGATGCAGGTACCCACTGAGATACTCAGTAAATGCGGCAAGTTAACTGAATTGGAATTCGATATGATAAAGACACATTCACAGGCAGGCTACGACATATTGAAGTCGATTGAATTTCAATGGCCCATTGCAGAATTCGTACTTCAACATCACGAAAGAATGGATGGTTCCGGATATCCATCCGGTTTAAAAGGAGAAAACATTCTCATTGAAGCTAGAATTCTGAGCGTTGCTGATGTTGTGGATGCCATAGTACCACATAGACCCTATCGGCCTGCCCTCGGTATTGAAAAGGCGCAAGAAGTGATATTTAATAATAGAGGTATTGTTTACGATTCTGATGTTGTAGATGCCTGCCTGGGTATCATTTCAGAGAAAAATATCTGGTCCTGACGTTAATTATACACTTTACGAATTAAGGCAATATCCGAGAAAACAGGCAACTTATTATACTGCAGGAAATTGTCTTCAAAAGAATATGTATTCTGCTTTGTGCTTCCACTTAACTCCTCTAAATGCCCTAAATCGATATTTGCATTCATCATGTGTGTGTGTTAACATCGTTAGCTGAAAATTAATTTTCAGCTCGTAATTTTGGCCACCTCGTAGGACGCACAATTGAGGGCCAGACAGCTAATTTCAAAGAGGATATATTTTTGGAAGTAGAAGAGAAACTATCTAAATTAAAAGAGATTGTCAGCGAACTGGGGAGTGTTGTGGTTGCGTTTTCGGGTGGTGTGGACAGTACACTTGTTGCCAAAGTATGCTATGACACCCTTAAAGACAACTCAATGGCGGTTACTGCAAGATCGGAAACATATCCGGATTTTGAGTTTAAGGAGTCACAAAAGCTGGCCAGTGAGATAGGCATTAAGCATCTGGTAGTTGATACCAGTGAACTGGCTATCGAAGGATTCGCAAACAATCCTCCCGAAAGGTGCTATTTTTGTAAAACTGAACTATTTGGGAAGCTGAAAGAGATTGCAAAAGAACATGGTTTTCTGAATGTTGCAGACGGTGCTAATCTGGACGACACACAGGAATTCCGTCCAGGATTGAAAGCCTCCAAAGAACTGGATGTCAGGAGCCCTTTAAAAGAAGCCGGTTTGGCAAAGGAGGACATACGCGAAGTCTCTAAATTTCTAAATCTTCCTAACTGGAATAAACCCGCATATGCCTGTTTGTCTTCCAGATTTCCATATGGACAGTCTATCACGGAAGAAAAGATAAGTATGGTTTCAGAAGCAGAGAAATATTTGAGAGGTTTAGGCCTGATACAATTCAGAGTAAGGCACCATGAAACAATAGCCAGGATTGAGGTTTTGCCGGAGGACATACATACTCTCACCAATTCACCTGCAAGAGAAGAA
>CAYTLC010000064.1:0-12760 GCA_964438395.1 uncultured Candidatus Scalindua sp.
TGTAAACCGAAAAACCGTGTTACTATAGATTGACTATGGCAACACGGTTTTTTTGTTAATTAAAGTTAATGCTTAAGGCGTTGAGCTTATACATTGCTGAGATTAATAAGTTAGAATATTTTTTTTAGTGCCCGATAAAATCCCAGGCCTCTGGATTAGTTATACGGGCGATTTTAAGTTTTGAGAAGAGGTAGACCTTGTTGGCTGAAAGAGGGGGGGAGCACATATAATCGGTAGTGTGTATTAATCGTAATTTTTTTATTATTTGGTGCTTTAATAGGAGGTAGCTGTAATGAAAAGAGTTGAAGCAATTATCAGGGATGAAAAATTAAGTGGTGCTAAAGAAGCATTAAAGGCCCTGGGTGTAGCTGGTATGACAGTTACTGAAGTAAAAGGGCACGGTACTCAGAAAGGTATTACTGAAGTGTATCGTGGTAGACAGTATGCTGTAGATCTGTTACCGAAAATTAAGATTGAAGCAGTTGTAGATGATAATGATGTAAAAAAGGTAACTGATGCTATTTGTGAAGTATCAAGAACCGGTAGTATTGGAGATGGAAAAATATTCATTTCAACCGTGGAAGACTGCATTCGTATAAGAACTGGCGAGTCAGGAGCAAAAGCAATTTAACAATTTTTTAAGGATTATGAATAAGTTGTTAACGTATTTGGATAGTTTAAATAAAAATGTTTGTTGACAAGACAAAAGGAGGTTACGCGAATGAGAAAGTTTAGTTATATTTCTGTTTTAATGTTGGTCTTTATGGTAGTGGCGTCCCAAACGGGATGGGCTGATGACGCCACACTTGATACCGGTGATAATGCCTGGATACTTACCTGCTCTGCCCTGGTGCTGCTCATGACACCTGGTCTTGCTTTCTTTTATGGCGGCATGTGTTCTGTTAAAAACCTGAACAACATGATTATGATGGTGTTCTTGTGTATGGCCATAATCAGTGTTCAGTGGGTATTCTGGGGATATGCCCTTTCATTTGGCGCTGATCATGGAAGCTTTATCGGTGGTTTAGGAATGGCAGGTCTGCATGGTATAACGCCTGATTCACTCTCGGGTACGTTGTCTGAATATACTTTTGTAGCGTTTCAGGCGACATTTGCTATTATTACTGTTGGTCTTATATTAGGTGCTGTAGAGGGTCGTATGCGCTTTAATGCATGCATGTTGTTTATCCCACTCTGGGCGACTGTCTGCTATGATCCTGTTTGCCATTGGGTATGGGGTGGTGGCTGGGCCGGTAACATGGGAATACTTGATTTTGCCGGTGGAACTGTTGTACATATTAACTCCGCTGCTGCTGCGCTAGCACTCTGTGTGATGGTTGGAAAACGTAAAAACGCTAATATCAGGCCTCCAGCAAATGTTCCAATGATAGCACTTGGAGCTGGTCTGCTCTGGTTTGGTTGGTTTGGCTTCAACGCGGGTAGTGAGTTGGCAGCTGATGGCAGATCTGCATTTGCATGGGTGATTACAAATACTGCAGCAGCGACTGCCGCGTTTACATGGATTGTGTGTGAATGGATTCATCGTGGAAAACCAACGCTTCTTGGTATGGCATCTGGTGCAGTTGCAGGATTAGTTTGTATAACTCCAGCAGCCGGGTTTGTAGGACCTCTTGGTGCAGTTCAGATGGGAGTTATGGCTGGAATAGGCTGTTACTTCGCATGTGTAAAAATGAAAGCTGCTTTTGGCTATGATGATGCATTAGATGTTGTTGGAGTACACGGAGTTGGCGGTACTATTGGTGCATTTGCCACAGGACTTTATTGTACTAAGTATGTTATGGGTCCTGATGGTGTTGATGGTTTATTCATAGGCTGGAGTGCCGAAGGTTTTCATCAATTGGGATTGCAGGTTGTTGGGTTCATGGCAACGTGGGTTTACGCATTTGCTGTGACCATAATAGTCTGTCTTATCGTTAAATACACAACTGGGTTAAGGACAACTGAAGAGAATGAGGATAAGGGTCTGGATCTGACGCTACATGCTGAAGCTGCATACCACTTAGAAACTGAATCTACAGGTACTTTGAAATAAGCAGTCCTTTTTAAGTTGTGTAATGTATTAACCGTTGAGTCTGCCGTTTGTTGTTAACTATGGTTGGACCAGTGGATCTTAGGAGGCGTTGGCTATTTTTATAATAGTCAGCGCCTTTTTTTTTCAGAAAAGAATTTGAACCCTCTCAGATTGTAATTACAGGTGGGGCATTTTCTCATGAAGAGATACATAATTAAGAGAAAAATTGCCCACATTCCTGCGGTAAGTAGTGCAATTATAATATCTGCAGCATCTAATTTATGAAGTCTCTTCGGAACTACAGCCTTTTCGCAGTATGGGCAGAAGGTTTTATTAGAGTGCCTTGTTGAGGTGAAAAGGTGTTGTGTATCGTCTAATTTCCTTTGTCTTGAAACAATACTGGTTATTTCAAAATTTTTGTGCAAAAAACGCTTAATTTTACTGCAGATCGAGTTGTATTTTCCAGCTACGTATAGCTCAAGACGAAAACCTTTTGGTTTGCGATGTTCTTGATATTTATTTGTAAGAAAGAGCTCAGGGTCATTAGCAATTTTTCTAATGTTATTAATAAGCACATTGAATATGTCAAGATTCATATCTAGTATGCATTAAAGGCAGTAATAAGGAAGGACGTAAGATGTGCAATGATATCAGAAAATAAAATAGTTCTTTATTGAAATTCGTTAGATATCTATAAGGTAAAAATATTTAAAAATAAAATGCAGCGAGGTATTTGGAATATCTCACAGTCATGCATTTTTATATTACTAGTGGTCAATAAACTAGAATGTCAAATACTTGCAAGCTCGCTTTTTAATATTTCTGCTGTTGCTATTCTGTTCGATGGGTCTTCCTCCAGAAGTCCCAATGTTATCTCATTCAATTTTTGAGGAATAGCACTGTTAATATCTATCGGAGACTGGCTGGTTTGTGCTCGAATTTTTCCGGTTAGCACTTCGAACAATATCAACCCTAAAGTGTACAAGTCCGTTTTGCCATCAATTTTAACCTGCTGCAGAACGGCCTTTTCGCCTTTTTCATCTGTTACATCTTTTAGTAGATTGTTCATCTGCTTCTGTTCAGGTGATGCATATTCTACGGTTAAACCGTTTATAAGTTCACCCGCCTTTATGGAGAGTTCTAAATCAATCAAGCCTATAGTCCCGGTGTTCTCATTAAGAATTAGATGTCCTGGTTTTATATCAGCATGTACATATCCTTGTGAATGGAGGTATTGCAAAGGATCAGCAGTACTTGTAATATACCTGACTACGTTTCCAATTTCATCGGAATCTGGTATACCTTTCTGTTTGTAGTACTCAACCAAATCTTCACCTTCAAAATTTTGTAGTACAATGTAATACTCATTCAATACTAATTTGTCGTTTTCAAATAATTCTCCTCTACCAGTACCCTTTTCGTATCTTTTTGGAATTTGAGGATGAGAAAATTTTTTCAATACTTCGTATTCACGATCATAACTGTAAGTAGGTGAGTATTTCATTCCCCATTCCCCATTACCAGGTTTACACAAGATTCCATAATTAGCCCTGTGGCCAGGTCTGTATTTGAAATCCTTAAATTCATATTCTCTTAATTTAAACATAATATTTCCTTTCAATGATACGTAGTCATAGCGTTTTTGACACAATTTTTACAATAATATGACTTTTGTATATAATCTGATAGTTTATCAATTAAATCCAGGGTAGCATGGAATTCCGTGTTCATAAATATCAATGCCGGTGTTCTCTTCACTTACAGGTACTCTCAGCCCGACTGTTTTCTTTAGTATATAGAACAGGATATAACCTGTTCCTAATGCCCACGCTAGAAGAACTATACATCCAATGAACTGTGACAATAGTTGCCACCCTGAACCCGTAATTAATCCATTAACCCCAAGGTAGGAACCATCAGCAAAGATACCCACTGAAAGTAGTCCCCAAAGACCATTTGCTCCATGCACTGAAATTGCTCCTACCGGATCATCAATTCTCAGCCTGACTTCTACAAAGTGCAAGCTCTCTCTCAAAATGATAACAGCTACCAAACCGATAACCACAGCTGCCCAATGTGAAACATAAGCGCCTGAGGCAGTTATCGCAACACAACCTGCCAAGGTGCCATTACATGTCATAACAATGTCGAATTTCCCGGTGTCATAGTATGTGATGTACATAAGCGCCACTCCGCCTGTACATGCAGCAAGAAAAGTATTGGCTGCAATTATTGAAACCCTGAGGTCAGTAGAGCCCAATGTGCTTCCTGCGTTAAACCCAAACCATCCGAACAATAAGAAAAGAGTTCCCAATACTACAAAAGAGAGATTGTGGCCGTGAAACATGTTTGGTGTACCGTCAGGGTTGTACTTACCAAATCTAGGGCCGATTTTCCATGCTCCGACAAAAGCAATTAAGCCGCCAATCCCATGGACCACACCTGATCCCGCAAAATCAATCATTCCTGATCCGAATGGAAGTCTTGATAACCAACCGCCTCCCCAGACCCAGTGGCCATAAATTGGATAAATTATGCCGCAAAGTACCGCACTACAAATTATATGAGTATTGAACTTAATACGTTCGGCAACAGCGCCAGCCACAATTGTACAGGCAGCGGCAGAAAACATCATTTGAAACAACCACAAACTTGACGTTGAGTAGTCAAAAGAGCTAAAAGAGAGAAAGAACCCACTATATCCGATAAGCATGTCGCCAGCATCAAGTCCATAGGCCAGAAAGGATCCTCCAAACATGAGTGCGAAGCCAAATACCCAGAAAATTAAACCTCCAACACAAAAGTCCATAAAACTCATTGTCAGGTAGTTTAAGGTGTTCTTTTTTTGAAGAAAACCAGCTCCTAGAAATGCAAATCCAGCTTGCATGTTAAAGACAAGAAATCCGCACAACAATGTCCATGCGAGATCGATAGATACCTTGACCCCTGTCACGTCAATGATCTCTTCTGAATGAACTGAATAGTTACTGGCTATATCTGCAGCCTCAGCTGTGTGAAAAAAAACAAGAAGAAGACAGAACATGGTGACAGGAGCAACAATGTACCAATGTGTTAATTGTCCCAATATACTGTATGTACTTTTATTTGGCATTGTGCTTACTTAAGAAATTTGTAAGTCAAGAGTAAAGAAAAAAGGAGACCAGACTGTCTCGAATCATAATTATAGATTAGTTTCGAGACAGCACTGATCTCCATTATTATCAAAAACAATCAGAAGCCAATTAATCTCAGATTTATCTGAGATTAGTTACTTTAGATTGCAGTGTCACCTTGTTCACCAGTACGAATCCTGTACACATTTGAGATTTCAGATACGAATATCTTTCCGTCCCCAATACTTCCTGTCTGTGATTCGTCTATAATGGTCTGAACAACCTGCTCAACAGCATCATCTGAAACAACAAGCTCAATTTTTATCTTTGGCAGCAGGTCGACACGGTATCTCTTTCCTCTCCAGACCTCACTGACACCCTTCTGGTTGCCATGTCCCTTCATTTCAGCTACTGACATCCCGCCGTAACCCTTTTCTGTAAGGGCGTCCTTGATGATGTCAAACTTTTCGGGACGAATTATTGCTTCTATCTTTTTCATTAAGTATTCCTCCTTTGAATTAAAACATTTTCAAAAAAATTATTTTAAAAGCAAAATTATAAGTAGGATATAATATCTCATATCTTACTTGTTAGGTTTAGCGTAGATCCATCTACCTAGTTTATCAGAATAAATCTTCTGCCTGCTTGCATCCTTTACCATAGACTCCTCCAGTATGGCCATGTCTCTATGAACAGTCTCTTCTACTTCTTGACTACCTAGTTGAGAAGTAAGTTCATCTTGAGCAGGATAACATGGTGAACCGTGTAAGTGAATATCAACACCTTCATATTCAACCAATTCAGATACGCGTAGACCAAAGGTTAATTTAAGAATACCAAATACAAATGCTCCACATAATAGGGCCCATCCAATAGCAGCACCAGCACCAATAGTCTGAGCTTGGAGCTGTCCGATTGAACCTGTGATGCAACCGCTTACTCCGCCGTACGTTCCGTCCGCAAAAATCCCGATCGCAAACATACCCCATATACCGTTGGCACCATGTACAGCAACAGCACCGAGAGGATCATCAATCTTTAATTTAGACTCTACAAAAATTACTGTACCCCACATTATTGCTCCAGCCAGTATGCCGATTGTTACAGCAGCCCATGGTGGGACGTATGCACAAGGTCCGGTTATGGCAACTAATCCGCCAAGAGCGCCGTTACAAACCATACCAAGATCAATAAATCCAAAAGCAATCCATGATACAAAAATTACGAGAGCAGCACCACCGGCAGCGCCTAGAAAAGTATTAGTAGCAACAACAGAAATTCTCAGATCTGTTGCACCGAGTGTACTACCAGCATTAAAACCAAACCATCCAAATGCTAGAAGCAAAGTTCCTACAACTACCAGTGTTAGGTTGTGACCTGGTATAGCATTAGCAGATCCATCAGGATTAAATTTATTTTTTCTTGGACCTAGAAAGAAAGCACCAGCCAGGGCAAGCATTCCACCTACAGTATGAACTACTCCTGATCCGGCAAAGTCGACACATCCAGCTCCATAAGGTAAGGTGCTTAACCAACCTCCACCCCACATCCAGTGACCGTAAACAGGATAGATTATAGCGCATACAAAAACACTGTAAATTACGTATGGCGCAAACTTCATTCTTTCTGCAACAGCACCTGCTATAATAGTAACAGCCTTAGTGCAAAATACCATCTGGAAAAGCCAGAGCATAACAGTCTGAACGTCATAACTGTTGCCACCAAGAAAGAATCCACTGAATCCCATAAACCAATTACCAGATTCGAGTCCCGGTGCAGCCATGGAACCACCAAACATAACGGCAAAACCACACATCCAGAAAAGAAGTGCACCTACAAAACCATCTACAACACAGTGTCCCATGTAGCCAAGCATGTTCTTAGATTGCAGGAATCCACCAAGTAACGCAAAACCTGATTGCATCGAAAATACCAGGAATGCGGCAACAAGTGTCCACGTGAAATTAATGGAATATTTTAATCCCTCAATGCTGTCAGAATACGTATTCTCTCCACTTGGGTCACCGGCAAATAGAATCTTGGAACTAAAATAAACAAGACATGACACGCTTACAATAAAATAGATTGCGTTCAACCATTTCCAATTACTGCCAGACTTATTAAACAACAAGTTCATTTCCCCCTCCTTCAAAAAAATAAAATATTCAAAAAAAATACAGCAACCAATAAGTTGCAAACCGCTGATTATACGATAGATACGCGTATATGTTAATAAAAAAATTATATCAAAATGGTTCTTTTATTAAAGATCAATTCATCAATAGATATTGCAAGAAACCATTATTAGTACCTTTTTTAAGAGTAATTATCACGACAATTCTCTAAAGTTCACACTCCTTTTACTATGCGTTCCGCAAGATCAAATGGAAGTGTAGCTTTGAGGACTTTTTTCTTTACTACCTCTGTATTATACTCAGCTTTCTTAAGAGAGGCCTGTTTTGCCTCAGTGTCATAAATCATATAAGATGCCTTCGGAGTACCATCTCTTGGCTGGCCAACTGAACCAGGGTTTATATAATAGCGTTGACCAGGTTTTAATGAAACATTAAATGTTTCATGCCTCTCCATTGACTCTCTTTCGACCAGCATAAGCCTGTTATCGAATTGATCTGTCGGGATATAGACAGAAGCAGAGATATTTCTCTTCTCTTTGGTATACAAATAAGCAGATGGCTTATGTGTATGGCCGGAAATTGTCATACTCGAACATAGACTGTCGTAGTTCAAAGTTGACGCATTCTTAACATATCTATAACCTTGAGGGTAGATAGGGGTACTGTGAACCAACTCTATACCAAGCTTCCTTATTTTCTTTTTATACCTTAAGGACTCAAGGAACCTGGCATTAGCCTTATGAAGTACCTTTGTTGTCCACCTTGCAGCATTACCTGCTGAAGCTGCCATGATACTACATAGCGAAGGTTGACCAATTACCTCTCTGTCATGATTGCCTGCTATCACATACGCTTTCTTGCTCATTGAAAAAATATAATCATTAATATTTTTTTTGTCAGTATCGTCAATGTCTATTTCCTGGATGTACGCCTGAATATCTTTCTTTAAAAACGGTTTGCCATTCATCAAATACCTTATGATAGTGCAACATTCGTTCGGGTTAGGACCGTATCCAACAATATCTCCTGGTATTAATATATTGTCTATCTTTTCGTTATTACTATGAAGGTCAGAAAAGACAGACACCAAAGCTTCAAGATTACTGTGAATATCTGACATAATTAATAATTTCATATTACTGCCCTATATCCAAAGTTTCCAATGATTGTTTAAGCTGCTTTGCAGTTGCTATTCTATTAGCCGGGCTTTCTTCCAGTGTTGCCATAATAATCTCTTCCAGCTTTGAAGGAATTAATTTGTTGAATTCGCCTGGAGGACGTTTTGTTTCGTGCCATTTCTGACCGGTCAGAATTTCGTAAAATATAGTCCCGGTTGAATAAATATCAGCTCTACCATCGATGGACAGAAAAAACGAAATTGCTTCTAATGGAACATTTTCGGGAGTACCTCTCAGCTGCTCAACCAGAGTGTGTTGTTCGGGAGAAGCATAATCCATACTAATTCCCTTTAATACACCTGCCTTTCTTATTGCGAGCTCGAAATCTATCAAATAGACTGTGCTTGTCTCAGGATCCAGTAACATATGACCGGGCTTGATATCGCAGTGAATAAAGTCTTTTGTGTGTAAATAGTCCAGTGGATCGCATACACTGATGAAACACTTAACAACATCTTCTACTGGAGGGAAAAACCCAGTTTTCATTGTGTAATAATTGACAAGGTCGGTATCGCTCGTATGATCAAGAACAATGAAGTGTTGCTTAAGTACAACCTTTTCATCTTTATATAAAGTTTCCTGGCCATAATCGTATGCCTTGGGAATTTGCTTATGGTCTAATTGCCGTAAAATCAGATACTCATCTTCAAAGCTTAGATGAGGACAATACTTTACACCCATATTTTTAATTTCTAGAGTATTATCTTCTGCTAATCTTGCATAATTTGATTTATGCATATTGGCAACTGTCTTGAACGAGTCAAACTTGTAGTCCTTTATCGTGTACATAATTAAATTCGGTCAATTATCAATCTGATTAATACAATAATACTTAATGACATGCAAGCCGTAAAAGATTATAATTCTGAAATCTGTAACTGAAGCAAAACGGATTACAGGTTTTCATCGCAGTAATCAATCAGTGGCGCTATCAAATTAATCAGTTTTTACCAACTTTCAACATAAAATTGGCAGAACCAGTATATAGTAAGGCTAAGAGCTTGATGGTTTAGCGGAACTAGTTCAAATTAACAGAGCCATATCTTCAAAGTTAACCGAAAGTTTAATTAATAAACTTCATTAAACTAAAAAAATAATGCGATTCTTAATTATGTCAGATATTCACAGTAACCTGGAGGCACTTGTTGCTGTATTTTCAGAGCTTCACAATCAAGAAGAACACATAGACCGTGTTTTAGTGCTTGGCGATGTTGTCGGTTACGGTGTAAACCCCAATGAATGTTGCACCATCATTAAATTTTTAAAGAACGGTAAACCTGCCTTGAAAAAAGAAATTCAAACAATTATTCAAAGCATTGATATTGATGCTACTGATAAAGAAAATACAATTAATTATATTCTCGCTCTAGGCAAAAAAGCCACTGCTATCGCAGGCAACCATGATCAACGGGTCATTGGCCAGCTAAATACAGTGATGGCTTCATCTGCCGGCATATCAATTAATTGGACAAAAAAAGTAATCCACGATGATAATGTTCGTTTTCTTAAATCTTTATCATACAAAGAGAAGATTACGGAATCTAATATCGAGTTGGTTCACAGTACCTCTAAACGACCTCAAGACTATGTATATATTATGAATTCAATATTATTAAACTACAGTTTATTGCCTTCAAAAATAACATTTGCCGGTCACACACACAAACCGGCAGCATATCTATATACCAAACGTAAAAGGGACGTTTCTGCTTCCGTTTTTATCCCTGCTGACAAATTTGACAAAAATCTTATGATGGCCGAAACAGGTTCATCTGAAAGACTTGAGTCTTTCGATGTTTCTATTAAACCAGGCCAACGTTACTATATTAATCCAGGTTCAGTAGGTCAGCCAAGGGACGGTATCCCGATGGCTTCCTATATGATCTACGATACGGTAGCTAAGAAGGTTTACCTGGAAAAAGCTGAGTATGATATAGAAGGTGTCAGGAAGAAGATCCTGGAAGCTGCACTTCCTTTCGACCTCGCTAATCGTATAGTATCTGGAATTTAGCTATAAAAAGTACATTATCGCGAAATTTGTGCCAGACAACAGCCGTCAAGTTGTGTAATATGAGTTAAAGCATTATGTTTCTTAATTGTAGCTTGTAAACAACTTCTCTCATTTTGTAGGAATAAGTATAAAGCTTTGATATAAAAAAGCTTGCGCTTGTAATCAGTGATTTATCATGCTATAGTATTTCTTTGCAGTTATTTGCTATATTTTATAATTTGTAAGATTTCAGATAAATTATTGATTTGAGTTACAGAATAACTGTCAGATTTCAGCCATAAATTATATTTTATTGGTTCTATGATATGTGGGCTACAGCCTGTTTTATTGGGTTTTTCTTTAAAAAAGCTATGTTTAGATCTGGATTTATTAAGAAAATTGGCTTATTTACTGTGCTCCTGTCTTTAAGCACGGTTATTCCTACGGTATTGTTTACTCCTGATACTACATATGCAAGGACTGAAGTGCTTTTCTCGCCAGGGGGGTCAATTAAAGCTGCTATAGTAAAAAATATCACTTCATCAAGAGCGACAATAGACGTCACTGCTTTTACGTTTACATCGGGTGATATTGCAGAGGCGTTATATCAGGCGAAGGAGCGAGGCGTTGAGATAAGGGTTATTATGGATCAGACGCAAGATACAAAGGACTTTCCAGTATTGAAGTTTCTTAAGGAGGAAGGCTTCAATCTTCAATTTCTTAAAGGTAATATTGGGGGTTCCATGAACAATGCTTTTGCGATATTTGATAGTAGTCTTCTTGTGACCGGTTCATATACATGGACAGAATATGCTGAGAAATTCAATTATGAGAATGCAATTTTTATTGACGAACCTGATGTAGTGGATAAATATAAGAAAGAGTTCGAGTTGTTATATGATAAAGGTGTAGAGCAGGGCGCAAGCAGGGTGGAGGAAGCAGTGTCTACATCTTATAAGACAGATGAGTCTGTAAAACAGGGTAACGTAAAAAGCATAAATGATAATAGTAACACTATCACAGAAGATAATGTTGTCAAATCTGTTGCTGGGAAATATGATGAGGGTCTTAGTGTAATTAAAGGCGGTAGTCAGATAAATACTATTGATGACCCGTTAAAGCAGTTTGTTAATATTTCTTTTGACGAATTAGACAGACAATTAGGCAGTGAAAGCACCCTCGATAAGTCTGAGAAGGTGCGTTTGTGGGAGAGTGAATTCAAAGAGAAATATGTAAGGTGGACAGGGAGAGTCAGCTTTAGAGGATATGCCGTTTATAACTGGAATAAAGTTGGCGTAAGTCATAAGGGCAGTAGCATTGACGTTAATCTCAGATTTGATTATTCTAAACAGAAATCAGTGATGAAACTCAAAGTTGGAGATATAATAACGTATACAGGGAAGTTGATGTCACTAAGCAGCTCATTGTCTTCATACCGGCTTGAAGATGTAGATGTTGTACAAGTAGTGAGGTGATAATTAAATCATTCTCGTATTATCATATCAAAAATTTGACCTCCCGCTTCATTATGTAATGCAGATAACTATGCAATAAAATCACACAGCCTTCCTACTGTGAGTCTCATTGTCGCTCCCATCCAGTCTTTTCCACGCAGTGTATACATCCTCTTGCTAAGAACATATTAGAATCTTTCTGCTATAAAGTAAGGCATTCGTTCCAAAACAAAAAGCATGTAATATTTACATTCAATACTATGTAAACTTTACATTGTCCAGCCCCTCCAATGAATAATTCGTAATGATGGTTAAGATTCAGCAGTTGATTTAAAGCGTTTGTACATATGTGCTTAAGTAAACCTATCAGACTTAATTTTTTTCAGCTTTATACACGTGGCATTTTTATTGCTCTAGTTGTATGTCATTCGAAAGTTTGAAGTATGTTGACAACTAGTTAAATTTTTCATTTTGTAAGAGTGGTATTTTAGAGTGGAGGCAGGGATGAAAAAATTATTGATTTTTATTTCTCTGTTGCTTTTGTTTTCAAATCCGGTTTTTGCTGAGAGTGAAGCTGACAAGGCTAAAGACAATGTTGTTTCTGCTGAGAAAGACTAGCAGTCAGAAGAGGATACTTTTCAGCATCTTAAGAATGGCATGAGTAGCCGTCTTTTGAGTTTGGTGTATTCTACTATAAAAGTGAATATAGCTGTAGCTGGAGGCGTAGTGGGAGGAGTGGCATATCCTTTAAGTGGCTTTAATAGAGGAGTATCAAAAACGATATGGTCTACTTCAATGGGTGGTACATATCTCATCACTGAGGATATTCTCACGGGGAAAGAGGAGCCGGAGCTATTC
>CAYTLC010000065.1:0-12730 GCA_964438395.1 uncultured Candidatus Scalindua sp.
TTTGTATGAGTGAAATTGAAGAAGCCATAGAGAGGGTTATGGCTGGGCTTGAAAAAAAGAAAAGACTGATAAACAAGAAGGAAAAAGAAATTGTAGCATATCATGAATGCGGACATGCACTGGTAGCATCATTCTTGACTACTACGGACAAGGTGAAGAAAATATCTATAATACCAAGAGGTGTTGCTGCATTAGGCTACACTCTTCAGCTGCCAACGGAAGATAGATATATGATGACCAAAGCTGAACTGGTAGAACGAATCTGTGTTTACCTAGGTGGTAGAATTGCAGAGGAAATAATCTTTAAGGAGGTCTCTACAGGGGCGCAGAATGATCTTGAGAAAGCATCTGAGATAGCAAGGAGAATGGTAAAATATTACGGTATGAGTGACAAACTGGGAATTGTTACTTTCGAGCCTGAAAATAAGTCTGCTTATCTGGGTTTTAGCATGGGGAGTTCAAAAGAATATAGTGAAGAGACAGCAAGAGAAATAGATATAGAGGTCAAGAGGATTATTGACGAAACTTATGCGAAAACCAGAGAGATTCTAGAGAACAAAAAAACGGTACTTATTAAGCTGTCAAAAATACTGATAGAAAAAGAGGTCATAGAAGGGGATGAATTAATTACCTTCCTTGAAAATGAAGAAAAGGGAAAGACAGGTGAAACTAACGTTAACTAATATACTATCTATACTAAGATGTGGCCGGTCTTGTCTCCTGATAATAAGTATACTTCTCCTTACAAGTTCATTCTCCCATGAAAGTTTTGCAAATAAAGTCCTTTCCGGTACTTTTGTTTCTATAGTTAAAAGTACAAAGACCTCTATTGTTAATATCCATACAACCAAGATACTAAAGGATAGGGCGCAATATAGAGGGTTTAGAATAAAAGGTCAGGGTTCCGGTGTTGTCTATGATAGTAAAGGCTTCATAGTTACAAATAAACATGTAGTAAAAGATGCCGGTGAAATTATCGCCAGACTGTACGACGGGAGTGAGTATAAGGCTGAAGTTATTGGTACCGATGAAAGGTCAGGCATTGTTGTACTAAAGATCGATGCTGATAACCTGACACCTGCCAAATTTGGCAACTCAGATTCTCTGGAATTAGGGGAAATTGTTTTGGCAATTGGTAACCCCATTGGATTGGGTCAAACAGTTACAAGTGGCATAATTAGCGCGAAAGGAACATCTAACTTACGGGTTACTGGATTTGAAGATTTTGTACAAACAGATGCTACCATTAATCCGGATAGTTACGGTGGCCCACTCGTAAACATGAATGGAGAAGTAGTTGGTATCAGCACTCTTCCGCCGGAACAGACAGCCGGTTATTTTGGAATAGGCCTTGCCATTCCAATAAATGTGGTTAACAAAGCAGCTGAAGATCTGATTAAACACGGAAGGATTACCAGAGGTTGGTTAGGTGTTACAGCCCAACCTGTTACCAGGGAATTGCAAAAGGCTCTTGGGCTTAAGAACAATCTAGGCGCTCTCGTAAGTGATATTGAACAGGGCTCATCAGCTGCAAATGCCGGTGTTAAGAGTGGCGATGTGATAGTCAAATATAATGGCAAGGAGATTAAAAATCTTCTACATCTTAGAAGTCTCGTTAAAGGAACTGAAATCAACAAAGAAGTGGAAATGACGGTACTAAGAGATGGCCAGGAATTGGCACTTAGTGCTGCTATCATGGAGGCAAAAAAATCTGAATCTAAAAGCAAAAACGATCTGTTTCGAAATCTTGGACTGGTTGTGCAAAACATTACCAACAAACTATCTTTGAAGTTAGGATATGAGGACGAGAAAGGTGCAATCATAACTAATGTACAGAAGGGGAGTCCTGCATCTAAGGCAGGATTAACAAAAGGCGATCTTATAGTAGAGATTCAGCACAAGCCTGTTAGAAATACTGATGAACTTTATCAGGCAATCTTGAGAATTCAAAATGAAGAAGATGTGCTGATGTTCATTAAACGTTCGAACAAAGCGTCTAAATTTATTGTTTTAAAACAGAAGAAAGATGTCTGATTTAAGTTAATTGTTAGCCATCCTACTGTTGCAATAATAGTACATCATTTACATAATACATTCACAATAATAGATGGAACCATTGGAAAAGAAATCTCCTGATGAAGTTAAGAGAATAGTAGAGGCTGTTTTATTTGCTGTTCAAGAGCCTATTTCTGCGCGTAAACTGAGTGATATAGTTGGCGATACCGATACTAAGGAAATTCAGGAAGTAATACGGCAATTACGTGAGGAATATGACACTCACGATCGAGTCTTTCAGATTGAAGAGATTGCAAACGGATTTCAATTGCTTTCCCGCCCGGAATACCATGAGTGGATATCTAAAATACGTAAAAAGAGTAGCGAAGGCAAACTTTCACAACCTGCCTTGGAAACCCTGGCAATTATTGCGTACAAACAGCCTATCATACGTGCAGACATTGAAGCGATACGTGGTGTTCAATCCGGTCAAATGATTAGAACACTGGTTGAAAGAGGCCTAGTAAAGATTACTGGTCGTGATGAGGTATTGGGGCGTCCTCTCCTGTATGGAACCACCACAAAATTTCTGGATCATTTCGGTTTAAAATCAACCAAAGATCTTCCTAAAGTAGAAGATTTGGAAATGTCATAGTGGCAATAAACGGCTAAAAGTGAAAGGTACAAATGAGTATAGATAACGAGAAGGCGTGGAAAGAATTAATTACGGCACTTGCGCTTGTTTTAGATCTACAGGAAGATCTCAATTATTATCATGCCTGGAGAGTTGCCGTAATCTCCACTTTACTGGCTGAAGAGATCTTGCCGGAACAAAAATCAGATATCTTTATAGCAGGTTTGTTACATGATGTAGGTGCCATGTCCCTGCCTAATCACATGACTAGATATCCTTCCACGAGTGAGCAAATTTTACATCCAATAATACGTTCACATACGATAATAGGAGCACAGATTGTCAGTGATTTTCCAGGATTCGAAAAAGTACCTTCCCTGATCCTCGATCACCACGAATACTGGAATGGGCATGGTTACCCCAGAGCTAAAAAGGGGAAAGAGATTGTGGAAGGTGCACAGTTAATCAGGGCAGCCGATACATTTGACATCATATTTCAGACCCACCCGGAGAAGACGCTTTCTGAGATTTTGAATGAGATGAATGAATTGGTAAACAAAGAATTTAATAAGTCTATATTCTCATCATTTAAGAATATTATGATTGACGGTAATTTATTTCATGATCTTGTCGATGCACAAAAATTACCTGATCTGCTTTTTAAGTTGAGAGATGGAATTTCGGTAAGTGGTATTGAAGATGGTACAGACATTATGGGCACTTCGTTAGACATGTTTGGTCAGATAATAGATTCTAAACATGCTTACACTGCAGGACACTCCAAAAGGGTATCACAAAATAGTTTGTTAATAGCTATTAGCATGAACTTGCCACATGATGAGATAACAAGGATCAAATGGGCGGGATTGGTGCACGATATTGGTAAGGTGGCAATTCCTCCTGCCGTATTAGATAAGGCATCCGAGCTGTCTGAGGATGAGTATGCGTTATTAAGGAAACACACCATTTACACAGAGGAAATTCTCGAAACAGTTTCCTGTATGAAGGAACTGGTTCCTATCGCAGCTGCTCATCATGAACGTTTTGATGGTAACGGTTATCACCATAAGTTGAAGGGTAAGGATATACCTTTGGGAGCCAGGATATTGTCGGTTGCCGATGCGTTTGATTCCATAACATCACATCGCGGATACAGAGATGCCGGTTTAATTCCACTTGCAATCGATGAAATAAAAAATGCATCTCAATCCCAGTTTGATCCTGACGTAGTCGAAGCGGCAATTCCAATATTAGAGAATACGTGATATATGTTTCAGAGCACTAATCTGCTCTGTACTAATATGTTTAAATACACCTCATGCCGAAGGATCCCAGGCCGCCATGTGTTTAAGTAGATTCCATCTTCTTTTGATGTCGGCTTTTGCTTGTTCCATGAGCTCTTTTGCTGCTTCCGGATTAGCTGCCCTTAATGCCTTGTAACGGTTTTCACGATAGGCATACTCTTCAAATGGAGTTGAAGGGGCTTTACTGTTAATTTGAAGAGGGTTCTTGCCCTCTGCTTCGAGTTCAGGATTATATCGATAGAGCGGCCAGTAACCGCTTGTCACAGCTTTCTTCATCGCATCTATACTCTTACTCATATCCATGCCATGTGCAATACAAACTGAATATGCAATTATCAACGCCGGACCGTCATATGCCTCTGCTTCTGCAAATGCCTTAAGTGTCTGTGCCGGATTCGCACCAAAGTTTACCTGAGCAACATAAACATTACCGTATGTTGACATTATCATGCCTATATTCTTCTTGGGAGTTCTTTTTCCACCGGCTGCAAACTGGGCTACTGCTCCCAGCGGCGTCGCCTTTGACATCTGTCCACCGGTGTTTGAATACACCTCCGTGTCCATGATTAATAACTTTATGTTCTCTCCTGTTGCCAGTACGTGATCTACTCCTCCATAACCGATATCATAACCCCAGCCATCTCCTCCGACGGACCATACGCTCTTTTTGATGATATAGTCAGCCTGGGACAGCAAGCTCTTTGCTTCCGGAGAATCGCATTCTGAAAGCTTTTTCTTCATTGCATCAACACGTTCCCTCTGTTCCTCTATATCTTCCTGTTTAGATACGTTTGCATTTTCCTTGATTGCACCAAATAACTCCTTCAGATCTGCAAAAGATGGGTCTGCAGCAAGGCGGTCTATCAACTCTATCGCCTGAGTATGGAACCTGTCCATTGTCTGTCGCATACCAAGGCCAAACTCTGCAGTGTCTTCAAATAGAGAATTTGACCATGCAGGTCCTCTACCGTCATCTCTTGTTGTGTAAGGTGTCGTTGGAAGGTTTCCACCGTAGATAGAACTGCAACCAGTTGCATTTGCGATCATCAGACGGTCACCAAACATCTGTGTCATCAGTTTAATATAAGGCGTTTCTCCGCAACCCAGACATGCACCACTATATTCAAAAAGAGGTTTGACGAACTGGCTTCCTTTAACACTGGTAACACTGAATCTTGATCTATCAGTTTCAGGAAGATTGAGAAAGAAATCGTAATTTTCTGCTTCACTCTTGCGAAGCGGCTCCTGGAACTTCATATTTATTGCCTTAACGCCTTCTATTACGTTTCCATCAGAATCCTTTTTCTTTCCCGGACAGTTGAAAACACACGAAGCACAACCTGTACAATCCTCAGGAGCAACCTGTACAGTAAACTTAAGTCCCTTAAGGTCTTTACCTGTTGCGTCTATAGATTGGTAGGTGGATGGTGCGCCTTCGAGTTCTGAAGGATCATATGCCTTTACCCTTATGCTGGCATGCGGGCAGACAAATGAGCACTGGGCACATTGAATACATGCATCAGGTTCCCATACAGGGATATTAACACCGATGTTTCGCTTTTCATATTGAGTTGTGCCGGTTGGCCATGTCCCATCATCAGGCATTTTTGAGACGGGAAGAGAGTCTCCTTTGTCAGCCAGCAATGTAGCCGTTACGTCCTTAACAAATGCAGGTGCGTGATCAGGCACCGGAGGACGCATACATTTACAGCTGGTAGCCTCAACAGGGACAGGTACCTCGACAATATTCTGTAAGGCGGTATCTACAGCTTTATAATTTAAGTTTACTATATCCTCGCCTTTCCTCATATACGTCTTTTTAATCTCCGTCTTTATTGCTTTAACGGCGTCCTCTTTAGGGATAATTCCTGATATGACAAAAAATGCCGTCTGCATGATCATGTTTATCCTTGCACCTAGACCAATCTCTTCAGCAAGTGCAATGGCATCGATAATGTAGAATTTCATTTTTTTGGATATAAGCTGCTCCTGCACTTCAACAGGCAACGTATCCCACACATCATCTTTATTGTGAGATGTGGTTAGAAGGAATGTTGCACCATCTTCCGCATTTGATAGCATATCTATTTTATCCGGAAACGAAGGATTGTGGCATGCTATGAAATTTGCCTTTTTGATGAGATATGGTTTTTGTATTTTATCTTTTCCGAAACGAAGATGAGATACTGTAGTCGCACCTGATTTTTTAGAATCATAAACGAAGTATGCCTGTGAGTAGTTATCCGTTTCATTTCCGATGATTTTAATGGTGTTCTTATTTGCGCCTACAGTGCCGTCCGCTCCCAGACCGTAAAATAGTGATCTAAATTCACCTTTGTCACCAATGTCAAAAGAATCATCATATTCAAGGCTGGTGCCGGTTACATCATCTTTAATTCCAATCGTAAAGTGGTTTTTAGGTTTTTCTGATGAAAGGTTATCATATATCGCCTTTACCATTGCGGGAGTAAAATCTTTTGAACCAAGGCCATAACGTCCGCCAATTATTTTTGGATACGTCTTTAATTTTGATGTGCCTCTATCCATCATCTCACCAATGGCAGTCCTGACATCAAGATATAAAGGTTCACCAATTGCACCAGGTTCTTTAGTACGGTCAAGCACCGCAATTGACTTTACGCTTGATGGCAAGCTTTCGTCAAAAGCTTCTATATCAAATGGTCTGTAAAGCCTTACCAGGACAATTCCAAGCTTTTCACCTTTGGCATTTAGTGCATCTACTGTATTCAATGCAGTCTCACATGCTGAACCCATTATGACAATGATACGTTCTGCATCCGGATCACCCAGATAATCAAACAGCTTATATTTGCGTCCGACTACTTCAGCAAATTTGTCCATCACCTTCTGAACGATTCCAGGTGTTGCATCATAGTATTTGTTTACAGTTTCTCTTCCCTGGAAATATACGTCCGGATTCTGTGACGTACCACGAATATTCGGTCTATCAGGGGTAAGACCTCTTTTGCGATGAGCAATTACTAGATCATCGTCAATTACGGCACGCATATCGTCAAAACTGAGCTCTTCAATTTTCTGGACCTCATGGGAAGTCCTGAATCCATCAAAGAAATGCATGAACGGGATTCTGGATTCAAGTGTGGCTGCCTGAGCAATAAGTGCAAAATCCATTGATTCCTGAACGTTTTGAGAACATAGCATGGCAAAGCCGGTAGAACGAGCTGCCATTACGTCTGAATGATCTCCAAAGATGGATAGTCCCTGTGCAGCAAGAGAGCGGGCAGTTATATGAAATACTGTTGGTGTTAGCTCACCGGCAATTTTGTACATGTTTGGGATTATTAAGAGAAGACCCTGAGACGCGGAAATAGTTGTAGCCATTGCTCCGGTAGTAAGAGAGCCATGTACTGCTCCTGCAACGCCAGCCTCGGATTGCATCTGACTCACTTTTGGAACGGATTCCCATATATTTTTCTGTCCTTTCGCGGACTTTGCATCACAGATTTCCGCAATAGGAGAAGATGGTGTTATCGGATAGATTGTTATAATTTCATTAGTGGCGTGTACTACGTGTGCACATGCAGTACAACCATCAACTATGACCGTTTTTCTACTCATAAGTATCTCCTCGAACTAGCTTAGCTTGAAAACTAATTACAATGTATTAATTATTGATTACAAAAAAAATTAAAAGACTCGTTTCCTTAAATATGATAAAGCTCTCATCTTTTATAAAAATTGAGAGAATGTATTTCTAATATTGCTGAAGCAGTCAAATATAATGTATTTATCAAAAAAGTAAACAAAATTTTAGCTATACAGGTGTTATGTTGTTATTCTATACAGGGTTATCTTGAAGTCTGAATTAAATATAAAAAGACGATATTTCAGCATTTGATAGAGGTGATATTCTTTAATATTTTCCTTGCCTTTTCCACTGTCTCTAATAATATGGACAAAAGTTCTGCCTTGAATAAGAATAATGAGCAACTTTCGTCAATATGGCAATTGGCCATTGATTATATACTTGAAATATCAATCACGATTGGTTGGCTCAATAGTCGTTTGTACGCATTTCTTTACGATAACGATTAATATTGAAAAAAAATCAGAATGAAATACTAAAACAGGAACCTTTTTGTTTAATAAGCTGTTATAAACGGTGATGTATGAAAGACTTTGACAACCAGGAAAGTAAAATTAAGGAGTTTGAGGCTGCTGCACTTGAACACATAGATTCGCTCTTTAACTTTGGAATGCGAATGACTGGGAACCGGGAAGCGGCTGAAGATCTCGTTCAAGAGACATATCTTAAGGTACACAGGTTTTCGCATACGTTTAAGGATGGCTCCAACTTAAAGGCGTGGTTGTTCAAGATATTACGAAATACCTTTATTAATACGTTTAGAAAGAAGATTAAAGAACCTAAATCGGTTCATTATGATGAAGTTGAAGATTTTTATCTATTCAACAAAATTAAGACTGCTAAAAAAGAAGGAGACTATGTAAGTGGTGAATCTTCCGATGTTTATGAGTTTCTTGAAGATGAAGTAAAAAATGCTGTTAATGGCCTACCGCTTGCTTTCAGGGAAGTTGTTTTATATTCGGATATTGAGGATCTCAGTTATGGTGAAATATCAGAAATTGTCGGATGTCCGATAGGGACAGTGAAATCTAGACTTTTCAGAGCAAGAAAATTGTTGCAGAAATCATTATGGAACTACGCAAATGAAAGAGGTTATTTGAAAGAAAGGCAGGAGGGAAAAGAAATATAATGACTTGTAAAGAAGCTATTGAACAACTCCACGAATTCCTGGATAAAGAACTTGATGATACGGTTTATTCTAAGATCAGACAGCATATTGATATGTGCCATAAATGTTGTGAAAAGTTTGAGTTTGAGCAGTCATTGATGAAAGCCATAAGAGAAAAGACGCAGCATCACAAAACACCTCAACATGTACTACAAAGCATCGTAAGTCAGTGGGCGGAGTTGAATGAAGAACGCAGCAAGCCGGAACCTGTAGCTGTAGAGCCTGTAGTGACACACGGAAAAGGCATATTTGGTTTCTTTACGTTAAGGCCTGCATATACGATGGCAGTCTTATTGCCTATGACTATTATAGGTCTTGCCGCATATCTCGCTTTTTTCAGACCAGTAGAATACTCTCCCATTGTTAAAGTTGCGGCAGAACGTCACGATAGTTTTGTCAACAACAATATGCACCTTGATCTCGTCAGCTCAGATCGCAATGAAATAAGAAGGCATTTTGAAAATTCACAACGTTCTAACTTTGCCGTAGATGTTCCTGAATGTAATGGACGTGAAATGGAACTCTTAGGCTGTAAGAAGTACAGCCTGGACGGGAAGAAGAGTGCTTATGTTGGATTCAGAGGACACCAGAATAAAATATCATTGGAGATGGTAGACGGTTCAGGGATGAATATAGATAAGTTCCCGCACGAATTTTACAAAGGTCGGTCATATTACTTTGGAAAATATAAAGGATATAATGTAGTTATATGGAAACATGGTAATACGCTATATAGTCTGACTTCGACAATGAATAGAGAAGGGCTTATGCGTGTAGCCAGTGAAACCATACTTCCATAGGTGTGGAAATATTCTAATTGTTTAATATTAAACAAATAATAAATTTTCGTTAATTGACAAAAATTGTTTTCTCAACCGATTGCCAGACACTCTACATGAGTACAACTCTTATTATATTCGCAAAGAGTCCAATCCCCGGTAAGGTTAAGACAAGGCTCACTCCTCATATTACTCCCACAGAGGCAGCAGAATTATACAAGGCGTTTATTGCTGACATAATATTTAATGCTCACAAACTGAAATGCGAACGAATAACTCTTGCATATACACCCTCAGATGCGGAAGCCACATTTCATAGTATATGCGGTCAATCAGTAAATTATTTACCACAGAAAGGGGATAATCTTGGTGAGCGAATGAAGAATGCCTTCAAGCACGCTTTTGATAAAGGCTCAACAAGAGCAGTAATTATAGGTACAGACAGTCCTACCCTTCCATTATCTTACATTCAGAAAGCCTTTGACGCATTAAAAGAAGTACCTATTGCAATTGGACCCACTTTTGACGGCGGTTATTATCTTATAGGTCTTTCAGATCAGAACTCTGCAATCTTTGATGGTATTGACTGGAGCACATCAAAAGTGTTTGGCCAGACTCTGACAAGGATACAGGTTGTAAATAAACAATTATCTGTGCTTCCTCCATGGTATGATGTTGATACTCCGGACAATCTGGAATTTCTACGGTCTCACATTCAGGCAATGAAGCTAGACGGTTCTTCAGACATACCGGACAAGACCATGCAATCTTTAAAGATATAAGAGGATTTATATGGCAAAGGCATTAATAACGTTATGTTTTACTACCAGCATAATATGCATACTATTCATATCCTTCATCAATATAGAAACTTTATGTTCTGAAGAAGATGTGAACAAAGACATTGTTACTACGCACACCAGCTTATTCCACGGAACTGAAACAGAATGTGATATTACAAAGTTTGTTGGCGAGTCTCTTAAATATAATGTTGGATTCTGGATGTTTAATAAAATTGGCACAGTTGAGCTCCAAACTCTACGCGACGGTAACAACATAGTAGTCACAATAGATAGCTCAACAACAGGCATGATTGACAGCATTCTTCACCGGCACAATTTCTACAAAACAACTCTGATACTTGACAAAGAGATGAACAGGTTGAAACCACTGAGTACGTATGAAAAGAAGATTAAGGGGGACAAAGAGAGGGTTAAGGTTACAGACTACGATTATGTAAATAATATGCGTAAGTTCAAGATATGGAGAAACGGGAAATTTCGTAGAGAGCGTGAAGTTAAACTTGAAAGTAAAGTAAGTGACAACGGAATCTCGGCGTTTTATAACCTCAGAAGTGAAATGTATGGTGAAATAAAAGATGGGGCCAGGTTCAATGTTTGTACCGCTTACAAGGACAGAACTTCTGACTCTACAATCTACGTCCGCACTCCGGTAAGCTCTGACAATTTATATAAACGGATTGGATCTGATTTTACTGTAAGCTTTGCAGCGGAGATCAGCATTGACCCGGAAGTTTTCAACTCTAAGGATGGTAAGGTCGTAATCCTGTTTACAGATGATCTTCTGCCGATTGGATTTATTGCAAAGAATGTCCTTGGGTTTGGAGATTTGTATGGCAATCTGGAAGAGAAAACAAATTAATGATTATCACCTTCTGATGGCACAGAATCAGCAATTGCCCATTCAAGTTTTGACAGAACGAACAGCCCGGCACCAGTCCATACTAATTCCCTGAACCTTCTCAATATTCCAAAAGTAAGCGCGACGCCTGCACTTAGTTTCAAACTCACGAAGATTGCGATAATGCCTCCTTCCTGACCTCCAACACTTCCTGGTATAAAGGAAGTTATTCCCTTGGCAACAGTTGCAAGTGATTCAATGATGTAGGTAGAGACAGTATCTATGGGAACATTTAGAAAGTAAAGAATCAGGAATGTTTCTATTAGTCCTGCAATGTAACCAAGAAAACAATAAACAAAAGAGTAAAAGGCCTTCTTTTTGTTATGGCTGTAAAACTGGTATATATTTTTATCAAGCTCCCGCAACTTCTCTTCCCTTTCTTCAATATAACGTATCCTTATCCTGAACAGACGTAATATCTTCAGCAGGAAAGCAAAGAGTCCTTGT
Organism: uncultured Candidatus Scalindua sp.; assembly: GCA_964438395.1. Classification (GTDB taxonomy): domain Bacteria; phylum Planctomycetota; class Brocadiia; order Brocadiales; family Scalinduaceae; genus Scalindua. The sequence goes on from CAYTLC010000065.1 coordinate 11,657, forward strand.
CTCTGAGCGAAAACAATAAACATTATTATGGGAATCCCCAACAGTATTATTGCTATTGAGCTTATCAAACGTGAGCCCGATACATTTAATTTGAAGAGAAGAAAGACAACTCCAATCATTACAAAGACTATCTGTGATATTATCAATATTGTTTTAGAAATAACAACGGAAGTCATCCCTTCTACCATCGGCACATTGTGCTTCTTTAGGAAATATGCTTTCATCGGCTCACCAGCGAAGTTTGCAGATGGTATTATCCAGTTCAGCGATTCACCGGCAAGTCTTATCAAGAAGAGGTCTTTAAAACTAATCTTTGAACTTGTAAAGGCATATTTCCACCCCAGTGTGTCGAAAATAAATACAAGTGAAAATGGTAGGAGCAGAAGCAAAACCTTCCACTTTAAAACAATCAGCTGGTGATAAATAGTCGAAGGACCAACCTTGTAAATTAATACGAAGAAAATAGCGCAGCCAGCAATCAAAAGTATCATTTTGAATCTTTTCTTATTTTCTTTATTCATTTTGATCCTGGATACTCAAAAAATAATGTGGGAGTTAATCAATAATTATACTGGAGGCTCTTGGTAGACACGAAGTATAAGACATGGCTTTGCACACGGTAAGAGTTGGTTTTGATTTGTGTACTTCGTTCTTCCTAGACGGTGTTGTCACTTTGACAGTTTACGTCTTCTCTTATATCCATATCCATTAGCATTTTCTCTTTATTCTTCATGACATAATTGTAAATCCATTTTTTCTCTTGTTCTATATTTTCATCATATCTTGTTACGATAACAATAAAAAGGCATGGCAGGAAATATTCTTTTATACCTTTTTGAGTTTTAACCTCTTTCCAATAGAATTTTGCAATTATCTGCCTGCCAAACCATTCGATTAATGATCCAAGTTTGGTTTTACCATTTAGTGATTTTCCTGATTTTATTAAATAATAAGTCCTTGCTATATCCAGATATTTATTGCTTACAAACATATTTGCCCAATCAATTACTTTGAAATCATGGTTTTGATCTACAAACACATTCTCAGGATGATAATCACCGTGACATATTTCAT
>CAYTLC010000066.1:0-12725 GCA_964438395.1 uncultured Candidatus Scalindua sp.
CCCTGGCTTTTAATAAAGAGCCATGAATACAGAGTGCGTCCTGACGCTCCTCAGGACTTAATCTCCCATTTCTTGAGCTGAGTGCCAGTCCATCTTCTTCACGAACTATGGAACAGACCCGAATATCTATATCCATATTCATGTCTGCAACCAGCCTTTTTATGATAGCACTCTGCTGATAATCCTTTTGACCAAAATATGCCCGGTCAGGCTCAATTATATTAAAAAGCTTTGTTACAATTGTTGTTACACCACTGAAATGACCTGGCCTTACCCCGCCACACAATGCATCCGTAAGTTTGTCCTGTGTCACATGAGTGCAAAATCCGTCCGGATACATCTCTTCGGTACAGGGTGTAAAAACTACATCCGCATTCTCTTTTCGTATAATCTCGATATCCTCATTCAACTGGCGTGGATATTTATCGAAATCGTCATTGTTGTCAAACTGTGTGGGATTCAAGTATATGCTGACAACAATTTCATCATTCTCTTTTTTCGCACTTCGTATCAGGCTTATATGGCCGTCATGAAGTGCCCCCATTGTGGGTACTAACCCGATGGACCTTTTTCTGTCCTTGACAGATAGTACCCTTGTCCGCATCTCATTAATCTTTTTTATAACTTCCATTCAATGATATCAGCTTTTCTCCAACCAACTTTTGTTTCTCTTAAGCCGAATAACAATGGTAACAATAACATTTTTTTTTGTCAAGTTCATGGTTCAGAAATAATTCTTTCCGGATTCTATAATAGCCCCCTCTCGAAATTTCCTATAGTTGAATTTTTCACTCTCTTCGCACTTTGAATCCCGAAAAGTATGTCGCGAATCATTTCAGCTGTATAATCCTTATAGCAGAAATCAATCCGGTAATCCCTGTGCCCGGCCTCAAGAAATGTCTGAATAAGGTGAATAATTGAGAAAGGCCTTTCGTTGATAATCACTGTTCTGCACTCCTCATTTATAGCGGTAAACCGGTCGCCGTACTCATTTTCCAGGACCATCTTTTCGAAGCCGCATCGGTCGATCCCGAGACACGCACTTTTCATATTTGCCCAGACACACGCCTCGGATGTAAAGAGCGGAGTATCCTGGTAAAGAATCAGGTCCGTATTGTCAGAAAGCTGTGTCTTCTGATTTTCCATTCCATCCTCAGGCGACAGGGTTTGTCGTTTAAATCCCAATTTACGCAGTTTTATTACAGAAAGCGGATTCAGAGAATATAATGGATAGTCTGCATACAGGATGACGTCCACATCACAAAACAAACCCATGGCCCCCAGGTTAGCGATTTGAAACTGTGTGAAGCCTTTTTTTATCAATCTGCGAACAGACTTCTCAAAATAGTTATATGTCTCAAGCCCGTTCCCTATATCCCGCATTATTACAGGTAAAGAGAATACTATCTTCTCATTTTCCTTCAATAACGTATCTACAATGTCATCGTTCTTCTGCAGGTAAGATATTGTTTTATCTGTTAACACAATATAAAGTTTGTATATTTTTTCTGTAAGAACAGAGTCCAGACAATTCAACCTGTCAATCTTCAGAGATAACCGAATTTCGTTCTCGGTGTTCTCATAATATAGTTGATCTTTTTCGTTTTTTGAATTACCGAACGTAACAGATTCTCCCTCTAGCCATCTCTTTACCTCTTCACACTTGAGCACCCTCTCATTCTGCCATGCAGCTGATAACTCGTTAAAATACTCCCTCCTGATATTGTTTAACATGCTCAATGGGATAAACAATCCTTCTGATATATCGACACGTATATTCTCCAGTTCAAAGGTTGTTTTTCCCAAACGCGAGAAACATCCTTTGATATCTTCCTCATTTGTCATCCGGCTAATACTTTTTTCAATCTCAATGGAATATTTCTTGTTAAATATGAATTGCATTACAGTTCCGCTTACAGCAATGCTATCGGACTCTATTCTCACCTCCAGTTCCACCGGTACCTTAGCAGATATGAGTTTTCTGGGAATTTTCTGTGTAAATGCTTCTTTGGTCTTCTGTGAAGAGACGACATAGAGCTTTGTACCACGTTTAACTTTCTGCTCTGAATTGATAACCGCAATATCACCGCCCTCAACATTAAATACCCTTTTACCGTTTACCTTAATACTCTTTACGTGAAGCAGAGCAGGTTTTACAGAGGCATTTTCAAACATCTGTAATAAATCTCTCACACCAATCCTGCCCTCTGCCCTTACCACTATATGATTATCCTCCGACCTTATTACCTCTCCCACATAAAGCCCTATATTTGCAGGATAAGACAGATTAATTATGTCTGTAGCCTTGATCTGACTAATATCAGACTCATTTTTAACCGACAGATTATTTTCCCCAGTTACATACGCAGATGTCGTCTCACGACTAAACACTGTTTTTATGCGATTGGCAATCTCATCCTGATCTGACAGCTCTCCGTCTATTGCCTTTCGATAGGCATCTGTTACGACAGCTACGTAGTCAGGCGACTTCATGCGCCCCTCGATTTTCAACGAACTAACTCCGGCATCCACTAAATCTCCTATCTCTGAGAGGGTAAGCAGGTCTTTCATGGAAAAGAGATATCCCCCTTCACCTGACGTGGAATGATAAGGCTTCCTGCAGGGTTGCGCGCACCTTCCTCTATTTCCACTTCTACCCCCTACCATACTACTGAAAAAACATAATCCTGAATAGGAGTAGCACAAGGCGCCGTGAATAAATATCTCTATCTCTATTGAAGAGTTTTCTACAATAGTTTCTATCTCAGTAACGGACAATTCCCTTGCCAGTACAACCCGTTTAAATCCAAGCTGATCCAATTGTTTAGCCCCGGCAAGGTTATGGATGGCCATTTGTGTACTTGCGTGAATATTCAATCCTGGAAATTTAGATTGGATCAAGTAGAGAAGCCCCAGATCCTGGATGATTATGGCGTCAGGCTGCATCTCTTCCAGTGCTATTAAAAGGTCAACAGCCCTTTCAAATTCTGAAGTTTTTACCAGCGTATTAAGAGCGATATAGACCTTAATTGACTTACTGTGTGCAAAGGCAATGGCCTTGCTGGCATCGTCCAGGGAGAAGTTCTGTGCACTTGCACGGGCGCTGAAATCCTTTAAGCCAAAATAGACAGCATCAGCTCCATTTTCAACAGAGGCAAAGAAACTCTCCATATTGCCGGCCGGTGAGAGTAGTTCCGGCTTTCTGCTTTGAGAACATGAGATAGGCATTGGAATATATAATTTTTGTTTTACTTTCGTAAAGAAACCTTATAAATTGGTTATATATTATCATAAAACATGACAAATTCAGTTATCAATAATACTTTTTAACGGGAGAAGAAAATTGAAGTTATTTATTATATCCATTGCGGTTTCTCTGGCCTTGATCGGATGCGCTAACACTAAACCGGAAACTATCGTTTCTGAAAAGAAACCTGTAGTCACTGAAAAACAGACTGAAGTTACTATCTTCGAAGGTGAAAAACATTTCAAGAATATCAAACAACTTACTTTCGGTGGAGAGAATGCCGAAGCTTACTTCTCTTATAATGCAGACAAACTGATATTCCAGTCGAAACGTGATGATCTGCAATGCGATGCAATCTTTACCATGGATGTAGATGGCAGTAATGTTACGATGGTATCATCAAGTAAAGGTGCTACTACCTGCTCTTATATTGCTCCAGACTATAAGTCTATTATTTATGCGTCTACTCACCTGGGTGGTGAAGAATGTCCACCCAAGCCAGACATGTCGAAGGGTTATGTATGGGCGTTATATAAGAGCTTTGATATTTTCTCGGCTGACCCGGACGGATCGAATCTCGTCCGTCTGACTGACACACCGGGATATGATGCCGAAGGGGTTTACTCACCAAAAGGCGACAGGATCATTTTCACGTCAGTACGTACCGGTGATCTGGAACTGTTCCTGATGGACCCTGACGGTTCTAACATAGAACAGCTGACTGATACTCCTGGCTACGATGGAGGTGCTTTCTTTTCGCTCGATGGAGAGTGGATATGCTGGCGTGCGTCAAGACCGCAGGGAGATGGACTTACAGATTATGTAGATCTTCTCAATAACGGTTTAATACGTCCAAGCAAACTTGAAATTTATGTCATGAACCTGAAAGATCGAAAACCGATCCAGTTGACATCTAACGGTGCCGCTAATTTCGGTCCATATTTTCACCCGAACGGAGAAAAAGTGATCTTTGTATCCAACATGGATGATCCTCAACATCGGAACTTTGAGATGTATATGGTTGACGTAAAGACCAAAGAGATCGAACGTATATCGTATAACCCGACATTCGACGGTTTTCCCATGTTCAGTCATGACGGCAAGAAATTGGTATTTGCTTCAAACCGCAACAACAGCAGACCGCATGAAACAAATATATTTATTGCAGATTGGGTGGATTGAGCAGAAAGACTTTCACCGTAAGGACCAGATTAATAACAAAGGGAAGAGGAGGATTGCGTGGAAGAGAGTGGACTGGGAAAAACATATAATAATGGAGAGGAGATCATCCGTCAGGGCGAGAGGGGCGAACATATGTATGTCCTGCAGTCCGGTCAGGTAGAGGTAATTCGTGAGAATAGAGACAAAACAGGCAAACCTTTGCGTATAACTGTATTAAATGAAGGGGATTTTTTCGGAGTGGTACCTCTCTTCGAACGACCAGATAGTATGGGTATAGTACGTTCTACGGTAAGAGCACTGGGAGCCGTTCAAGTAATCACCGTAGACAGAAAAACCATTTTTCGTAAAATAAATGAGGACCCTTCTCTGGCTTACAGGATCCTGGAAACAATGTCACGTCGTGTCTCGGAATTGGAAGGAATTGTATCTCGACAGAATAATAATTAAGATCACCGCAAAGGCGAAAAAAATGACTTTGCGCTCTTCGCGTTTTCTTGCACTCGGCGTTTCTTGTCCGGAGAGCGGTAAACGGTATTATCTCTCGATTACTTTCGTAGTAACAGAGTGTTCTGTATTGTCTCGCGTATAAACTACCGTAATCTCATCACCTGCCTGTAACGACTTCAGGACATCAGAAAAGGCTTCCAGATCTTGAATTACGGCCTCTCCGAGACGTATAAGTATATCACCCTCCTGAAGACCTACTTTTTCCGCCGGAGAACCGGCAGTAACACCGTCAAGGCGAACACCTTTACCGGTATAAGCAAAGTCCGGAACAGTTCCAAGAATAACACGCCTTGTAGTATGCTGATGTTTTTTCTGTGGAGCAGAACTCTCTTTTACCGCTGTCAGTGTGGATGCCAATGGTTCCGGTCTCGCTGCAAGATACTCAACAGCTTCTTTAAGAACGGCCGCAGTCTTTACAAGGCCTGCCGTATCTATTCTATCAACTGTATCAGTTGGACGATGGTAGTTGTCGCGCGCGCCGCTAAAGAAATGTACCGACGGCACACCTGCGTCAATAAAACTCTTTTCGTCTCCGTTACCGGTATCCAGAGTTGATTGTTTGATCTGAACTCCAGTGACATATCCTGCGCCACGAAAGATATGTACCCATTCGCGCGCTGAGTAATTACCGAATATAGTCAGTGCATCCTGACCCAACTGGCCTACTGTATCTAAATTTATCATCGCCATCATCTTAGAAACAGGATATTTCTCTGCATGATTTACATAATGTAACGAACCGAGCTTGCCAGCTTCCTCAGCACTAAATGCTACAAATATGATTGTACGTTCAGGTTGCCATTTTTTACCAGCCAGTCGTGCGAATTCCAGCAAAACGGAAATCCCGCTGGCATTGTCATCGGCACCGGGATGGATTTTGCCCTTGTTACCTTTAAGAACATCAGGCCAACCCAATCCATGTGAATCGTAGTGTGCCCCAATAACGACACTCTGCCCATCAAATTGAGGATTCTTGCCCGGAATAATTCCGATTACGTTCTTAACAGTGACAACATCACTATCAGGCATATCCACTTTTTCTGTCCAGGTTTGAAAATAATCATCCGGACCATCACCGCAAGGTAGTAGACCTGCATCAGAGAATTGGCCGGCGATATAATCAGCAGCCCTATCCAGTCCGTCAGTACCAAGTCCCCTTCCGGCCAGCTCGTCAGAAGCAAGGTATTCAATATCCTTTAACATTCTCGCTTCAGAGAAAACAGGAGGCAACTGCGCAAGGGCAGAACGTTGTGCCAGTTTAGCTGCTGTTGGCTCAACATTTCTACCATCCTCCTGAGAAATGGCAACCGACATTGGTGAATTAACTACGGGCCATTGGCCTTTAAAAACATTAGTAGGTTCGTCACCCGTAAAACCAAGGTAACTGTATTTATTGTAGTGTGGGAGTTTTCTTCCAAGCCCGGGCATAGCAGCCACATTATCAGTTGCAACCCAGGCCAGAGCATGAGCGCTGTTAGACGGATGTCGTGCCATCACCACAGTTGAATGTTGATCACGTTTCATTTCAGTACCCTCGATAGATACACCAATCTCCTTATCAGCAAAATCATAGTCTGAAAGTGCTTTATTAATAACAGGAAAGAAACGGTTTTCCCATCCGAACAACCATACTGCTCTATCGGACGGTAATTCATCCAGCTCACTATCAAGCTTGATCTCCATGTTTACAGAACGGCCTCTCCGCCAGCCATTTGCCAGTCTTTGATATCCCAGTCGAATCGGTTCAGAGGCGCTTGCGGGCAACACAATCAATACACGTTTGGCCCCGAATACCTGGCTTAATGCAGGTGGGCTCTCATTGTGATCCAATGTGCGGAAGACATCGAATTCAGGATCGACGTCTAGTTGTATCGGACGCATAGGAAAATTGAGTTCCAGTTTGTACTGTTTAGCATCTATATCCACGCTGATCTGGTACGCATTAGCAACCCCTTCCATCTGAATAGCAATTGGCAACCTTAATTGATATGGTTCGGTTTCCTGAGTCTGTTCAATAACCGCTGACAATACATAACCATCTCCTTTGGGTCTTGCTACCGCCTGACTCACTTTCAGTGAAGGCGAACCTGTTCTCTTCACCCACTGCTCAAACAGAGGCCCCAGAGATTCATCATTCACATTATTGAATACCGTTTTTACATCATCAAAAGAGGCAACCTTGAATTTATATTTTCGATAAAATCTATGAAGGGCCTTGACAAAATCCTGATCACCCAGATGTTGCCGGACCATATGAAACAGCATCATGGTCTTACCATAACCTACCGCCTCCGTTACTGCACTGTGCCTGGAGCGGAATTGAGTAAGCGGAAAGTCCTTCTCCTTGTTAGCGGTTACATAGTTAGTATATTTCTGTAGAACAGAACGACGGTATTCAACGGCCGCACCACGCTGTTCTTTAATAAGATGGTCAGCAAGATAGGTTGTCAGCCCTTCCGCCCAGTTCCCCTTTTCGTAATCAGTATATACCCCGTTACCCCACCAGTTGTGAAGGATCTCGTGGGGATATGAAGAGTGAAGGATAAACGGGAAGCGAATAACTCGTGGACCAAGCAGTGTGAATGACGGCATGCCGTAACCGGTCTCCCAGAAATTCTCTACAAGTGCAAACTTGCTGTATGGATACGGGCCGAGAAGCTTCCTATACATCTCAAGGTACTGAGCGGTTGTATCCAGGTATTTCTGTGCAAGCTGTAAATCCGGGTTTCGTAAAAACGCCATCGCCTCCACTACACCCGCAGCCTGGCTGTATTCTGTAAACTTGGATGATATAAGGTATATCTCCTCCTGCGGAGTGTCAGCCACCCATACATCACGTCTGGAATCTGTACCGGTCTCGGCCTTCTCACGTGTACCCTGGCTTACAGACGACCACCCTGCCGGCAGCTCAACATCCAGATGAAAAGTTACCAGTTCGTCTACAAAATGCGGATACCAGATAGTTGATCCACTCAGGAAGATACCTTCCGGGGATATAATACCGGGTGACACACTGAAACTGCGTGCGTACTCCTCTCCATATTCCTGAACAGGATGATAGATCTCACCTGCATATTTGAGTGTAAACTGATTGGTCCCCTCCGGCAGCCGGACCTCAAAAAGCTCCTGATGAGATGGATTATTGCTGAAAAAACTACCGGCTGCAGCACCAGAAGTTTTTCTCAGTACGATATTTTTATCTAAGACTTCAGGTTCGAGCCCCTGATGAATCGTGAAATGGAGTTGTTTTGATTTCAATAACTCCGGTGATAAGGTGATTTTATCAACTACCTCGATTAGATGGGTTTCCGGCTGCAGTTTGACCTTAATATCATGTGCAACCTGCCCGAATGCAGCCGGCGACACGATCAGGACAAAGAATGCGATCTGTAACAAACGCCAGAATAATCTGTTATTCATTTATGTTCTCCGCTTATTGTAGTAATTCCTGCTGTTTTTCTTAATACTTAGCCTTCTATTATAATCATACTATTTCCACAATCTACTAAATTGTCATCTCATTAAATTGGTCAAAGTAAAATATTTGACTGAGGGTTATGGGCTATGTTAATATTTTTAGAATATGGAAAAACAGACAGGTTTTTTTGACATAGATGAAGCAAATAATTCGGCAGGTACAGACGGTCAAATCGGATTTTTGTCTATAAACGTACCTGAGGAGTTAATTATTGCAGCAGGAAAGACGCCTTTTCGCGTCTGCGGTAGTGAGAAACCGGCAAAACTGGCTAATGCTTACCTTCCCAAGACATTCGATCCCTACGTGCTTGATAGTCTTGAAGGGGCATTGGATGGAACATATTCCTTTCTAGACGGAGTCATCATAGCAAATATCAGCGACGGACATCGCAGACTCTATGATGCATGGCGGACAGGTGCTCCTTCTGCGAAGGTATTTTTCCTTGATATTCCCAAGAGTTCAGATGCACTCGGTTTAAAAGCATTTAACTTCTTTCTGTCTCACCTGAAGCGTGATCTGGAGAAGGCTTTTGGGCTGGAAATAACAGACGAAAAGCTGAGAGATGCAATTCATATCTGTAACACAACACGAACACTCCTTACAGAACTGAGTGAGAAGAGAAAAAGCAATACTATTCCATTTACAGGTAAAGAGTTTCTTGAGATGGCCAAATGGTGTCAGTCTAATGACAAACAGACGGTAAACCAAGCTCTTAAGGGATTCCTTGAGAAATGTGAAAAAGTTGAATCGAACGGTTCTCAGGCAAGTACAGATGGCCCTCGAGTAATGATTATGGGCAGCTTTATGGGTTCGTCGAGTTTTATCGGTCTTATAGAATCTTTAGGAGCAAATGTTGTATGCGAGGATCTCTGCCTGGGAATGCAGTATTTCTCTACTGGAGTTGATGAGGAATCGGATAACCCAATTGCATCGCTGGCACAGAGATATCTTACAATACCAACTGCGCGAATGGTGGATACGGAAGCGAGGTGGAACTATCTCCTCAACATGACTGAGGAGTACTCCATTGACGGCATTGTCTATTTTGCCCTTAAATTTGACGACACTCACCTTTTTGAGTATCCTTATATAAAGAACAAGTTCCAGAAAGAGGGATATCCCCTGCTATTTATAGAGGCAGAAAATTTCGTAACAAACCTTGGCCAGATAGAGACAAGAGTACAGGCTTTTACCGAAATGCTTGCATAGGTTTTTTGGTAGTACTATTTTAGTAGTATCCGCAGGCTTTAGCCTGCATTATTCACCATTCACATGTTTGTGATAGATTTATAATAAGTTTCGCAACCTGAAGGTTGCGGCTACATAAAACGAAATAAAATATGACAGTAACAGAGACAAAAAGGCAGCAGCAGAAACGGTACTTCAGTGATCAATTCCAAAACAGGATGAAGCAGCCGCGTTTCTACTCTCCGCTGAAAGGTTCTCAGGCAAGAGAGAGGGCCATGTATAAACTGTTTATGGAGAGCTTCCGTGACACCTCTACGGTTGTTTGGAAGAGCACGTTTGTACCGTCAGAGATTATATATGCGATTGGAGGCGTACCATTATATATTGAAACCTTCAGTGCCATGGCGGCTGGGGTTGGCATGTGTACCGATATGCTGACGGCTTCGGAAAACCAGGGGTTTTCCCGGGACTGCTGCTCATTTCTCAGAGGCGTACTGGGGGCATCCCGTAAAGATATTCTACCCAAACCGGATGCGCTTATATCCAGCTCATACTATTGCGACGGCGATCCAATGATCTTTGATATCTTTGCAGATGAGTACAAAAGCCTGCACCATTATCTCCATATTCCTTTCTTCTCAGAAGGAGAAGATGCCTGCGATTTAGTAGCGGATCAGTTAGAAGAGATTACACGTTCGATAGCACGGGAAACAGGCAGTGACTTCAGCCATGACAAACTATCGGAAACTATTGCATCCTCCAACGAAGCCTGCAAGTATTTTAAAAAGGCAATGGACCTGAGGAAACACAGACCAAGCCCTATGCTCGGTTGTGAAGCTATTGACCATATCGGATCTATCTCACAGTTATGGGGATCTAAATCGTTTGTAAGGATTTCAAAGCTTCTGTGTGAAGAACTGGAGGAGCGGATAGAGAAAGGGATTACCGCTGTTGAAGACGAACAACATCGATTACTATGGTGCCATTTAAGGCCATACTATAACGACGAGATATTTCAGTACCTTGAGGTTGAGCACAATGCTGTTGTCGCATTTGAAATGGTAAATTTGATTACGTGGGATGAGATGGACCCTCAAAAGCCGTTTCAATCGCTTGCTAAAAAACTTCTGGCAAATCAGTCTATCGGCCCTTACGAAAGAATGACAAGATGGATTTCAACCATGATTAAAGATTACACAATAGATGGCATTATATGGATGGCGCCATGGGGCTGTAGACACTTTAACAGCCTTTCTCAGATGGTAAAGGAAGATCTTCGTAAAGAGGGAAATATTCCATTTTACGTATTAGACCTTGAATGTGTGGATAAGAGAAACTATTCAAAGGAACAGGTAAGGACACGTCTAGACGCGTTCCTGGAAGTTCTTGAAGATAAATAGGAAGGACAAATGCATAGATGATAACAGCAGGAATTGATATCGGTTCAGTATCAACAGAAGTTGTATTGGCAGGAGAGGATAATAATATTTTAAGCTATGTCGTACTCCCCTCCCAGATAGACATGGAGAAAACTGCGAATGAGGCTATGGATGCAGCCCTGAAAAAGGCCAACCTTACAAGAGAGAAAATAGACTATTCTGTCGCAACCGGCTATGGCCGAAATAATGTCCCTTTCGCGGACAAGTCGGTCACGGAGATCACATGCCATGCACAGGGTGCGCATCATCTATTCCCTAATACAAGAACGATTATTGACATCGGTGTACAGGACTCCAAGGCTATAGCGATAATGGCCAGGAAAACCCGTGATGCAAAAGTGATAGATTTTATGATGAATGATAAATGTGCAGCCGGCACCGGAAGGTTTCTGGAAGTTATGGCGGGAGTGCTGGATGTTGATATAAATGACATGGGTGCGCTATCACAGAAATCCTCTAATGAGACATCAATCAGCAGTATGTGCACAGTGTTCGCAGAATCGGAAGTAATTTCCTTAATCCATCAGAAACTCCCCAAAGAGGATATTATCAATGGCCTTCACTCAGCAATCGCAAGGAAGGTATTAAGCCTTGTTCAGCGGGTACCTATCGAAGAGGAGATAACGCTTACCGGAGGTGTAATGAAAAACATCGGTGTCTGCGAAAAGCTGAGGGAAGAACTAGCACCCAAAAAAGTCAATCTTCCGGACGAACCTCAGATTGCAGGAGCCCTGGGTGCTGCAATAATTGCAAAAAAACATGTTGCTGTGCAGGCGAATTGAATACTTAAAATGATTAGAACATTATAATATGGATATAATCACAAATCAAGGTTTGACCAACCAACTCCAACCGCATTAAGAAAGTATTGTTGTGTACCCTGAAATTCCTGTATCATTTTGGGGATTTCAGTATACTATAAGAGTTCATCCATGATTGCCCAGCAAAAATACGTCTGATAACACGTTTGTTCTAGACTATTTTTCAACTTTAAATAGGGAGCATAAAATGAAAAAAATAATGATTTTACTGGTCGCGATTTTATTCTTTTCAATACCTACATTTATAGACGTAACCGTGCTCTCTGCGCAGAGCGATACGGAGGAACAAAAGAAAAAAAAGAAAGCTTTTTTCGGCATAACTGGAGCCATGCAGAAGATTTCAGACGATATAAAAAAAGATATAGCTTCCGATGAGGGCAAAAAGAATGGCAAAGAAGATGGCAAAAAGGATGGCAAAAAGGATGGCGAAAGTATACTCGTTATCGGGAGCCCAAAAGGTAGTAATCCAGATAACGGAAATACAGGCATAACAGTAGATGAACATGACGGTACTAATAAACCGGGCAAGGGAGTTCCGAAAAATGGGGATACTCCTAAAGGAGAGGATGCGCCAAAACCCATTACAGGAAAACCACCCCTGCCGGGTCATGTATTGTCTCCTGAAGAGCTAGAGGATAATTTACAAGGGTTGGAAGGTGCGGCCGATAGTGGACAGCCAAAAGGCCAGGGCGCTACGGACGGCGCAGCACCGCCAAAAGGGGAAAGTTCTACAGGCAATGCACCTCCTTCTTCCGGGCCATCTTCCGGCGCGAAAGGAAACGGCGCCGAAGCGGTTACTGGAAAACCGCCCCTGCCGGGTCATCTATTGTCTCCCGAAGATCTTGGGGATAACTTACAAGGGC
>CAYTLC010000067.1:0-12642 GCA_964438395.1 uncultured Candidatus Scalindua sp.
TTTGACTCTGTTATCTTTGGTGATGTCAATAGAGATGCGATTAAGAAGGCTATTGATGGGGTACAGGGGATTCTAAAAAAGGCTAAGAGGCGGAGTTATTTTTAGCTGCGTTAAGAGAAATTTAAAAGTTGGAGTGAATAAATATTGAATCTGGAAAATCCTCTATTTCTGCTGGCATTGATACCTTTTGTTATCTTGTTTTTTTTAAGAAGGGAAGGGAAATACTTAGGCTATTCAAGCACAAGTCATTTAGAAGGGGCTAAAAGTGCTAAGACTTATGTGATGCGGTTACCTAAGATACTGGGCTTTATCGCCGTTCTATTTGCAATTCTTGCTTTTTCGCGGCCACAATCCAGCTACCATGAATCAGAGGTGTCATATCAAGGGCGTGAGATAATACTCTGTATAGACACGTCATTCAGTATGACAGGTGAAGCGATGGAGAAAATCAGGGATATAGCCAAGGATTTTATAAGGAAAAGAACCCATGACATGATAGGCATCACCATGTACGGTACTGATGCAGTTGTCGTTGTTCTGCCGACTTGGGAAACAGAGTTATTAGAGAAGTCGTTAGACCGGATCGTACCACACGATGTTGGTGTAAGGACTGCTATCGGAGAAGGGCTTTTTACTTCCATTCTTGCACTTATTGAGAGGGACATGGGACAGGTCTTTGAGATTAAGAAATTAAGAAAGAGCATAAATCGTGTGGAAGGACTTGGGAAATATGCCCTGGATTTTGCAAAAATGGTTCAGGGCAGAGGTACGATGAAAAACAAGGTAATAATCCTGTTTACAGACGGTATATATAATGTGGGTATAAAACCATCCAGACCGCTACGTTTTATTAAAAGACTGGGGGTTAAGGTGCACGTGGTGTCTGTGCCTGCATCAGCGGAGACAGGAGTGGAGCACGAACAGGCTGCTGAGAGAACGGCATCATTGAAGAAAGGTGTTGAGTCAACCGGTGGAAAACTTTTTGAAGCTGAGAACTATGAAGAGGTGGAACAGTTTTATGCAGAGATTGACAAGATAGAAAAGGAAAAGATAATAATGGAAACTGTCGTAAAGAAGAAAGATCTGTTCTTTGTTCCTACGGCAATCAGCATCTGCTTCTTATTAGGAATGATAGTGATAGAGAATATATGGTTGAAGATTCCCTGAAAGGATTAACGAATATGAGTAAGAGTCTTATTGTGAAGATATCTTTTCTTGTCATAGCGATAGTGTTGATTGCCTGTGGCCGTGGATACTGGAGTCAGTGTAGACTTGCTGAGAATGTAAAGAAAGATGTGGCAATGGGAAGGTACAATAAAGCGCTTGAGACTCTGGAAGGTGTAAGGGACTCACCGCTGTATAGAATTTCTAAATACCTTGACAGAGAAGATCCTTATGTTGCATACAACGCAGGGGTGGTGTTGATGTTAATGGGTGATACTAAGAAGGCGGGAGCTGAATTCAAGCAGGCTGCCAGGTCAGACAACGAATTAATTAAAGAAAATGCTATATATAATAGAGCGAATATAATAGCAACAAATATGGACTTTATTACTGCTGCAGAAGAGTATTCGAAGGTGCTTATGATAGATCCTGACGACTTTGAAGCAAAAAAGAATCTTGAGAGAATGAGGCTGGGGCAAAAACAGCTTACAACGCTGTTTTCTCAGGTAAAGCAGGAGAGAGAGGAGAGGATCCAGTCTCTTAAACTTATACCTTGGGGTAACAGGTATAGACATGGTGGAGATCCTAAAATCAGGTGGTAGGATTGTTAAACAACGTTTAAAAATATAATGGTGGCATGGGCAAACTTGTTTGTCCGTGTCTCTTTTTTTATAGAACCTGGGCCGGAAAATGTAAATAGATCAGCGATGATCTATGTAAGGATGCGATTGAACAACTACAGTTTATCTTAAATAAAATGCTATTTTTCTCACAACAACAATATCTGATTTACATACTCTCTGGAGTCGTGTTTATCTTTCTTGTTTATCTCTATTCAACAGGAAGGAAGCGAATGTGGTTAAGTCGTTTTGGAGGGCTTGACATTTTGCAGAGATTCAGCAGGATACCAAATACTACGCAAAATATTATGAAAGGTCTAATGGTCAGTGTGTCATTTTGCGGTCTATGTATGGTCTTGATAGGGCCCAAATGGCAAACTATTGAGGAATATCAAGAGAAGGAAGGCATGGAGATTGTTTTTGTACTTGATGTGTCGCTGAGCATGCTGGCGGAGGATGTAAAGCCTAACAGGTTGCAAAGGGCAAAGATTGAGATGGAGAGTCTGATAAAGGATCTTGAGAATGATTATCTGGGATTGGTAGTATTTGCCGGGAGAGCGTTTTCCATGCTTCCTTATCTGACAACGGATTATGACAGTATTTATTTGAGAATTCTGCGCATGATTAATGAGAACTACTCGCGGTTTGTACCGTACGGTACAAATGTTGGAAATGCACTGCTTCTTGCAATTGAGTCGTTCAGTGAGGAGGAGAGAGAGAAGGTGATTATCTTTCTTACTGATGGAGAGGAGCAGTTATCCGTTAGAAGTCAGGTGGCAGAGGCTGTGAAAATGCTGATGGAAAGAAAGGATATCTCGGTTTACTTGATAGGGATTGGAGATCCTCTGAAGGCGTCACCAATTCCAAAAAAAGATAAAAACGGTCATGTAACCGGGTTTGAGATTGATTTCGAAGATAATACGATCATGACAAAACCGGATCCGGAATTATTACAGGAGATTGCTGATATAACCGGTGGGACATATATTCATGATGCTACCGGTGATGAACTTAAGAGCATTTTTGAAGGTGTTATAGCAGATCATAGAAAAGTATTGGGGACAAAGACCAGGAATACGGTTAAGGATGTTTCCCAATATTTTCTTGGTGGGGCTTTGTTGTTGCTGGTAATTTTTCTTTTACTTTAAGCTATTTTAAATAAGGCGAAAACAAAATGATGACAAAAAATGATGTAAAAATTAAACCTGGCAATTTGTTTATTAATGGCAGATGGGTAGATTCCGTTTCAGGTAAGACGTTTGATACGCTGAACCCTGCAACGGAGGATGTTATTACTTCCGTTGCAGAGGGAGATAGCGCTGATATAGATCTTGCTGTTACAGCCGCACGTGAGGCATTTGAAAATGGCCCGTGGAAAAGAACAGATGCTAGGGACAGAAGCCGTATTCTATTAAAAATAGCAGGATTAATAGAAAGAAATAAGGATGAATTGGCATTGTTGGATACATTGGACAATGGTAAGCCAATCAATGAAACAACAAATGCAGACATTCCTCTGGTCATTGATTGTTTCTTGTATTATGCAGGGTGGGCTGACAAGATTCATGGTGAGACAATACCGGTTAGGGGAGAATTCTTTAACTATACCCTGAGAGAGCCGGTTGGTGTTGTAGGACAGATAATACCGTGGAATTTTCCTTTACTAATGGCTGCCTGGAAAATAGCGCCCGCTCTGGCTTGCGGCAACACTATTGTCTTAAAACCTGCCGAGCAAACTCCGTTATCTGCATTGAGGCTGGGTGAGATCTGCCAGGAGGCAGGTTTGCCGGATGGGGTTCTGAATATTGTTCCCGGTTATGGCCCTACGGCGGGTGCTGCTCTAGCAGAACATATGGACGTAGATAAGATTGCATTTACTGGTGGTAGTGCTACGGGGCGGATCATAATGCAGGCGGCTTCAAAAAATTTAAAACGGATATCACTGGAATTAGGTGGAAAGTCTCCTAATATTGTATTTGCGGATTCTGATATTGATAGTGCTGTAGACGGTGCGATGACAGGTATATTCTTTAATCAGGGCGAAGTCTGTTGTGCCGGTTCCAGATTATTCATTGAAAAGAGTATTCACGAGGAATTTGTAGATAAATTGTCAAATAAGGCGGCAAATATGCGTGTTGGGAATCCGGAAGATACAGGTACTCAGATGGGAGCACAGGTTTCTAAGGAACAATTTGATAAAATATTGGGCTATATTGATACTGGAAAGCAAGAGGGTGCAAAACTGGTAACCGGAGGTGAACGATGTGGAGAGAAGGGATATTTTAT
Source organism: uncultured Candidatus Scalindua sp. (assembly GCA_964438395.1). Taxonomy (GTDB): domain Bacteria; phylum Planctomycetota; class Brocadiia; order Brocadiales; family Scalinduaceae; genus Scalindua. Next base: position 4,071 of record CAYTLC010000067.1, read on the forward strand.
CAGGCCCACTATATTTGACGCAGTTGACAACAATATGAAAATTGCAAAGGAAGAAATTTTTGGACCTGTTGTATCGGCTATTACATTTGATGACGTTGGTGAGGTAGTAAGGCAAGGTAATCTATCTGTTTACGGCCTGGCTGCTGCTGTTTGGACAAAGGATATAAAGAAAGCTCACCGGCTCGCCAGAGATTTGAAGGCTGGTACAGTTTGGATTAATGCATATAACGCATTTGATGCAGCATCACCATTTGGTGGATTTAAACAAAGTGGTTTTGGTAGAGAGTTGGGGGTTCATGCTTTAGAGTTGTACACACAGGTAAAAAGCGTATGGATAAACCTTGGTAGCTAGTTGCTTGCCTTTAAGTTGGTTTTTCTAAATCTAAATGGTTTTGTCTGAAAAATAAAAAAACAGTTGCTCGTGGCTAACATAAGTACCTGCAATAGAAAATTTTGTGTAAAAATTTATATTGAGTTTTTTTTCTAATTTGATATAAGGGTTGTTGTCTTGGTCTTTTACCTACTTTATTTTTGTATAGAGACTGGATAAATACATCCCACACTGAAAAGCTGCATTTCATTGGTTTATTGTCAGGTTTAAGCCATGGCTTGTAGTAAGTCCTATCATTTAGCTTTTTTAGGCCAAAACAACCAGGATAAGTGTTTCTAAAAATATGGTGTAAACAATGAGGATAAAATACGTAATTCAGATATTGGTCATCTTTGTTTTTCTTGTTCTTCCAAAAAATGTTATTTTTGGAGACGATGACCGTAATTATTTTTATGATCTTGGTATTTCTCATTACGATAGAGGTGACATAGATAATGCCATTTCCGCTTGGGAAAAGGCTGTTGTAGTGAATCCTGAATTCGTGGAAGCGTACTACAACTTGGGGAATGCTTACGAAGAAAAAGGGTTATTGGCTGAAGCCCTGTCTGCCTGGGATAAAGTTATAGAGATCACTCCATTTGATATTGATGTTTACTTCAATATGGGAGTTGCATATACCAGGAAGGGTATGTATGCAAAGGCTATAGACATATTCAGAAAGGGATTAGTAGTTGATCCTGATGATCCGGGAATGCATTATTTTCTTGGTATCGTGTTTATGAATGCCGGTGAATTGGATAATGCAGTCAAGGAATTTAAATATACCTTAGAATTAAGTCCTGACCATGCAGGAGCCTTTTATAGTCTGGGAAATGCTTATTACGATAAAAACATGCTGGATGCCGCACTTGCATCGTACAGAGTGCCGTAGAGATAAACGGTAACTATGCTGACGCTTACAACAATATAGGTTCGATTTTATACGATAAGGGAATGCTTGATGATGCCATAGCTGCGTGGAAGAAGGCAATTAAGATCGATCCAAATTTTGTTGATGCTTATTATAACCTTGGAAATGCATATGATGAAAAGGGAATGTTTCACGAGTCGGTTTCTGTGTGGAGAAAAGCTCTTGAAATAAATCCGGACATGTTGGATGCTCGTTATAACCTTGGTGTTGTTTACTCTGAAAATGAGATGCACAGAGAGGCGATCCATGAATTTAAACAGGTTTTAATGTCACTACCGGGGGATGTCGAAACATTGGTTAGTTTGGGGCTTGCTTACAAGAACGGGGGGCTGGTTAACAGGTCAATTAATAGGTTTAAAGAGGTTCTTGGCGTTCAGCCTGACAATGTTTCTGCTCTTAATAACCTTGGTCTCATTCGTCTCCAGAAGGGGCAATATGACCAAGCAATTGCACTGTTTAGGAAGACAAGGCAGGTGAAACCGGATTATCTGGAGGGACTATACAATCTTGGGTTGGCATATTACTTTAATGGTGATCTTGATGGGGCTATTGATGCATGGGAGAAAGTGGCAAGTGTTGATCCTGCATTTAAGAATGTTCATAATGACTTGTCGGTATCATATAAGAGTAAAGGTTTATTCCATGATTCAATAGCGGAACATGAAAGAGCGCTTGAAGAGCTGGGCAACAGCGATAGGAGTTTTTCTGTTGTACTCCCTGCTCGTGCAAAGGAGAAAGATATGCTGGTGGTGAATCGAAGGAAGTTGTTGCCTGCTGTAACAATTGGCTTGACTAAGGAAGAAGCTGAAAAACTTGCGAAGGTACTTGGCGAAAGTAATGTGGAAATTAGTTTTTGTCTGAATCTCCTTGCTGATATCGATTTCGTGGTACTGGAAGAAAAAATTGCAAGTGTTAGATAATGCCAAAAAAATTTGCATATCTGTAATAGGAAGTGGTGATGATGCGTTAAATCCTCAAATCGCCAAAATTGCTAATGAGGTGGGAAGAGAAATAGCAAGTCGGGGTGCGGTTCTAATATGTGGTGGCCTTGGCGGGGTGATGGCTGAAGCTGCTAAAGGGGCCAAAGAGAACGGTGGCCTTACGATCGGGATTTTACCTGGTGAGGATTCTGACAGTGCAAATCCTTTTATAGACATTGCTTTGCCGACAGGTTTGGGTTTTGCGCGGAATGTTTTAGTTGCGTATTCTGGAGATGCTGTAATTGCAGTAAGTGGCAGATTCGGTACTTTGTCAGAAATTAGTTATGCCCTTTTAAAAAAGAAGCCTGTAATTGGGATTCATACTTGGAATTTAGAAGAGTTATCTGGTAGAATGCCCTCTTATGAGGCACAAGCTTATGAAGACGCCATAATAATGTGCGAAAATGCAAAGGAGGCGGTGGAAAGAGCCTTTGCTATCATAGAAAATAAAGAGAAAAGATAAAAATGGAACTAATTGAAAAAGTAAAAAACTTAATATCATTAATGAATGATAATGATCTCGCTGAAATAGAGATTGAGGAAGAAGCGACCAAAATACGTTTAAAAAGGAATAGCTTAGATGCTATACAAACGAGTATTCAGCTTCCAGATGTAAAATCTTCGTTGCCGGAAGGTGCAACAAAGTACATAACCTCAGACAACGAAACGTCAACTAGTGAATCGAATGTTTCTGAGATTGTGGCTCCAATGGTTGGGACATTCTATACGAGTGCTCCGGCTGCTGACCCTTATGTGGCTGTTGGTGATGTTGTTGGCGAAGAGTCCGTTGTCTGTATTATTGAGGCAATGAAAATTATGAACGAGGTCAAAGCAGAGGTGAAAGGGAAAATTGTTGAGATATTAGTGGATAACGGTACTGCTGTTGAGTATGGACAGCCTCTTTTCAGTGTCGATACATCTGGGGAATAAGTGTATAGTTAGTATTACCTCGCATTTACTCGCGTAAAAGCAAATCTAATCAAGATTGCCCTACATTTATTTTACGCGTATTTGTTATATAGGCATTTTGACCACACAAGTATAGTCAAATCCGTAGTTTTATTCTAAATTGTATTTTACGAAATATGTATAAGATTGGGAGGAGTGTACGTAGCTTATGTTTTCCAGGATTTTAATTGCAAACAGGGGTGAAATAGCTCTCAGAATATTGAGAACCTGTAAAGAACTTGGCATTGAAACCGTTATCGCATACTCAAAGGCGGATAAAAATGCGTTGTATCTGGAATACGCAGATGCGCATGTATGCATAGGCCCAGGGGATTCAGCGGAAAGTTATTTAAATATTCCGAGTATCATAAGCGCTGCTGAGATTGCAGATATAGAGGCTATACATCCGGGCTACGGCTTTCTGGCGGAAAATAGTCACTTTGCTGAAGTATGTGAGTCGTCCAACATTGTTTTTATTGGGCCGACTTCTGACGTGATGAACAAAATGGGTGACAAGACTCTCGCCAGAAATATTGCAATCGAAAATAAGATACCGGTGATTCCTGGTAGCGAATCTACAGTCGAGGATCAACAGCAGGCTGTGGAGGTGGCTCACAAGATAGGTTATCCTGTGTTAATAAAGGCGTCATTTGGTGGTGGTGGGCGAGGCATGAGGGTTGCTCATAACGATATAAGCTTGGTCAATGCTCTGGCAGTTGCTCAGCGTGAAGCAAAAGTAGCTTTTAATAATCCATCTATTTACATTGAGAAGTATATAGAGCCTTCGCGTCACATTGAAGTTCAGATAGTTGCTGATAAGTATGGCAATATAGTACATCTTGGTGAGAGAGATTGTTCGATTCAAAGAAGGCATCAGAAATTAGTAGAACAGGCGCCGTCGCCAAATATATCGGATCAACTGCGCGAAGATATTTGTAAATCGGCAATAAAACTTGCAAAGGCGGTTAATTATACCAATGTTGGTACCGTAGAATTCTTAGTGGATACAGATGGAAAGCATTATTTTATAGAAATGAATACCAGACTCCAGGTTGAACATCCTGTGACGGAAATGCTTACTGGGATCGATTTGGTAAAAGAGCAAATCAGGATTGCCTCTGGTGAACGATTGAATTTGCGCCAGAAGAAGATAAAGTGTGAGGGGGTTGCAATTGAATGCAGGATAAATGCTGAAGACCCTGACAATGACTTTAGGCCACACGCAGGTAAGATCACCATGTGTAATGCTCCCGGGGGTAAGGGTGTCAGGGTTGATTCACATGTTTACTCAGGATACGAGGTGCCTCCGTACTATGATTCTTTATTAGGTAAATTGATAGTGCATCAAAAAGGAAGAGAAGAGGCAATTGCTTGTATGAAGAGGGCATTAAGCGAATATAAGATCGAGGGTGTTAAGACAACAATACCTCTTCATCTTAGAGTAATCTCGGATTCCAGATTTGCAACAGGCGATGTTGATACTCATTTTGTTGAAAATCTCATAGCTGAGAAATAGCAAATGAGAAAATATGCGAAAAAACCTGTAAAACTGATTTAAAAACGGGTTTTTCGGCATCATATTATGGACGTTTTTGGCTGATGTTCTGAGATGGCACTGAATGGAATTGGTTTGAACATCTAGATTGCCAAATATTGCCACTTTTTACTGGTAAAAAACCTATATATTTCACTTAAATCTTGGAATTTTGCATCATACTATGCATCGAACAGAATTGAATAGTTTTTTCTTGACACAATAAAGGGCTCTTGATAAAATCCCAAACCGCTCGAGGTAGGGCGTATAGTTGTTTTATTGTTATACTACTAAGGTAGTTTGGGAATTAGTTTTTGTAAGATATTTTAAAGATAATCAGAAGGGGGTTACCATATGTTTGGCCGTAATTTAAGAAGATGTATTTTGACATTTGTAGCTATATCTTTATCGCTCGTAATCTTTCAATGTAGCCAGAGTTTTGCCGGTAAGCAGAAGTGGAAATATATGGGTAATTCCGGCTGTAAGTGCCATATGTCTAAAGGCTGTTTTGAAGGTGAAGAATATAAGAAGATGAAGAATCAGCATTATAACACTTTCAGCAGGTTGAAAACTGATGAAGACAAGAGTAATCCAGAATGCTTAAAGTGTCATGCTACAGCGTTGGGTCTAAAGATAAAGAAGGGTAAGTCTAAGCAGGGAAGTAAGGATTTTATTGAAAACGTTGGGTGTGAAGCATGCCATGGTCCTGGTGAAGGTTACATAAAGACCAAGAAGAATTATAAAGGTAAAGGCAAGGACGCATTTAAAAAGTTGTTAAAAGATGATCCAATGTCAGCCAGAAAGGCTCAATATGATGCTGGTCTGCTGGTAGCTGGAATAAATAAGTATAAGACAATAAAAGAGCAGTGCCTTAACTGTCATTGGGAAGATGCAGGTGCAAAGAATAAGTGTCCTAAGTGCGAAGGAACGAAAAATAGCGAAGGAAAAGAGAGACTTTTCACTAAAGATTACATCAAAAGGGATGATCACAGGGATCACGATGCCATAGATGATGTTAAAAAGGACGCAAAGAAATGGAAGGGTTATGTGGAGCTGGATCCATGGTATAAGAAAAAACCGCCTAATGCTAAATAGCATTAGGGATTATGTTGCTTTAAGAATTAATTTGTAAGATGTAGCTTGCTTTAATAATGACTGTAACAAGTTGTTCTTTAACTTCCCTCTTCATGTTACTATGAAGAGGGAAGATGATTGTGTGGCTTGCTTGTAAAGATTTTTGTCGGAATGAAGGTTTGCCCACTGTAAAAGTACTATCTTTCTTTAAACATAAGGGGAGGAAATCATAAAGTGGTATCATTGCCAAAAACAACGATAGGAGCATTAAAAGATAGTAAAATATGTAAACTAGTAATCATCTCGTGTTTCGTCTCATGTCTTATTTTCATTTCTTCTTTTTCATCAAACAACCTCTTTGCTCAGGAAAATAGTGACTGTATGGAGTGTCATGGAGATCCGGCAGAGGTAGATTCTAAGATTAGGATTGACCATGTCACCGGAGAGGTAGAGGTTGTGACAATGGTTGTGGATGAAGAAGAGTACCACGCATCTGCTCACGGCGGAGAAGACTTTTACTGCATCGATTGTCATGCTGATTTGGAAGATTCTGAAGGGGAGCATTATCCAAATTTGGAGCCTGTAGATTGTGTGACATTCTGCCACGATGATCCGGCGGAAACGTTTCTGGAAGGTAGTCATGCGAGTTTAATGAAGGAAGAGGGTGTGCAGCTGCCTACCTGCAAATATTGCCATACGGGACAAAAATCTAAGATGAATACTCCTCGGGCTGATAATCTGGAGCACAGGGGGGACACGATAGAGAAGTGCGGAGGTTGTCATGAAGGTTACTATCGTTCTTATCGTAACAACCTTCATGGTCAGGTAACTGCAATGGGCTATGTAGGCTTAGATATAGCGACGTGTGTCGATTGCCACGGGCAGCATACTATACTTAATTCATCAAATCCGGAATCTACATTGGGACCGGAAAATGCTAAAGAGACATGTGGTAAGTGTCATCCCGGTGCTGGGGACAGTTTTGTTAAGCATGTTGCGCATCCGGGTTATAAAGATGTTGGATATTACAAATCTGCATTGGTAGCTCTTAAAAATATCAGGAAGGATCCCGAGGAGATCAAGAGTATAGTAAAGAGTCCACAGACATTGCTAACTGTTCTCTTTTTGGCGTATGTGGGTCTTTTGGTGGTAACATTTATACAATTCGGTACACATATGCTCTTCTCATGGCTGGGTTCAATATTAGACGATCGAAAGGAGGGTGGATCTGATCATGGCTAATAACACTACAACACTTATGAGATTTGGCAAGTTTCATCGATTTGGCCATACTCTCACTATTATAAGTTTCTTCGGGTTGGTGCTGACCGGCATGCCTCTTGTGTTCAAGGATTATGCATGGGGTCAATGGCTTTATGCCGTTATGGGGGGCTATCCTACGGCTGGTAACATTCACAGGATATGTGCGCTCATTACTTTTTTAGCGGCATTTCTGCACTTTGCATATCTGGCCTTCGAGACTTTGGTCAAGAAAGATAAATATATATTTTGGGGACCTGACTCTCTATTGATTCAACCGAAGGATGTATTGCATATCCTTGGAGATATTCTATGGTTTTTCAGGCTGGGTAAACGTCCTCAGTTTGAAAGATATATTTATTGGGAAAAATTTGAGTATCTGTCACTCATGTGGGGTACTCTGGTTATGGCTGTTACAGGCTTTATACTTTGGTTTCCCGTACAATCCGCAAAACTGGTACCTGTCAGTGTTGCAAGCTATGTTGATTTGCCGAGTATAGCACTGGTCGCGCACAGATATGAAGCACTATTAGCAGCAGGCTTTATCTTCTCGATTCACTTCCTGCATACGCACATGTTGCCTGAAAATATGCCTACTGATGAAGCAATGTTTACAGGTAAGATTGATGAGGCGCATGTGAAGCACGAAAGAGGTGCGTACTATGAGAGAATGAAGGAAGAGGGCCAGCTAGAGGGTTTAAGAGTTGAGCCTTCATCTTCAGGTGCGAAATTTATGTCCAGGTTGGTGGGTGTGCCACTTCTCGTTGTTGGATTGCTTATGGTAGGGTTCATGTTGGCCTCAGTAGTGTGTTCACTTGCTTATCTTTTTGTGGAATTAACCAAAAATCTTCATTACGATATATTTAGTATATTTGCTTTTTGACAAGTTAAGGTATTTTTGATGATTTTTTGAGGATGCTTCAGAGTGGTTAGTAGGGTGCTGATAACTGATGACGAAGAGCGAATAATACGCAATGTCCAGGTTATGTTCGATGGAATGGATGATATCGAGATTGTTAAGGCTCAGGACTTGGGCTCGATAACTGATTTCGTTGAACGCGAAAAACTGCATCTAATTATTACTGACTTGAGGGTGCCGAAAATGGGCAGGCTGGAGTTTCTCAAGCAGATTAAATCTATGGATTCTGAATTGCCGGTTATAGTTGTTACCGGTGATGATTCCATTGAAACGGCGGTAGAATCGATGAAAGAGGGTGCATTCGATTACATCGTAAGGCCGTTTGAAGGAGAATCACTCTCTGTTGCCGTAGTGAAGGCCCTGAAAATGAGGTCCCTGGCAATGGAAAACAGATATCTCCGGAAGGAATTAGAGTCGCATTATAATTTTGGTAATATCATAGGCAACTCGCCTAAGATATTGGAAGTTCTTTTGTTGGCTGGTGATGTTTCCAGAACGGACTCTACTGTATTTGTTTATGGAGAGAGTGGTACCGGGAAAGAGCTTATAGCGAGAG
>CAYTLC010000068.1:0-11363 GCA_964438395.1 uncultured Candidatus Scalindua sp.
TCACAATCAAGCGTTAGTACCGGAATGTCAATATGCCTGCGGACAAGACTGTCATATATGTGTCTATGACAGAAGTTTTGAACGTAGTGAATAATGCCATCAATTTTCCTCTCGGCAATCTGCTTCTTTATGTCATCGATGTGATATCGCATTTCATATGGGTATGTGTAACAAATATATTGATCCATTAATGTATCCGTTTTGTACGGCATGCTGAACTGTCTCTGTACTTCGTTGAAAACGACATGCACATTCAACCCTCCCAGGAAAGAGTACAGGTCACTACAGATTGGAGGTACACCGATGTACCCTAATCTTACATCAGGTTCCAATGCCGGTCGTTTCCCGGCCTCCTCCAGAAAATCTACTGCCTTTTGCTCAAAAAGTTTATAGTCTCCCATTAGATCGCTTGTAGATACATTCCAGATATGATTTTCCTCACCCGTAACCCTGTTTTCCTCCCACGTAAGACGATCAATCTCGTGCACAGTTTTCCTTACGTTATCCAAAACAAGTTTCATCTGATGTACCTTCTCAAGATCCGTCCCCAAAGTATTGGACAGAAAATTTAACTGATCAGAGAGTGATTCTCTATCTCTATCATGGGGATATGAGAACGGGACCGTCTCAATACCTTCATTCTGCAGAACTTCGATTAAGGCGTGATTATTACTACAATCTCCCTGGACGACACCTATGATTTTCTTTATTCCTGTTTTTTTTGTTGCCGAATATACACCTTTTATCCATGCACACGTATTTCTGGGCAACCCTTTAATTTCAGCATAATCAACGAATGCATCCGAGTCTTCATTACAAATGAAGATATTATTCAAATCAATAGGCACATAACCCGCAGCATAAACAATTTCAATTGGTACGGTTGTAGTAATCCCGATTGCTTTTTCAACCGAAATACGATACGACATTGGGAATGACATACCGACATTAACTATATCTGTAGGATTCATATAAATCTAATTTTAATACTTGAGTGATTCTAGCGCATTTTCCATATAACGTTAGTATAATAGCACTTACGGAGAACAGCTTATGATTGATTTTGTTGCAGTAGATCAGTATATCTCCAGATAATCATAACCCATTGATTAGCAAGTATCAAATCATTTATCAGGGTGCATTATGCATCTTTTATCTTAATATTGACATAAATTTTACGCTCTGTTATAAATAGCGACCATTATGTCTGTATCACTCAGATGTAAGGGCTGTTGCTCACTAAAAACTTTTGGAGATTACATTATGGAATATAAAGAGATTATACACAAAACTCCCGACAAGTTCGGATTAATAAATTACGAAAATACCTATAAGAATTTTAACTGGGAAGGTGTCAGAAGCAGCTTTGATCACTTTTCTGATGATGGAGTAAATATTGCTCATGAGGCAATAGACAGGCATGCTGAAAACGGCTGCAAGAACAAGATTGCCATGTACTGGGAAGATGAAGATAATACCAGGAAACAACTTACATTTTCAGACATAAAGAGGCAGTCTTCTAAATTAGCCAACGCATTAAGTGGCCTGGGTGTAGATAAAGGTGATCGGGTCTTCCTATTCTTACCAAGGACACATGAACTTTACGTAAGTATTATTGCAATAGCAAAGCTTGGAGCAATAGCCGGGCCTATGTTTTCAGCATTTGGGCCGGAAGCTGTAATGGACCGTCTTCATGATAGTGAAGCAAAAGTACTTATAACAACACCTGAATTGAGCCGGAGAGTACATGAGATAAAAGAAGATTTGCCTGCACTTAAACACATCATGTTAGTCAATGCCGGACAAAATCTCAATGAAGATGAAGTCAGTTATGAATCAGAAACAAATAAGGCATCAGAGTCATTTAACATAAGATGGGTCGATCCTGAAGATGATCTATTTATCCTGTATACATCAGGAACTACCGGAAAACCCAAGGGAGTAACCCACGTTCATAACGATATGATCTCCCATTATATTACCACCAAGTGGGCTCTGGATTTAAGAGAAGATGATGTATATTGGTGCACGGCAGATCCGGGATGGGTAACTGGAACCGTTTACGGTATATGGGGACCATGGTTAAACAATATTTCACAAGTCGTATACAACGGAAGGTATGATGCGGAAAAATGGTACTCAATTATTGAAAAATATAAAGTGACCGTATGGTACACAGCACCAACTGCATTGAGGATGCTCATGAAAGCGGGTAATGAAATCATTAAAAAGTATGATCTAAGCAGTTTGAGATATATATGTAGTGTAGGAGAACCCCTCAATCCTGAAGTTATAAAGTGGGGACTGCAGGTATATAACCTACCTATTCACGACAACTGGTGGCAGACTGAAACCGGTTCAATCATGATATCCAATTACCCCAGCTTACCGATAAAACCCGGATCAATGGGTAAGCCGTTTCCGGGTATCTGCGCAAAGATTATTAATTCAAAAGGCAAAGAGCTACCCAAGGGGAAACAGGGCCTTTTGGGATTAAAGTGCGGATGGCCATCAATGCTGAGAAAGGTATGGTCCAACAAAAAGAAGTATAATGAATATTTTAAAATCTCCGGGTGGTACACCACAGGAGATACGGCTTATGTCGACGATGATGGTTATTTCTGGTTTGTAGGAAGAGCTGATGATGTCATCAACACTGCCGGTCACCGCGTAGGGCCGTTTGAAGTGGAAAGTGCACTAGTTGAACATAAAGCAGTCGCTGAAGCAGGTGTTATTGGAGTACCTGATACTGAAAGAAGTGAAATAATAAAGGCATTTATTGTACTCAATAAGGGATACAAACCTTCGCCGAAACTTAAGAAGGAGATACAAGGGTTTATAAAAGAACGATTAGCTGCTCACGCATACCCACGAGAAATAGAATTTACAAAAGATGTTCCTAAGACAAGAAGTGGTAAAATAATGAGGAGATTATTAAGGGCAAGGGAATTAGGACTGCCAACAGGGGATTTATCTACATTAGAGGACGAATAGAATATCCATTTTCCAGAAAGGCAAACATTCTATCTTCCAACACCCATATAGTTAAAGCCGGCTTTTCTCATTTCGTCCGGCTCATAGATATTTCTGCCGTCTATTATATTAGGGTGTTTCAACAATCTTTTTACGTGTTCAAAATCCAGAACCCTGAATTCGTTCCATTCAGTAGCAACCAATAAAGCATCACAACCCTTAACAGTTGAATAAGGGTCGCTACAGAAAGTAACACCCTTTAATACCCTTTTTGCGTTTATCTTTGCTACAGGATCAAACGCGCGTATTTTAGCACCTGACTTTTGAAGTTCTCTGATTATGTCAATAGAAGGTGCCTCGCGTATGTCATCTGTCTTCGGTTTAAAAGCCAGCCCCCAGACAGCAATGCTCTTTCCTTTTAATGGTGAAATCATCTTTTTTATCTTCTGGAAGATAAATTTCCTTTGATCCTCATTTATTGTATTTACGGCAGACAATAATTTATCTTTAACTTTATTCTGTTTCATCAATTCCGACAGAGCCTTAACATCTTTGGGAAAGCACGAACCGCCATAACCCATACCTGCCTGCAAAAACCTGGGCCCAATTCTATTATCAAGCCCAACACCCTTTGCAACACTCTTAACGTCAGCACCGACCCTTTCACATAATTGGGCAATTTCATTCATAAATGATATCCTTGTGGCCAACATCGCATTACTGGCATATTTAATCATCTCAGCGCTCTTTATATCTGTAATAAATACCGGCTTGTCTGCTCTTGCAATACCCCTGTATATTGACATCATTATCTTTTCTGCTTTTTCACTGTCTGTACCAATGACTATTCTATCAGGATTAGTAAAATCCTTTACAGCCTCACCCTCACGCAAAAACTCAGGATTCGATACTACATCAAACTCACATTTAACTTTCTGATTCTTTCTTACAATTTTCTTTACCAACTCCGCAGTACCCACAGGCACAGTACTTTTATTTACAATTAATTTATAAGATTTCATGTTTTTACCAATTTGTGCTGCAACCGATTCAACGGCACAGAGGTCGGCCTCATGGTTTTTCCCGGGAGGAGTACCAACGGTCACAAAGATCACGTCTGAGTTCTTAATAGTAGTTTTCATGTCACTACTGAAGTGCAAACGGTTTCCCTTAATATTTCTTTCTAACATATCATTTAAGCCGGGCTCGTAAATAGGTATAACCCCCCTTTTAAGCTTGTTTATTTTGCCTTTATCGATATCACAACAGGTTACTTCATTACCCATATCAGCTAAACAAGTCCCTGCAACAAGCCCTACATAACCACAACCCATACAACTAATCTTCATAGCTATTATCTGTCCCTTTAATTTTAATAATTACATTCTCAAAATCACAAGTGAGATATAAAATTACTGGCAGCACTCATACGTGTAAACATATCCACAAGCAAGAGTTAGAGATGGTACAATTATGCATATTTAATGTCAACTTATAAATTTCAGAAAGTATTGAAGTGTTGTAAAAAGAGAAAGAGAGATGTACACCTGTAAATCTTGATCCGGGAAAGCTTCTTAGTCTTAACAGGCCAATGGTTGCTCTTAGATAATGTATGTTGGCTAAAAGTGAGGAGAAACGAAGGTTTACACAAAAACTATTGCTTCTTTGCCATTCTAATCAGATTATCTATGTGTGATTGGAATTCTGCACTACTCTTACTTTTTTCCTTTATCTTCTTGATGGCAAAGATAACTGTCGTATGTCTTTTGTTCCCAAAGTATTTACCTATCTCCTGATACGAGGATTCTGTAAGTATTTTTGCAAGATACATACATATTTGACGGGTAAGAGCAATATTCTTTGATTTGTTACCGGAATGGATATCGCTGCGAGACACATTATAATGACTGATTACTACTCCCTCTATATCCTTTAAAGTAATACTCTTTTTGTTATTGTACAATTCACTGAGGGTTTCATTCGCTAATTTCAAATCGATCTTTACTTTGCTCATGTTCGCATAGGCCATCACCGTGGTTACTGCGCTTTCCATTGATCTTACGCTATCATTGAACTTTTCAGAAATAAATTCAAGAACGTTATCAGGAATCTTCTTTTGAGAATCTTCAGTCTTAGACCGTAAGATCTGCATAGAGGTATTGAAGCCAGGTGGTTCAATTTTTGCGATCATCCCTGACATAAACCTGCTGACAAGGCTCTCTTTAAGCTGATTCATAAATCTTGGATGCGCGTCACTGGCAAAGACAATTCTCTTGGACAAACCATGTAATGTATTAAAAGTATGAAGAAACTCCTCCTGAACTCCATTTTTATTGGCAAGAAAATGGACGTCATCTACAAGAAATATATCTACACTTCGGTATTTTTTTCTGAATGATTCAAGTCTGCTACCCTTAAGAGCATAAACAAATTCATTTGTCCAATTTTCAGCAGGCATGTAAACGGCACTAACGGAGCTTGATTCTGATTTTAATCGGTTCCAAATACCCTGAAGGAGGTGAGTCTTGCCTACTCCAATTGACCCATGTATAAACAGTGTATTAAATGCTACAGGTCCAGGTTTTGAAATCTCAAGTGCAGTAGCATAAGCTAACCTGTTACAACCACCAACAACATAGTTTTCTAACAACAACTTCCTGTTGCTTATGAAATCATTGTCTTTACATAATGGCTTCTCAAATCTAATATTACCAGCAACTGCTTTGCTACTATTTTGAGAATGGCCATTATTTTCTACTAAAAGGTTTATCGAAGGATTAATTTTGGTTGTATCTTTTATCAAACCTTTTATCAGTGGTTCGTAGCTTTCACGAATCTTTGCCTGGACAAATTGATTTGGTACTCCTATGCTTAAAGATTCATTATCGAAGGAAATCAGGTGGGTATTTTTGAACCACAAATTAAATTGTCGTATACCAATCTTTGTCTCGATGGCACTAAGTGCATCTTCCCAAATATCAGTAGACTTTTTTGTTGTAGAACGGTTCATAAGAAAGTGGGTAATGATGGAACGGTACAGATTTCAAATGAAAAAACGACAAATTAAAAAATAGATTTTCTAATTTTCCTGGTGCTTTAATGAGACGGAATATTATCAAAACGAGGCTTTGTGTCAAACTTAAAAAGATAATGTTTTTTTTATTTTTTTTGGCACATAATTTTGAAGTCCATAAGACTATTGATAGCAATAAGATTGAGGTTTAAAAGACAAAAAAAAATATTCTTATTTTTTTTCATTTTCTTTTCTATAAAAGAATATTATGCATAAGAAAAAATTTCTTTTTTTAACAAATTTTGAACACAATATATACAAATGCGATAACACGTTGCCAAGCTGGCACTTATGCAAATAGCCCTCCATGCCTATCACTGTTTTACCTTATAATTCTCCTGTTTTCAGCTTGTGGACAACTTGTGGATAACTTGTGTATCTAAATAAATGCATTGATTCTACATCTAGACTATTCGAGTAATTCAAAAATAATATACAAATTGATAATTTGACTCTAGAGTGAAGATATTTGCAACTCTGACTAAAAACCCTTGAACGATTTTATGCAGAAAATAGTCATAAATTGATCTAAAAAACAACGGTTTTTTTCTGTATTAATAATCCTACTGACACACCCAAATTTTGTCTATTGTGGAAAACCTTTGTCGCACACAAATAATCATTTTGTTACTCGTTTTTACTTTACATATTTGAACAGTTTCTTTACCATTATCATCAAATTATTATTTTCCACTGCATAAATTTGTACAAAGTTATGGCAAAATATCTTGTAAAGAGAAAACGTCAATGCCCTGGAGATGGTTATGAGATCAGCGTATCCGTCTGTAAAGGCAGGCAGAGGGTACTCTATCCAAAATGCCCTGTTTGTCACCATAGGGACGATGCTATTGGTACACCAATAGAAGAAGAAGTAGAGTATACTCCTATGGAAACCGGCACAAGGAAGATCTTGCAATTGTCTACGAATCAAGACAAGGCAATTAACCAACAAATATTTAAAAGCTATGACATACGAGGTGTATACCCGGAACAATTAAACGAATACACTTCCGAAAAAATAGGAATGGCAACCGTTCTCTTTTTAAAGAGTATAAAAGAAGTTAAGAACATCGTGGTCGCAAGAGACATCAGATCCTCTTCTAACTCTCTAACCGATGCCTTAATGAAAGGCATTACCAAAGCAGGAGCAAATGTCATTGATATCGGAAGGGTATCTACAGATGCTGTATATTTTGCCGTAGGTAATTATAGCTACGATGCAGGTATTATGGTCACTGCATCACATAATCCGTCAAATTATAATGGATTCAAGTTATGCCACGAACAAGCTGCGCCAATCAGCTTTGACACCGGTTTATCTACAATATCAGAGATAGCACGAGAGGCCGACTTACCTGAATCTGAACAATGCGGCAGAATTATTAAAAAAAGTATAAGTAAGGGCTACAAAAAACACATTCTTAGTTTTGTCGCCAACCTAAGTCCATTAAAAATAGTAATCGATGCTGGAAACGGGATGGCGGGAACGATGATACCTATAATCTTCGAAGACCTTCCCTGCAAAATCGTACCACTATTCTTCGAGCCTGACGGAAACTTTCCAAATCACGAACCTAACCCTTTAGAGAGTAAAAATTTACGAGATCTACAGGATAAAGTACGCAAAACCGAAAGCCATCTCGGCGTCGCATTTGACGGCGATGCGGACAGATGTGTCTTTGTGGATGAAAACGGCCGGGAAATAGGATGTGACATAATTACGGCTATTATAGCAAGAGAGTATCTGCAGAAGGAAAAAGGGGCTACAATTTTATACGACTTGAGATCCAGCCGGATATTGCCTGAAGAGATAAAAAAGGCCGGTGGCAATCCTTACCGGGAAAGAGTCGGACACTCTCACATAAAAGCGACTATGAAAGAAAAGAATGCCATTTTCGGGGGCGAACTATCCGGACACTACTATTTCAGAGAAAACTATTTTGCAGACTCTGCAATGATTGCACTGATAGAGGTCCTGAATATCCTAAGCAGTAAAAATGTACCAATGTCTAAACTTGTTGCACCTCTAAGTAAATATTGCTCAACCGGTGAAATAAATTTTAAGGTTGCTGACAAGGATAAAAAGATTGAACAGATTGCCGAGCACTTTAAAGACGGCAAGATTGATTATCTGGACGGAGTTACTATTGAGTATGAAGATTGGTGGTTTAATGTAAGAAAATCCAATACCGAACCATTACTCAGATTGAATCTGGAAGGAAATACAAAAGAGATAATGAAACAGAGGAAGAAACAAGTGATAGATATTATTAAGGGAAAATAATGGCGCAAGTATCAACAAATGCAATCATGCTCTCGGGTGAAACTTCTGATGTGTAGCTTTAAGATATTTTCTGTCTACGTGTGTGTAAACCTGTGTGGTAGAAATATTGGAATGCCCGAGCATCTCTTGAACTGAACGCAGATCCGCACCCCCTTCCAGCAGATGTGTTGCAAATGAATGCCTCAATGTATGGGGAGATATGTTAGATCGAATCCCTGCCTTCATAGCATATTTCTTCACCAGGCTCCATATGTTCTCACGCCTTAACTTTTTACCTGTTCTGGACAAAAACAGTAAAGGCTCATCGTCTTCGATCTTCAGGAGCAGAGGACGAACCTCCTGTAAGTATCTTTTAATCGCTTTAGCTGCTTCTGAGCCCATCGGCACGATACGCTGTTTAGAGCCTTTTCCCTGGCATCTGATAAAACCATAATCAAAGTTTATCCAGCTTACTTTAATAGACGCAACCTCAGAGACCCTTGCCCCTGTCGCATACATAAGCTCTAACATGGCCTTATCTCGTATCCCGAGCTTATTATTACAGTCCGGTGCCCGTAGCATCTCCTCTATTGCGTTATAATGAAGCACTTCCGGTAAATGTTTCTGGAGTTTAAGCGTATTAATAGATGACATTGGATTCACAGAAATTTTTCCTTCCATTACCATGTATTTATAGAGCATTTTTACTGTAACGAGACATCTGGATATTGAATTCTCTGAAAGCTCTCTCTGTTTTTCACTTTCTATAAAACCTACTACCATCTTCGGACGTAAATCCTGAAAACGATTAATACCTGCACAATGCAGATAATTTGAAAAATTACGCAGATCTCCCTTATATCCCTTTATGGTGTTATCGGAAAGACCGCATTCGACGATGAGGTAATTCAGAAATGATTCTACGAGTGTTTCATCTATCATGTTCAACGATAAATGCGAGGTTTGCAATGTTTTCGACATAGAGTTCGTTCACCTTTTTGACTAACAAAAGCCTGTTATTCTTTATCTGTTCGTCCTCTACATTTACAAATACCTTTTCAAAGAAATCATGAACAGGTTTTGCAAATACTTCACTATATGCAAGCGACAACTCTTCATACTTTCTTTGCTTCACATATTTAAGCAGATTCTCTTTCTCTTTATCATACACAGCCCACAATTTCCGTTCTTCTTCCTCATCTAATAAATTTCCATTCACATCACCGTGGATTGTACAATTTTTCCCGATATTGAACGTTCTCTCTACTACAGCTACAAGATCCTGCCAGATCGTAGTCTTGGAGATTTTGGTTATTACCTCTAATCTACAAAGAAGATCTGATATATTGTCAAAACCGGATTTCATTACTGACTCTACAATGTCGTAACGATAACCCTTCTCAGTATAAATGTTATATATTCTGTCCTTGAAGAAATCTATTATCTGCCCATAAACCTTACTACTATCACCATCAGGACAAACGTTGGCCAGGCAAGACAATGATTTCTCAAAAACCGCCTTTAAAGATATATGAAGATCTTTAGTTTCCAGAATACGAATTATCCCCTGCGATTGCCTTCTAAGCCCATAAGGGTCTTGAGAACCAGTAGGAATCAAACCCGCTGCGAAACAACCTGCAATAATATCAAACTTGTCTGCAAGGCTGAGTACGGTGCCTATTTCAGTCTCCGGCAGCACATCATCGGCATATCTCGGCAAGTAGTGTTCTGCTATTGATCTTGCCACCTCATCATCCTCACCTTGAATCAGGGCATATTCACGACCCATAATTCCCTGTAACTTGGGAAACTCCCCAACCATCTCTGTCAAAAGGTCTGTTTTACATAAGCTGGACGCGCGTTTAACCAGTTCCAACCTGTCGGGAGAAAAACCCAGCATTTCGGCAATAAAACATGCCAAATCGCCAATTCTATTCCCCCTATCCATATAACTCCCCATATCTTCATGAAATACAACTCCTTCCAGATCCTTGAGCCTGTCATGAAGAGTTATCTTTTTATCCTCATCCCAGAAAAAATTTGCATCAGCCAGTCTTGCCCGCAAAACACGCTCATTCCCCTTCCTGATAATCTCTCCATCACCGGAATCCCTGTCAGTGATTACAATAAATTCAGGTAACAACTTACCGTCTTTATCCTTAACAGGAAAATATCGTTGATGGTCCTTCATCGAAGTTACAACAACTTCTGATGGAATTGCCAGAAACGCCTCATCAAAGCTACACTTCACAGCACCCGGAAACTCTACAAGGTTTGTCACCTCTTCAAGTAGCTCTTCGTCTTCCAAAGTAGTATCGTAAACGGAAAGGAGAGAGTTTATCTCTTTTCTAATAATGTCCCGTCTTTCGTCTATCTCTACTATTACGTTTTCACTTTTTAATCTCGCTTTATAAATTTCATAATCAGCATCAGGAATATCTATCGTATTGTCAGACAGAAACTGATGACCGCTTGTACTACGGCCAGCTTTTAAGCCATTTAATTCCAGATTTATAATATCCTTATCGAAAACTGCCATTATCGTACGTATCGGGCGCGCAAAATATAATTTGTCAGATTTCCATCTCATTGATTTAGGAAAATTGATAGACGTTATGACAGATGTTAATATATCCGGTAGAAGATCAAATATTTTCTTTCCTTCTACCTCTTTTACAGCAAAGCAATATTTACCCTTGGAAGTATCCTTTACAATCATATCTTCAGCTTTAACTCCCTGTGAGCTGGCAAAGCCAACAGCTGCTTTCGATGGCGCACCACTCTCATCAAAGGCAACTTTTGCAGAAGGGCCTTTTATTTCCTGTACAATGTCTTCCTGATTTTGCGGCAATCCGCTGACAAATAGAACCAGACGTCTTGGTGTGCCGGTTGTGTGTATACTGTCAAAACCCAGACGGCTTTTTTTCACCTGTTCTGCAAACAACTCTTCCATTTGTTTGAGAGCAGGAGCTATATAGCCTGCAGGAATCTCTTCAGCTCCTATTTCTAATAACAGATTTGACATATTACCTACACTCTTTCCAACTTAATATT
>CAYTLC010000068.1:11463-12520 GCA_964438395.1 uncultured Candidatus Scalindua sp.
TCAATAGGTAAGGAGTCCCAGATCGCATCAGACGTTTTGCCGTCTGAAAGTTCAGCCACAGCAGAAATGCCACCAGCAATAATTTTAATCTTTCTCATTGTCGTCTCATGTTTTTGACAAAAAAGAATACAGCTGCGACAAATAGCACTGAAAAAGTAATTACATTATGCTTTGAATACTCCATAGTGCCCGTAAAATTAAAAATTACCAATGTTAAGGCCAGGCCCATCAAAACAGCAGACATCAGCATTAACAACTTATTTCTATTATTCAATATATCCAATGCACTTACCCTCCCTATTTCCGGTTTCCATTTTTAAATACCATAAATAAACTTGTAATTAACTTTCCAATAAGTCGTATTGTTTTCAACTATCCTTCTTTAAATACCGACAAGCGATTTTGCAGTAGAAAGACATGGCATAGCTGGGATTAACTATCAGTAAGCTTGGCGTGTAAAAAGACTTATATAAAATGGGCCCACTAGGACTCGAACCTAGGACACACGGATTATGAGTCCGTTGCTCTAACCAACTGAGCTATGGGCCCCGAAATGCTCTATGGAGTGATCAAGTACTCTGTTCTCTAATTTATTTACAATAGGAATATCTCGAAATTAGCCGAGAACCCATAAAAACAACGAGTAGGAGTCTATCAATTTTTCTGTCTGGTTTCAAGGGTTTTGTTTTACTTAAGTTATGTTAGAAACCGGGAGAGTCCTTCAACTCTTTACTGAATTTACTCTGGATGAATTGAAATACACAGAAATTTCATGTGGCATGCTTATTCACTAGTAAGAGCTCATTACTCAATAGATTTTGTACTGACAGAGATAAGTATAAAAATGAACTTGTAATAGGTTAGATATCCTATAAAATTCGATAATATATTGGAAAGCAATTGTACTGAACCCCATTCATGTAAGAAGCAAAAGAGTTAGCTCAAAATCTAATTTCGTAATCTTAAAGTGTTTAAAAAATCGGTAAAATGTGACCCTCAACACTTAATCAGCAGGGAATTCATAATGTCTGGCAAAATCGTTGTTTTGTTTTTTTGT
>CAYTLC010000069.1:0-12411 GCA_964438395.1 uncultured Candidatus Scalindua sp.
AATGAACACCGTCAAACACTCCCAATGTAACAACAGGGCAGGTAAGTTTTTTTTGTATCTGTTTGATACCAAAAATTGTATCCAATTTGAACCTCTTGTGTGCGTTTAGCTTTTGCTCTTACCTAACTGAGTCTTTGTCCCTATCCAGGATTCCCATTCAGTCGAAAAAACAAACTGTTTTTCCAAAAGATATTGTTCCGTTATTAAATCCCTTTTTTCTTCAAAGCTTTTTGGATCAACCTTTTTTCTCTCTACCAGATTTAATACGTAACATGTTTTTTCGCCTCTGTTTTCAAGCGCAATGGCTGACTCTCCAACTTTTAAACCAAAAGCCGCTTCAGTAATCTTAACTCTATCAGATCCCAATATTTCAGTATCATCATCTTTGCTGCTGATACCCGGTCTACTTACATATTTAGTTTCTATTATTGCTAATTTACCGGCGTCATCTTTAATAAACTTTACGCCCTCTTTCAGTGAGGTTTGATTTGTTTTTTCAAGACATTTTCCTGCAACCTTTTCGGCTTCCTCAAATGCCTTTTCATAACGTAGATCTTCGGCAACCTTATCACGTACTTCTTCATAAGGAGGAATATGTGTTTCGATTTTTTCTATTACCCGAAAAATAAGTTTGCCTTCTGAAGAACTTATCGGTGTCGAAGGGTCATTTATATCCCTTTCAAATACCTGCTTGGGGAATTCCGGAAGATCAATAATCACTTCCCTCAATTCGTCCTTTGAGAAATAGCTAGTTCCGTTATGCTGGTTCGTTGGTATAACATGCGAAAGGTTATATTTCTCCGCAAGTTTAGTGAAACTGATAAAACCTTCTTTATCAATATTTTCATATATTTCATCATCTGCATCAGCAATCATTTTGTTGACTAATGTTTCACGTTCTTGCAAAAGCAGATTTTCTCTGATTTGCACTTTCACTTCATCAAAAAGCTTAAATTCTGATACAGGTGTTTTATCCGGATTATCAGCATCAGGTGTTGCTACATTCTCTGTTCTGAACATAAGGTCCTTTTTTTCTTCGTAATACTCCTGCATTTTTTCATCAGTGATATTAATCTGCTTATCTGCCACATCAGATCTTGCAATTATATATTCTACTTTAACTTTTTCCGGTTCTTTATAGCCCCAGATTCCTTCTTCAAAATTTGGATAATTTTCACTATATTTGTCGTAAAAAGATTTAACCTCGTCTTCCTTGATTTCAACTCGACTGATAAAATCTCTCGCCCTAAGGGCCGTATATTTGATTTTTACCTGTTCGTTCTCTTTAATATAACGTTGTAACGCTTCGTCTTCAGTAACCTTCACAGAACTTTTTAAAAGGTATTGAAGCTTACGTGCTAAGAGATATTCTTCTATTGTTTTTTCGAACTGCGGTTCTGTCAAATGGAATACGCTTCCAAGCATACGTCTGAAACCTTCTTTGTCTTCAAAGATACGCGGATCAACAGGAAAAAAATTACGTATCTCTTGTGCAAGTTCATCTTTGGTAATAACTATTCCCATGTTCTCCGCCTGGCCAAAGAGTGCCATCTGTCTCCAGACCAGTTGTGCTACCGGCTCTTTGGCTTCCCTGAAAAAAATCCTTGCCCATCTGGTGGCAGTATCACTAAACTGATCTTGCGTTACCTTACGGCCATGGATTTCTCCGACACCAGGTTTTGGGATTATATATTCTGCTGCAGGGCCAATCCCCCATATTACCATTAAAAACACAACCAGGATGCCCAGGAGCTTTTTCTGATTTCTTCTAAACCAACTTGTTGCAGCCATAAATACCTCTCATTTTATAGTTTCTACACAGATTAAACTATGTGTGGAAAACATCTTATTAATAAATTGCCTACTGAAATACCGAATAAATCCGAACGTTGAATTATATAAAGCAACGCAGTAACTATCAACTGCTTTTTGTAAAAACTTATAATCTTGCCTAGTATATATAGCGAAAACGTATAAAAAAGCTTTTAAACTAGAAAACCCTTGACACTAACAAACACCTTTGTTTTAATTCTTAACTTTGTCTAAAAATGTACTTTTAGTTTTGAGCCTTCGAAGAATTTAATAATAACCAGTCTATGGATAAAAATCTCGTAATAGTAGAGTCTCCGGCAAAAGCAAAAACAATTGAAGGTTACCTGGGAGACGGTTTTACGGTACAGTCATGTTTTGGCCACGTCCGAGACCTTCCCAAGACTAATAAAGCTATTGACATAAAAAACGGGTTTCAACCTACATATGAGATCCCTAAAGAGAAAAAAGACGTTATAAAGGATCTTAAAAAGTCGGCAAAGAAAGCTGATGTTGTATGGTTGGCAACTGATGATGACCGCGAAGGAGAGGCGATATCATGGCACTTGCATGAAGCGCTTAAATTAGATGAAGAGAATACACGTAGAATTGTTTTCGGAGAAATTACTAAAAAGGCGATACTTAATGCCATTGAATCTCCAAGAACAATTGATATAGCGCTCGTCAATGCGCAGCAGGCCAGGCGGATCTTAGACAGGCTTGTAGGATTTGAATTGTCCCCAATTTTATGGAAAAAAATTCAACGTGGTCTTTCTGCAGGCAGGGTTCAGTCTGTTGCCGTAAGAATGGTGGTTGAAAGAGAACGTGAAATTGAACAATTTGATACTCAGTCATTCTTCAAAGTGAGCGCTGAGTTCCTGGTTGAGGATGATAAAGTACTGAAGGCAGAGTTGTCCGAAAGGTTTTCCTCTGAAAAGGAAGCTTTGGAGTTCCTAACCAAATGTATCGGGGCTACTTTTACAATTGAGAATTTAGAGAAAAAACCGGGGCAGAAGAAACCGGCTGCACCCTTTACCACTTCTACATTACAACAAGAGGCCAGCCTCAAACTTGGTTTTTCCGTAGCGCAGACTATGACCCTGGCTCAACGTTTATATGAATCAGGTAAGATCACCTATATGAGAACAGATTCTGTCAACCTCTCAGAATCTGCTTTAGAAAATGCTGCAAAGGAAATAATTTCAGCATATGGTGCCGAATATTCAGAAACAAGACAATATACTACCAAGTCCAGCTCCGCTCAAGAAGCTCATGAAGCCATCAGGCCTACAGAATTCTCAGAGAAGAGTGCAGGTGGTGACAGAAATCAGACACGCCTCTATGAGTTGATTTGGAAACGGGCAATTGCATCGCAAATGGCTAATGCCCGAATAGAGAGAACCACTGCGACAATCGGTATTTCCACTGTTCCGCAAACCATGAAAGCTACTGGTGAGGTCATCATGTTTGAAGGATTTCTCAAGGTTTACCTTGAATCAAACGTGGATGAAAAGGATGAAGAGGAGAGCAAAGGGATTTTGCCGCCGCTAACGGTTGGGCAGGAACTAAACCTTGACAGTATGAAGGCAGTTCAAAGGTTTACAAGATCCCCTGCAAGGTTTACAGAAGCAAGCCTAGTTAAGAAACTGGAGGAACTGGGTATCGGCAGACCTTCTACCTATGCGCCTACCATTTCTACCATACAAAAAAGAGGTTATGTGCTCAAGGAGCACAGGGATGGCCGGGAGAGACAATATCTGGAAATGATTCTGGCAAACAACGAAGTCAATACCGTCACAAAAACGGAAATTACAGGCGCTGAAAAAGCCAAGCTTTTTCCAACAGATGTTGCCAGGATCGTCAACGACTTTCTGGTCAAACATTTTCCAAGGGTTACTGACTACTCGTTTACTGCTTCTATAGAAAAGGAGTTTGATGATATTGCTTCCGGCAAGCTGGAATGGGACAAAATGATTGGTGCATTTTATGGAAGCTTTCATGAAAGGGTTGAAGCTACAGATGCAATAGATCGGTCAGAAGTAGACACCTCTAGAGAACTTGGTAAGGACCCCAAAACGGGGAGAACCTTATTGGTGCGACTGGGGCCGTACGGGCCAATGGCTCAAATCGGAACTACCGAGGAACTTGAAGAAGAGGAGAAGCCTAAATACGCAAGTCTGCTTAAGGGGCAGTTGCTGGAATCCATCACTTTTGAGGAGGCCGTTAACTTATTTAAGTTGCCGAGAGAAGTTGGTACGTATGAAGACAAAGTAATAACTGCTGCAATTGGCAGGTTTGGGCCGTATATTCGGCATGACAGCAAATTTGTTTCGTTAAAAGGCGATGATGATCCCTATACTGTTGAGCAAGAGAGGGCCATTGAATTAATAGAAGCCAAGCGCAAAGCTGATGCTGAAAAATTCATCAAATCATTTGATGAAAATCCTGAGGTGCAAGTGTTAAACGGCAGGTACGGGCCTTACATAAAAGTTGGGAAAAAGAATGTCAAAATACCTAAGGATCAGGAGCCTAAAGACCTGACTCTTAAAGAGTGTCTTGATCTTGCAGAAAAAGCTCCTGAAAGGAAAGCCCGGGGAGGAAAAAGAAAGGCAAAAACTGCTACCACTAAAAAGAAAAAATAAGCAGTCTTGGGCGAGCGGAAAGATGTACTAATACTTCAAGGTAACATAACCCTTTGATTTGATAAGCAGGGAGACAGATACGCCTGTATCAACAAACCCTTTCAATACAGACTGAAATTCATCGGCAGTCTTGACATCGCTGGAACCAACTCTTAATATTATGTCACCGGGTATTATACCCGCCCTTTCTGCCGGACTATCACTTACAACGTGTCTTACAAGTACTCCGCCGTGTCCTTTCTTCTCTTCCGATGACAGGGTCTCAACTGCTAAACCCACGTTGAGGCTTGTTTGTCCGATAATCGCTCTAACTGTTACGTATTTACGCCCGGACATGTTTCTTGGTTGTTCGTCAATATTAATTGTCAGTGATTTTTCTTTTGTGTTTCGAATGACTGTTACCGCGACATTATTGCCGACTTTTGCGGCCCTTATGGCTTTCTGTAGATCGTCTATATTCATGATTTTGCGTCCGCCAAACTCAACGATAACATCACCGGGAAGAATGTTTCCTTTTGACGCAGGAGTATCTTGCCACACCTCTGAGATGAAAGCACCTTCATCTGATTCAATCTGAAATTCTCTCAGCACATCGCTTTTATTTTTCAGATTTAAATATGCGGCCAGGCTGTCATTGATATCCTGAAGTCCCACTCCCAGGTACCCTCTTACAACTCTGCCTTTTTCAATAAGGTCTGATATAACCTCATTTGCAATATCCATGGATATTGCAAACCCGACTCCCTGAAATCCTCCTGTGCGTGTTGCGATAGCAGAATTAACTCCGATTATTTCGCCGCGCAGGTTTACCAGTGGGCCGCCACTGTTACCCGGATTAATCGCGGCATCTGTCTGAATAAAATCTTCGTATGCAAAAGGCTTGGCATATGGGGTGATGTGTGTTCTTCCTACTGCGCTTACTATGCCTGCGGAAACAGTCTGGCTATACCCAAATGGATTGCCAATGGCAATAACCCAGTCTCCGACATTCACGCTCTCAGGATCTCCAAGAGTGGCTTCTCTGAGATCTTTACAGGCAATCTTTAAAATTGCCAGATCCGTGTTTGAATCCTGGCCAATCATTTCAGCGTCATGCTTATCCCCGTTATGTAGCGTGATCGTAATTTTTCCGTTTTCATAACCATTTACAACGTGAAAATTGGTAAGAATATACCCTGTTTTTTTTATTATTATTCCGGAACCGAAACTGGGCTTATTGGAACCCTGAGATTTATTATTTTCATCTTCAGGAGAGGATCCTTCATCGTGCGGGTTGACTGGCGTGCCATAAGCATCCTCTGCTACAATGCTTACAACTGAAGGTGCTACCAGGCGTGATACCTTTTGGAAAATTCGTACAAACGGGTTTGCAATCTTTTCCAATTCTAAAAGATCTTTTCTTAATTCTTCAACTTCACTGCCAAAACATACTCCATGGCTGAGTAAAAGCAGAAAAACAAGACAAATTATGATTTTAGCACGCAATAGCTTTGAAAACTTTACAGACATAGTACAAGAAATTGTATCAAAATAATCGCCTTTTACAACAAATCATTTGATTTTCAAGCTGGCATTGATACTCTATTATGAACGGTTGTTACAATGTTATCTAAATAGTGGATCTGGCGAATTTTTGTTACTGGACAGGACGTACAGGATAATAAATTATGAAAAAAGGTAAGCTTATTGTTGTTGAAGGTACCGACGGGAGCGGTAAAACCGTGCAAACCGGCCTACTTACAGAAAGGCTTTCAAAGGAGGGTTATCATGTACAAATGACAGATTTTCCACAATATGGCAAATCGTTCTTTGCAGACATGATAGAGAAATATTTGAAGGGCGAATTCGGTTGGCCGCAGGAATTGAGAGACCATCTTAAAAAGCATCCACGTCTCAGTGAAAAAAGTTCCGCTTCTGATAATTTTGAGTCACGACCCAATGAGGTTGACCCTTATCTCACCTCCCTTCTTTACGCGGGGGATAGATGGGAAGCAAAAAACCAGATGCACAAATGGCTGGAAGAGGGAAGTATAGTTATATCTAATCGTTATGTCTGCTCGAATATGGCTCATCAAGGGGCAAAGATCAGTGACGCAATGGAACGAAAAAAATTTTATAAATGGATTGAGGAGCTCGAACATGAAGTTTATGCCGTCCCAAGGGCAGACTTTACTATTTATCTGCATGTTCCAGTAGATATTTCCCGGGAGTTAATTAAAACAAGATTAAGAGAATCAGAAGGCTTGAAATCAAAGATGGATTTACATGAAGAAGACACCGGGTACCTGAAGAGAGTTCGGGACGCATATGTAGAACTTGCAGCCAGTGATAGTAACTGGTGTGCTATAGAATGTGTAGAAAACGATCAAATAAAGCCTAAGAAAGGCATTTCAGAAGAGATTTGGCATGCGATAAGTAGGATTTTAAGTTAATGCCTTAAGAATACTTTGAAAATATATGTGTAACTCGTTTATTAATAAGTCTTAATCCTGAAAAATCTATTCTTGACATATTATGTAGTAATCAACTAAAATAACGGGCTTGTAGTTACGATAACAATTAAAAATATATACGTGTAAGGAGGGGTTTTTGGAAAATATAATGAGTAAAGATATAAGGGCAGTTATAGATCAATGTCCTGAAGTCGGCCGCATTTTGGAAGAATATGGTATTGGCTGTGCTCCGTGTTCTGTAGGAAGTTGTCTGGTTAGTGATGTTGTGGGTATACATGGCCTTGATCCACAGACAGAAGCTACTTTGATGTATAAGATGGAAAAAGCTCTTTATCCGGATAGGGATGTACCGGAGCCAAAGGTGGACATGTCAAAAGTAGTACCAAAAGAGATAAATTATTCTCCGGCGGTAAAGAATCTCGTGGATGAACATGTACTGATCAAACGGATGCTGGCTTTAATTCCTACCATTGCTGATTTTGTTGAAAACAGTGAGACGGTGGATAAAGATCTTGTTTTGAATTGTGTTGATTTCATACGCGGTTATGCAGATAAGTTCCATCATATGAAGGAAGAGGATATCCTTTTTAAATACGTTGATGAACAGTCGGAAATAATTAAGGTCATGTACGAGGATCATGTTACCGGAAGGAACCATGTCAAGAATGTTGTTGAAGGTGCTGAAAATGGAAACAAGGCTCAGGTCAAAGAGCATTTGAATGGATACAGGGATTTGCTTACTCAGCATATAAAGAAGGAAGATGAAATATTATATCCATGGATAGAACGTCAAATGTCTGATAATCAGATTGGCGAACTGTTTCAGAGATGTAGTGCGGCAGATGCATCAGTTGGAGAAGAACTGCCGAGGAAATATGAAAAATTTATAATTGATTTAGAAGAAAAATTCGCGAAGGAGAATTAGTAATGAGTGATTGCTGCCCAGGATCAAAAACAATGGATTTTAATGAAGACGATGCGCAGGGTGAAGATGAAACAGGCGCACGCCAATCTCAGCTGAAACAGTGGCCTATCCAGTTACATCTGGTTTCCCCACAGGCACCTTATTTCCAGGAGAAAGATATTATACTTGCTGCGGACTGTGTGCCTTTTGCTTTAGCAGATTTTCACAAGGATCATCTTAAAGGTAAAAGCCTGGCTATTGCCTGTCCAAAACTTGATTCAAATCAGGAAATTTATGTGGAGAAGATTACTGATTTGATTGATGAATCAAAGATCAATACTTTAACCGTCATGATCATGCAGGTACCATGCTGTATGGGGCTGTCTCAGATTGCAAAATCTGGCGCAGATAAGGCTTCACGCAAGATACCGGTTAAACAGGTTGTTGTAGGTGTAGAAGGCGGCCAGGTCTTATCCGAAGAGTGGCTTTAAAGATTTCATACTTATCTGTTAAACATAATAATCCCCTGGGAGGCCAAGCGCCTCTCAGGGTTTTTTTATTCATTTTTTCACACACAAAGAAGCAATACAAGTTAAAGCCGACTGAAAATGGATGAATTTTCTTTTATAAAATGGATAAGAGGTAATCAAAAAAAAGATAAGAACGTCATCATTGGTATCGGTGATGATTGCGCGTCTATAAGGATTAATGGTGATAATGTGTTCCTGGTTACCACGGATATGCTGGTAGAAGGTACACACTTTGACCTGAAAAAGAGTACGCCCGGAGAAATAGGAAGCAAGTCGATCGCCTGTAGTATCAGTGATATTGCCGCTATGGGTTGTTCGGCAGAATATGCGGTAGTTTCAATTTGTTTCCCTCACGAGACTAAGACAAAATTTGCCAGAGAATTGTACCGTGGTATCAAGAAAATGGCAGATGCTTTCAATATTAAGATAATAGGCGGAGATATTGTCAGCAGTAAAAAAACAGTGGTTATCAATGTGACGATGTATGGCAGAAATGAAGGGTTGAAAACCATATCCCGCTCGGGTGCCAAGGTGAATGATGTCATAATGGTAACGGGTGCATTAGGCGGGTCAATATTGGGGAAACATATCACTTTCAAGCCACGCTTGAAAGAAGGTCTATTACTAAATAAGAAATTTAATATAAATTCTATGATAGATATAAGTGACGGCCTGGTTGCGGACCTGGGTCACATTCTTGAGGAGAGTGGGGTTGGCGCTGTTTTATATGAAGACGAAGTGCCAATATCTGCAGATGCGAAGAGGCTGGCACGTAAGACCGGACTGTCAGTACTCCATCACGCTCTTCATGATGGTGAGGATTACGAACTGCTTTTTACTCTTTCTGATAATGAGTCTAAAAAGCTTTTAGCATACAGGTCTTTTCCTGCACAGTTGTCAAAGATAGGCCATATCAACAAGTCAAAAGGAATTAAAATGCAGGATGCAAACGGTAAGTTAAAAAGAATAAAATCAATAGGGTATAAACATTTTAAATAAAAATAAATTTACTATTTCTGATAATTCCATCCACATTGAAACCGGAGAGATTGAGCAGACAATCGAGTCTGGTCGGCTTATAGGTTCTCTCCTTAAAGCAGGTGACGTAGTAGCGCTTATAGGTCAATTGGGCGCCGGCAAAACACATTTTACAAAGGGGATTGCAGAAGGTCAGGGTGTGGAGGACAGGAAGGTAGTCACAAGCCCTAGCTATGTGATAGTTAAGCAATATGATGGTAGATTGCCGATTTACCATTTCGATGCATACAGGTTGAAATCAGCGGATGAAATGTATGAAATTGACTGTGTGGGTTTTTTCTGGGGTAGTGGTATATCAATTATTGAATGGGCGGATAAAGTGATAGAATGTCTGCCGGACGAGTTTCTAAAAATTACAATTAATATAGAGGGGAAAACATTAAGAGGTATCAATGTGTCTTATAATGGAGAAAGATACAGAAATTTTATGGATGAAATTAAGGAGAAGGTCAAGTGTCTAGAATAAAGGTTTTGCCAGAAACAGTTGTAACCAAAATAGCTGCCGGTGAAGTCATAGAGCGTCCTGCCTCGGTTTTAAAAGAGTTGGTTGAGAATGCGATTGATGCCGGTGCAACTCAAATAGAGATACAACTGGAGGAGGGTGGTAAAAAACTTATAAAGGTTTCTGACAATGGTGTTGGAATGGATGCAGATGATCTCAAGATAGCATTTTTAAGCCATGCAACAAGCAAGCTGCGAAGTGATGATGATCTTTTCTCTATTGATACGCTGGGTTTTCGAGGAGAAGCCCTTCCAAGCATTGGATCAATTTCACAGACCAGGATTATATCTCGGACAAAGGATGCATTAATTGGTTCAGAAATTCAGATTGAAGGAGGACAGCTTGGTAAGATAAAAGAAAAAGGGGCGCCGGAGGGTACGCAGATAGATGTACAAAATTTATTTTATAATACTCCCGTCAGGCGCAAATTTCTAAAAAGCACTCAAACTGAAATGGCCCATATATCAGAAATGGTTACAAGGTTTGCATTATCGTATCCAAATATCCATTTTACGACTCTCCATAACGGAAAGAACGTCTTAATCTTTCCAACTGCCAAAAACCTGAAGGAGAGAATAAACACAATCTTTGGGAAGGAGATAAGCGAAAATCTTCTTGAGATAAATTTAAAAGAATCTGATATCTCTATTTATGGTTATATCCTGCCGCCAACACATAATCGTCCAAATACAAAGATGCAGTTTATTTTTCTTAACGGAAGGTATATTCGAGACAATATAATTTTTCATGCTATAAATGCTGCTTATCGAAACCTTTTGATGTCCAGACGATCACCCATTATTTTTTTAAATCTTCAGATTGATAGCAGGGAAGTGGATGTTAATGTGCACCCAACAAAGATTGAAGTCAGGTTTAAGAATACGGGGCTTATTCACGATCAGTTATATGCCACTGTACGTTCCGCCCTTATGAAGACAGAATCTCACACTTCGTTTCAGGCGACAAGCCAGGATAATCGTTCCAACGTAGAATCTTCTACTGCAGCTGCCAATACATTTGTGGGAGGCGTTGAGGCACAACTCAGGCAGGATAAAGAGGTTTCATCGGATGATAGAAAAGAGTCTGTGATGAAGTCTATGTCAGATTTCTTTTCCGCCTCTCCTGACAAGGAAACTCCTTATCGTAAAGACGAGCATAAACAGGATGTTTTGCCATCTTCAGAGAATAAGCCTTTATTCAAACAGGAAAGTAAGCTTACTTCTCACATACAGATCCATAATTCGTACATAATTGAAGAAACTGCAGAAGGTTTAAATATAATTGATCAGCACGCTCTGCACGAGGTTGTTCTTTACCACGAGATATGGGAACATATTAAGTCGTCAAGACTCGCAATACAGAAACTGTTAATTCCTGCATTAATAGAACTGGCGCCTCGTGATTTTGTTACAATTATGAGTCTCAGAGAGAAGTTTGCTACTTTAGGTTTAGAAATAGAAGAATTTGGAAAAAGCACAATAGCGATTCGTACACATCCACAAATTTTGAAAAACCTGGATTTCCATTCGCTTATTCAAAGCGTTCTCGAAGAGATTGATAGTGATGACGTTAAAAGTGAAACAGATAATATTTTAATAAAAATTGTCCAGGTTATGGCCTGTAAAGGTGCCGTCAAGGCTGGCCAGAGGCTGGCACCACAAGAGATTCAGTCACTTCTAGAGCAAAGGAAGGACAATATTGTCACCAGCTTTTGTCCCCATGGACGCCCAACTGCACTCGAATTTAAAATATCTGAACTTGAGAAGCAATTTAAGAGAATCTAGAAAAAGTTTAAATGACAATTAAAACTAGAATCTGCAATATATAGTGTTGTTTAGGTAGAAACACTACAATATATCTTGAAAATAGAGGAATTTTCATAAGGCAAAAATAATTGTAACGTTAACTTTTTTCTTGACGGTTTATAGGTTTATCTATAACATATCTCGTTTGTCAATCTTTTAACAATTTTAATAGAAATGGAGTTGGTTTTTTTATGGCAAAGATTCAGATTTCTGAAAATGAGAGCTTGCGTGAGGCGATTAGAAGATTTAAAAAGATGTGTGATAAAGAGGGCATAATAAATCAGTCAAAACGTTATGCTTATTTTGAAAAACCGTCTGATAAACGTCGACGTGAAGCTAGCAGGAGAATTAAAAACATTAAGAAGGCTCAGAATCCAAATGCAAATATTATTTAACTCGTAAAATTTGCAATTAATTAGTGATTCGAAGAAGCAATTTTAAAGCCAGCTCAAACGACATGTCATATCGAGTGTTGCAAATCTATATTAAACATTACCGTATAGATATCACATCCATAATTACTTATCAATAATGTAGGCCCTCGTTACTCTTTTTCATTGGGATATATTTCAAGTAATATACGTTTAGTATCTTTTCATTCCGGATCCCAGAACTGTTTTTAAAATATACGGTATTGAATCGGATGATTAAAATTACTGCAGTCTTGAAATTATAGAGTGATCTGCTTTTTTCTTTGACACTAAATTTCTTCCTGATAGATTATAAGA
>CAYTLC010000070.1:0-12276 GCA_964438395.1 uncultured Candidatus Scalindua sp.
GGGGATGTAGTAACTCCCGGACGAAATTCAGGAAAGGTTAAATTAGGTTTTAGATAAATTCGGCTATCCGGATAGATACGATCCTTCCAATTAACCCATTCAAGACAATCCCGGATTTTGTCTTTTAGATTCCTTTCATCAAAATAATCTAATGCTACGCGGTTGGACACGGTTTTGCTCCTTTATCTAAAGCCCTTATCTGCCTTTCAACTGCCTCTATAAAATCACTTGTCGTAATCAGTTCCATACACTCGTGTTTTTCGCAAATTCCTTTTTTGCACGGACTGCAGTCTACGTCCTCTCTTAATACTATGTGATTATCTCCGCGCGGCCACCAGTGGAAAGGAATTGTAGGTCCCATTGTTGAAACCGTTGGAATGTTCAGAGCCGTTGCTATATGGAGTGGACCGGAGTTATTGCACAGGAACAGGCTGCAGTGACTCAAAGTCGACATAAGCTCCCTTAAACTGATATCGCAAAGAAAGATGGGTGTTTTGACTGCATAATCTCTGAATTCTGACACAAGATGTTTTTCATCCTGGCCTGCAAAGAGAATTACTTTTACATCATAGTTGGTTATCAGGTGATCGGATATAGCTGCAAACTTTTTTATAGACCATCTCTGACTCTGATAATTTCCGCCGGGGTGTATGCCGATAATTTTACTTTCAGGATCTGCTCCCGCTTCCTCCAAAAGTTTATAAGCTTTCTCTTTTTCGTCTGAACTCAAGAAAATTTCCGGTTCTCTCTTTTCTGTCTCAATTCCTATGTATGTTAATAAATCCAGATCATAATCAATCATATGTCTCTTTTCTGTAGAGACAGGGAAGACATTTGGATTGTACCTGATGTTGTAGAGAATTCCTCTTCCGGCAAACTCAAAACCAAGCCTGAATCTATTTCCAACAAAACGAGTTATAAATGATGTTTTAAGTTCATAGTCAAGATACGGATCAATAACAAGGTCAAATTCTTTTTTTCGTATACTCCTGAAAAAGATTAATCTGTCGCCTATACTTTTGTGCTTATTCTCTCTGTCATATACCAATATGCAATCAATAGCCGGATTATTGATTACTATGTTTTTATTTACCGGATTAGTCAGAACAGTAACCTGCACATCAGGCCACTTCTCTTTTAATGCCCTGAAGATTGGTGTTGTTATTACCATGTCACCAATCCTGTCGAGCCGTATTACTAATATGTTCCTGATACTTGAGGCTGGCAAATCATCCTTCTTATAAGTTTTAGTAAAAGAACATAAACTTCCAAGAATAAGATTTCTGAGCGTGAGATATAAATCTAATATTTTTCTATTTCCTGATTTCATATTTGTTATAGGCCGTTAGGCCTAAACTAAGTGCCTAAAGTTATAAGAGACTTGTAAATCGTCATTCGTAATTCCTTGTTCGATATTCAATATTCGCTTTATCCCTGTTTCTGCTTTTTTACTATAATATATTTTTTATCCGTGTCTATCTGTGAAAATCTGTGGCTAAATTTTTCTTTTATTTGTGTCTTAGTGCCTTGGTGGCAAAACTTAATTATTGTCTAACAATTCTAAATAAACACTCTCTGTCTCTTTTACATTCCTCTCAATCGTAAACATCTCCTCGACTCTTTTCCTTCCTGCCTTTCCATACTGCTCCGAAAGAGATTTATTATGTAGCAGCGTCAAAATACATTTTGCCATTTCAGATGAGTCTCCCGGCTTTACCAGCAATCCGGTAATGCCATCCTGCACAACTTCCGGCGTACCTCCCGCATTAGTTGCTACGAGAGGCTTCTGCATTGCCATTGATTCAAACAGTACCCTGCTGCAGGCGTCTATTCCCGAAGGCAATACGACCACTTCCATACCTGCAATCAGTTGTGGTATGTCTCTCCTGTACCCGGTAAATATAGTCTTCTTCTCAATACCTTTCTCAACCGATACTTTATTGAGCAATTTTTCAAATGAAGAGTTATTAGATGCATCGCCTACAACTAGAAAACGTACATTCGGAATATCCTGTAAAATAATCCTCGCGCTCTCCAGAAAATACTCATAGCCCTTTTCCGGGTCGATACGGCCGATAGTTCCTACTACGAGTTCGTCTTCATCAATGTTAAACTCTTTTCTGATTACACTTCCATTTGACTCAGGATTAAATTCGCTTAAATCCACACCGTTTATAATTGTCCTGATTTTGGCATCTATCTTCTCTTTTGTGAATCTGTTCCTGGCTGCACCGGAATTGCAGATAATCCTGTCCGGTAGAAAGGAGAAGATATTGTCACTATCGAATCTGCCTCTTTCAAGACATCTTTCATGCCAGACGATGGGAACACTGTTTATCTTTGCTGCAATTGCGCCAAACAGATTGGAGCGAGGCTGGTTTGAGTGAATCAGATCTATCTGTCTGTTTTTTATGATGTTTTTAAGATCTCTGATGGTGTTGCAGATCCGCACAGGATTGGGCCATCGTATGCTTGGGAATTTGACAAAGTCAGGAGGGATTTTTATGTTTCTCAGTTCGTCTATAAAAGGTCCTTCCTTGGAGCAGGCAAAATGGGGCGTAAAAAGCTTCTTATCTAATCTTTTCACCAGATTTAATAAGCTTATCTCTGCTCCACCCATTATGGATTCATTGTGAAGATAGAGGATATTATACTTTTTACCATCATTAATCATGTGGCTTTTCGTGTTACTCAGTTCTCATATATAAAAAGTACATAACCGTAATGAGTCGTGCGTAATTCTAAGTTATGTCAATTCTGCTTTTCCTGTAGTGTTTAATCAAATAAAATAACGTTTTTTGTCAGATACTGTAATTATGTTTGCAGCTTCGGCTTGCCTACAAACTTGAGCCAAAGGTGCCTGATAAGACTTTTTACTACGCGAATGAAATCGAAACCTATTGGTGATAGTTCGGGAAAGATAAAGTCGTGCACTTTAACAGAAGGCAGGGCTTCACCGGCTATTTCTATCTTCGATAAATCCTGCTCACCTATTCCCAGCCTTTTTGCTGCCCTGAGTATGGGAACGTCTTCCGGAGGAACTGAAAGCAGTTCTGCAACCACTCTATCTACTGAGATGACATCTATCCCGCTGACAAGCAGAGAAACGTCTTTGGGCCGACCTCCGGTAGGCCCTTTCTCTTCCATAGCCGTGACAGCGTCAACTATAGTGAATACCGGTTTAACCAACTGGTAATTGGCAATTAGCATTTCGGTATACCATTCAAGATTGTTTTTTGACTGTAAATGTCTCCACGCCTTCTGCTTGCCGCTGACACATCCATACAGGTTCTTGACGCCTGCGGTAAAGAGAACCTGGACATGGACCTTAAGCTTGGGAAGGTTGATTATGGCATCAACATCAAGTGCCTTGCCTGAGACGGTCAGGGAAAAATCTTTTCCCCCGCAGTTGATTGATACTTTTCTGGGCTTATCCAGTTCGATGATGTCAATGCCATGCTTTTCCGCAAATTTATCCAGCCCTAAACGACTGGCTACTTTTGCCACTGAGCCAAATGCAGGGCTGTCTCCTATGATTGGGATTGCGCCTGCTTCAAGGACTGCTTCTGCTACTGCCTCAATAACAGCAGGATGAGTAACTATACATTTTCTCGGACTGCTCTCCTTTAAGAAGTTTGGTTTCAGCAGCACCTTCGATCCTTTTTTGATGACGTTTTCAATCCCGCCAAAAAAAGAGAATGTTTTGTCCACTGCACTGCGTACATCTTCTTTAGAATAGTCTGTACATTTTACCACCGAAACCTTATTCAGATTTGTCATAGTTGTTCTCCGCATATATGCTTTTGTATGCATATTTTAATTTTTCGTCTATAGCTATATCGAGTAAATAATGCCATGAAGTTTAACATTGAATTATAGTCTATGTCTGTCGTAATATAGTGTCAAGTATTGTTTTTTCGCCATAACTTTAGAGCACTTCAAACTTTAGGCACTTTTAACTTTTTATAACATGAAAACTTGTAGCTTTATCACTCTGGGATGTAAAGTAAACCAGTACGAGACTCAGGCGTTAAGAGAGGCTATCATGTCAAGCGGATATGAAGAGGCCCTCTCGGACGTTCCTGTTGATTTGTGCGTCATAAATACGTGCACGGTTACATCCACGAGTGACGATAAGTCACGCCAGCAGATCAGGAAAGTAATACGGAACAACCCGGACGCTACCGTCATCGTTACAGGCTGCTACGCCGAATCAGATGCAGAGGCGATAAGGACGATAGAAGGTGTCGGCTATGTCTTTGAAAAGGGCAGGGAGAGCAAGATAATCGAATTCGTAAAAAACGGTTTTGTTTCAGAAAATAATTCAGTTCCTGTTTCTGGTAATATAAGAGATCCACGCACAAAGAAGCTTCGACGTAATGAGTCTGCATTTGACCTGAAGGTCAGTAAATTTGACGGCCACACAAGGGCATTTCTCAAGATTGAAGACGGATGCGATATTTTCTGCTCTTACTGTATCATTCCATATGTCAGAGGTAAGGTCACAAGCAAGAAGATAGACGACATCCTTTTTGAAGCGGAGCAGCTGGTAAGCAATGGTTATAAGGAGATTGTACTTACCGGTATCCATCTGGGCGCGTATGGCAAGGAGACTGGATACCAACAAAGCATAGTAGATGTATTGAGTGAGCTGCAAACTCTGCCGGGTTTGGAGAGGATCAGGCTCAGCTCGATAGAAGTGAATGAGGTTACTGATGATTTGATTGATCTTATTGCAGATTCGGACAGGGTCTGCCACCACTTCCATCTGCCTCTGCAGAGTGGCGACGATTATATATTGAAGAGGATGAACAGGAAATATAATGCTGCCCAATACCTCAAGACAGTTGAAAGGGTTAAAGAGAGGCTGGAATTGCCATCGATATCAACAGACGTACTGGTCGGTTTTCCCGGAGAGAAGAGGACACATTTCGAGAAGACGATGAAGCTCTGTGAACAGGCCGGATTCAGCAGGGCGCACATCTTCCCTTATAGTCCACGTGAGGATACCCCCGCCGCTAAAATGCCGGATCATTGTAAACCTTCTGATATTAAGAAACGGAAAAAAGAGCTGGAATCCCTGGCAGCAGAAATCTCTCAAAGATACAAGAATCTGTTCGTTGGCAGGGAGATAGGTATACTCGTGGAAAATACGAGAGACAGGAAAACTGGAAAACTGTGTGGTTACTCAGACAGGTATATAAAGGTCCTGTTTGACGGCCCTGATGATTTAATGAATGAAATTGTAGATGTTCATGTGGAAAGGGTTTTGCCTAAGTTCGTTATGGGCAAGTGTCTTTCCCACGCAGAGCATGGGAACGAGTAACAACAATAAGGAAGCCAGGAATGCAGGAAAACAACAAAATAACTAACATATTAATATTTACTATCATTTTCACTGTTTCCGGTTTGTTGTTTGGAGTGAAATCTGCCTGTTCTCTGCCTGCAGATGACGTCACCCCTCTTGTTAATGAAGAGTATTTCCAGGCGGTCCACAAGGCGTTTATGAACGCCAAAAAGTCCATATTATGTGTTATGTATATGGCTAAGCTGGACAAAGGGCATTCGGGCGGAGATGAATATCAACTGGTCCTTGATCTCATAAACGCACATAAGAGAGGTGTGAAGGTTCTGGTTGTTTTTGACCAGAATGTCAAATTCTGGGAAAAAGGTAAAAAGAGAGATATATTAGAGAGAAAGAGCGAATATGCATACGATCTGCTGCTAAGTGCCGGTGTACCAGTGTTTTATGACAGTGAAAACAGGGTAACTCACAGCAAAGTGATGGTTATTGATAGATATATAACGATTGTAGGAAGCACAAACTGGACTTACAGCGCACTGAAAAAGAACCATGAAGCGTCTGTAATCATAAAGTCCCGGGACGTCGCACTGGCATTTGAGCAGAAATTGAAGAAAATAGAGAAAAAATCAGCTAAGTAGTGTAATAATAACGGCATAAAAATACCTTGCATTAGCAAATACGCTTTGTTATAAAGGAGAGTTTCGATTATTCGAAGGACTTAACACAATAATATTGGAGGTACCTGTTGATCATAGCGATCGATGGGCCGGCTGGGTCTGGTAAAAGTACAGCGGCAAAAGGGTTAGCAGAGCGTCTTGGCTTTACGTATCTTGATAGTGGTGCAATGTATCGAGCGTTTACATGGAAAGTCAGCAGTTCAGGCGCTGATTTCAGTGACAAAGAAGGAGTCTGTAAGCTGTTAGCTGATACCAGTATCAGGATAGAGTGTTCGGCTGATGGGACAGAGGTATTTGTAGATGATGTTGACGTAACAAGAGAGATAAGACATCCCTCCGTAACAGAGAACATTCATCATATATCCAGCCTGGAATTTGTCCGCAAGAAGATGGTAGAACTCCAGAGAGACTTTGCAAGAGGCAAAGATATTGTTGCTGAAGGCAGAGATATGTGTTCGGTGGTTTTTCAGGATGCGGATATAAAGATTTACATGGATGCCGACGTTAAGGAGAGGGCAAAAAGGCGGCATTCTGAACTCGGGACTCTTGCCGGCGAGGGCAGTCTGGATAATATGATAGAAGACATTGCCCAGAGGGACCACAGGGATTCGACGAGGGAGCATGCACCGTTGAAAAGAGAACCAGATGCCCTTTACCTTGATACAACGAGTCTGGAAGCAGAGGATGTTGTTAATCTCTTGATTAAAGAGATTCAAAAAGAGCAGCAGAAAAATTAGTGCTAAAGCTTTTATTTTATATTTAAAACTTTATTTAGCAGTTTTATTAACTTTATATTTCGGAGAATTTTTTTAAATGGTTAACAAACTAGTATTAGAAAAGTACGATATCAAGCAAGAAGAAATTGAGCAAGAGCTACAAGAGATTATAGGTGGTGACAGCCTGGAAAAAATTGAGGCAGCATTTGATACTTCAATCAAAAATTTTGATTTAGGAACGATCCTGAGAGGCAGAGTTTTAGGTGTCATTGGTAACAATGTAATATTAGACACCGGATATAAATCCGAGGGAATCGTCCCACTGTCTGAATTTGATACTGCTGAGGATGTTGAAGTCGGGGCTGACATAGAGGTAATGCTTGAGTCGTTCGAAGATGATACTGGTCTGATACAGATCTCAAAACGAAAAGCCGACCGCATACGTGGTTGGGAAAAAATAGTTAATAAATATCAGGAAGGTGATGTCGTAACAGGTAAAGTTGTAAGAAAGATAAAAGGCGGATTGCTGGTTGATGTAGGTATTCCGATCTTTCTTCCAGCATCACAAATCGATATCAAACCTCCCGGTGAGATTGCTGAATATATAGGTACAGAAGTTACATGTAAGATATTAAAGATAGATGAGGTACAACAGAACATAATTGTATCCAGAAGGAAGCTTATAGAGGAAGAACGAAACAAACAGAAACGTGAATTCCTGGATAGTGTCGAGGTAGAACAGGTTGTAAAAGGTGAGGTTAAAAACATTGCAGATTTTGGTGCATTTATCGACCTTGGCGGTATAGACGGGCTGCTTCACATAACAGATATGAGTTGGGGCAGGATCAGTCATCCTTCAGAAATGCTGGCAATCGGAGATGATGTTGAAGTTAAGATACTTGATATTGACGCTGTAAAGGATAAGGTCTCTCTCGGATTAAAACAGAAGACAGAGAACCCATGGACAAGCGTGGAAGAGAAATATCCGATTGGCTCAAAGATAAAAGGCCAGGTGGTCAATATTATGTCATATGGTGCATTTGTCAAACTGGAAACAGGTATCGAAGGGTTGGTACACATTTCCGAAATGTCCTGGACAAGGCGCATTAACCATCCTTCAGATGTAGTTGCCATTGGCGATTCTGTCGAGGCTGTAGTATTAAATATAAATAAAGATAAAGAAGAGATTTCACTGAGCCTCAAACAGGTTGAACAGAATCCATGGACGAATATTGAAGAGAAATATCCTCCTGGAGTTACGATAAAAGGAAAGGTCAGAAACTTAACCAACTACGGTGCCTTTATAGAAATTGATGAAGGCATAGACGGCCTTCTCCACATTTCAGACATGTCATGGTCAAAGAAAGTTGCACACCCTTCAGAAATAATCAAGAAAGGCGAAATGATAGAGGTCAAAATACTATCAGTCGATAAGGACAAGAAGAGGGTGTCATTGGGAATCAAGCAACTTACTGATGATCCATGGAAAAAAGAGATACCGGATAAATACCATGTTGGTGATATCGTAAAAGGTAAGGTTACCAAGATGACTGATTTCGGCGCATTCATAGATCTCAGTAATGGCCTGGAAGGACTGTTACATATATCAGAAGTCTCTAAAGAGAAGATTAAGAAACTTGAAAGCGTTATCTCTATCGGGCAGGATCTGGATGTAAAGATTGTGAAGATAGAGCCGGAAGCAAGAAAAATAGGCCTGAGCCTTAAAGGTGTAGAGGGTGCGCCGGTGCCGGTGGAAGAAGTCGAATCAAAGGACGAGCCGGCCGCTGAAGTAGAAGTTACAGAGAATGCCGCTCCGGAAGAAGTTGCTGCCGAAGAGAAAACTGAAGAAGCTGCTGAAGAAGTAAAAGAGGAAGATAACGCTTAGACAACGGTGGTAAGAAAGGAAGAACGATTTTGCTTAAAGAACTGATACGTGATATTCCTGATTTTCCTAAAGAGGGAATCATTTTTAAGGACATAACCCCGGTATTACAAAGTCCTGCGGGTTTGAAGGAGATTGTTGACAAGTTCTCTGAACACTATGCGAATCAAAAAGTTGATGTAATCGTGGGTGCAGAGGCGAGGGGATTCCTTTTTGGTCCCGCAGTCGCTATAAACCTGGGTGCGGGTTTTGTACCGGTTAGAAAACCGGGAAAACTTCCATATGAAACAGCAAGCATGACATATGACCTGGAGTATGGTACTGACACGCTTGAGATACATAAAGACGCGGTAAAAGCCGGTGATAATGTTTTGATGATGGATGATCTCCTGGCAACCGGTGGGACTATGGCTGCCAGTTGTGAACTGGTCGAATCGCTTGGCGGTAAAATTACGGGATGTGCTTTCTTAATCGAACTGGGTTTCCTGAACGGAAAAGATAAATTGAGCAAATACGATATCTTTTCTCTGCTTCAATACTGAGGTAATAATTCAGGGTGTTCGATCATTGAGGCCGGCATATATGTTGATTGTCGGCCTTTTGCAATTTGACATGAATTGTTGAAAAGCGCCCGTAGCTCAGATGGATAGAGCAACGGTTTCCTAAATCGTAGGTCAGAGGTTCGAATCCTCTCGGGCGTATTTCTTTTACAGATAATATAATTTATTTTTTTTAACATCTTCGTAAATGCCGGGGCTTTCTTCCCGGTGCCGGTTTACGACATTACAACGCACTACAAAATCATATGGAAAATGCAAGAGAGAGATTTAATAACTTTATAAAGTTTTTTGAAGTTAACTGGTTGTGGATAGTCATTGGCCTTGGCGTAGCTGTCGCGGCCGGCGTACCTTCATATCTGTATCAGCAGAAGGGCGCTAACGATCTTGGTGAAGTCTGGAGCCGGATCTACCGGATGAACTACGAAATGGCGACTGCGCAACAAGAGGGGCCCGAAAAGAAGACAGAAGCAATTGAAGGTGCTATCAAAGAATATCAATTTCTAAAAGATAATCTGTCTGCAACCGGTGCAACTCCCTGGTTGTTGTCGGAACTGGGTAACGCACAGTAC
This sequence comes from uncultured Candidatus Scalindua sp., assembly GCA_964438395.1. GTDB lineage: Bacteria > Planctomycetota > Brocadiia > Brocadiales > Scalinduaceae > Scalindua. The sequence continues at coordinate 9,710 of CAYTLC010000070.1, forward strand.
AACATAAAAAAATATGATGATGCGATGCTCACATACAGGGAATTCATCAGCAGTTATGCCAGCCACCCGTTGGTTCCTGTTATAAGACAATCATTAGGATACGTTCTTGAAGAGAAGAAACAGTTGAATCAGGCTATAGAACAATTCAAGGAGATTGCGAGGAATCCGGAAGCTACATATCTTAAAGCGCAGGCAGGGCTGGATACCGGAAGATGCTATGAAAAACTGGGACAAACGAAATCAGCAGTGGCCGCATACAAAGATATAGTTGCCACTTACCCGGAAAGCGGTTGCGCAAAAATGGCCAGGTATCGGCTTGAAGATCTTGAATAATAAGTTATGAATCTAAATGGAACAGCTGTAATGGACGAAGACGAAACAGGTCAAATCCAGCTGGTAGTTAAAAAAAAGCTCTCTTCAAAGAGGATTGATAAATACCTTGTTTCACGACTGCAGGACTTTTCACGTAGTCATGTTCAGCGGCTGATAAAGGAAGAGGCAGTTAAAGTAAATGATGTTGCGGTAAAAAGCAGTTATGAGATAAAGCTGGACGATGTCATCTCCATAGATTTGCCGACGGAGAGCAGCGACCACATTACTCCGGAAGATATTCCACTTGATATTATTTACGAAGACGAATATCTGATGGTCCTGAATAAATCTCCGGATACTGTAGTACATCCGGCACGTGGACACGCAAGCGGAACATTGGTAAATGGCCTGGCGTTTCACTGCAGCAATCTCTCTTCGCTCAATGGTCCTTTGAGGCCGGGGATTGTACACCGGCTGGATAGAGATACGAGCGGCGCTATCCTGGTAGTGAAAGACGAGAAAGTGCACAAACATCTGGCACTACAGTTTGAAGAGAGGACGGTAACTAAAGAGTATCTTGCGGTTGTCAAAGGCGAGCCGGAACTCGATTCCGATCGGATTGATCTGCCGATTGGTAAAGATAAAAAAGATAGAAAGAAAATGGCGATCCGCCATGACAACGGGAAAAACGCAGTATCTATTTTTGAAGTAGTGGAGCGTTACCCGGGTTTTACACTGGTTAAAGTATTTCTGGAAACCGGCAGGACGCACCAGATCAGGCTTCATATGAAAACTATTGGCCATCCTGTCGTTGCTGATTCGGCATATGGCTATAGTGAAACATGTTGCCTTGAAGATCTGTTGGAACCGGCTTCAGACAAAGATATACATAATCTTGCAAAAGAGGCAAAATTGTGTAATAATGTTACCGATCCAATTATTGAGAGACAGGCGCTGCACGCTTATAAGATTGGATTTATTCATCCGGTTACTAATGAGGCCCTGGAGTTTACGGCTGAGATACCGGAAGATATGTGTAACTTGATTACAACACTCAGAAAAATTAAGACTCTTTTAAATTAAATAACGGGAGGGAAGAAAAATGTTTGGTATGCCCGGTGGTATCGAATGGATTGTAATCCTTATTGTGGCTCTGCTCATCTTTGGTAAAAGGTTACCGGAGGTAATGAAGTCCATGGGAAGAGGTATTGTTGAATTTAAGAAGGGTGTGAAAGGCGTAGAGGATGATGTGGAAGAAGCAACTGAGGAGAAGGACCCTGGAAAGCTGGCATCATCTGACAGCAGCAACGAAAAAGTAGAAACAGAAAAAAAAGAAGAATCTAAAGAAATGAAAGGATAAGAATCTCATGGCACAAAGTAACAAAAGAGGCAAGCTCAAATGGCGCAGTAAAAAAGCAAACCACGGTAGAAAACCAAATAAGGGGAAGCAGAGAGGGAGATAAAGAGGCGAGAGGCAAGAAGCAAGAGTCAATGGTCATTAGTCATTAGTGTCAATTCGTGAAATTAGTGTCTGTCTTTTGTCTTTTAATCTATATTTTCGTTTTCCTCTGCGATCTCCTGTCCTCTGCGTCTCTGCGTTAAATAGCCTTTAACGCTTTTTCATAAATCTGCATGTCATTCTCGCTGAACAGTACAAACCTGACCTCCTCAAAGTTATACTCCTGAATAAACTCCTTTACAGTTGTAAGGGCGATCTTTACCGCTCTCTCTTTTGGAAACCTGTAAACTCCTGTGCTGATAGATGGGAACGAGATAGACTTGATCCCATTCTCCTTTGCCACGTTCAAACTGTTGTAATAGGCGTTGCGAAGAAGCCGGTCTTCATTGCGATTTCCTCCCGACCATACAGGGCCCACAGTGTGTATCACATATTTCGTCGCCATATTCCCGCCGGTTGTTATTACCGCTTCTCCGGTAGGGCAGCGTTCCTGTTTTGTAAGTATCTCCTTACACTCTTCAAGAATTTTCGGTCCACCCGCACGGTGAATAGCGCCGTCGACACCGCCTCCTCCAAGCAGAGTTGTATTTGCAGCGTTGACGATAGCCTCAGTCTCCTGCAATGTAATATCACCCTGAACCAGGCTCAGTTTTGTTTTCCCAACCATCTTTTCCATTCTGTCAGTTATTTTAACTTTTCAATCGATAATCTTCAATCCTCAATTATTCACACGAAGCCACTAAGACACGAAGGAAAGAAAAATTTAGCCACAGATTTACACGGATCAAACACAGAT
>CAYTLC010000071.1:0-11989 GCA_964438395.1 uncultured Candidatus Scalindua sp.
GTAAAATATTCTTAAAGTGAAAATGCCTAATCTTAGAAAACATGCTGATGAAATCTTTAAACACGTACTTGGTACACTAGATCCGAAACAGTTAGTAAAGAAAAAAGTCAGTATTCGGGATTCTACACTTGTGGTAGAAGAGAGAGAATATGATCTTAATAATTACGAGAATATCTATGTCATCGGTGGCGGAAAGGCATGCGCTCCAATGGCTAGAGCCATGGAAGACCTTCTTGGTGATAAAATAGATAATGGTCTCATTGTAGTGAAATATAATCATAGCTTGCCTCTTAAGAAAATTGAAACTGTCGAAGCGTCACATCCCATTCCTGACAAAAACGGTGTAAGAGGTACTTCTAACATTCTCAGGCTATTAACCAAAACAGGAGAAAAAGACCTGATTATCTGCCTTATCTCCGGTGGGGGATCCGCCTTACTTGTGCAGCCACATAAAGAGATAACTTTACCAGGCATACAAATTGCCTCTACGAAACTACTCGAATGCGGTGCTACGATTGATGAGATCAACACGGTAAGAAAACATTTATCGTCGGTAAAAGGTGGGCAGCTCGCAAAGGCTGCATACCCTTCAACACTTATCACGCTGATGTTATCTGATGTCGTTGGAGACCCGATGGATATTATAGCATCCGGCCCTACCGTGCCGGATGAAAGCACTTTTGAAGATGCTTATAAAATTATTCAAAAGTATTCATTAGAAGAGAAAATACTGAATAGCGTTTACCAGTTTCTCAGGAGTGGAAAGATGGGGAAGATCAAAGAAACTCCTGAAAATGGAAACAAAATATTTGATAACACTCAAAACGTAATTGTTGGTTCTAACAAAATAGCATTGCATACGGCTGAAGAGAAAGCTAAAGATCTGGGATATAATACGATAGTTCTTTCATCTATGATCCAGGGGGAAAGTAAAGAGGCTGCGAAGTTTTTTGCTGCGATTGCTAAAGAGGTTAGTCGTACAGGGACACCTGTCCCTAAGCCAGCATGTATAATTGCGGGAGGTGAAACAACCGTTACGATAAAGGGGAAGGGGAAGGGCGGCAGAAACCAGGAATTTGCACTTTCTGCTGCCATGGAAATAGAAGGATGTAATGGTGTAGTGATTTTAAGTGCCGGTACTGACGGTACTGATGGGCCGACAGACGCTACAGGTGCAATTGTTGACTATAATACTTGTAAGGATGCCAGGGAGAAATTTAGTCAGAAACCGGAAGAATTTTTAAATAATAACGATTCTTATAATTTTTTTAAAAAGACCGGAGAGCATATAGTTACCGGCCCGACAATGACTAATGTGATGGATATAATGATATCGTTAATAGATTAGTCTTTTCATGACAATCCGATCTCTTCTCGATAATATATAGGAAAAAGGTTTAAATGCAGAAATCACTTCAGGCTTTGTTAGGCAAGTTATCACGATTTATTTCGTCCGCCTCAAACATATCGAATAATTCTGACCAGCGAAGAAATAACACAGAAAACAAACATTTAGAGGAACAACTCCAGACATTGTCTCGGGCTGTTGAACAAAGCCCATGTACGATTGTGGTTACGGACACCTCAGGCAAAATCGAATACGTCAATCCAAAATTTACTCAACTTACAGGCTACAGTTCAGAAGAGGCAATTGGACAAAATCCACGCATATTAAAGACAGGTAACACATCTCCTGAAGGATACGAACGCTTGTGGAAGAATATTACGTCGGGTAAAGAGTGGAGAGGAGAGTTCTGCAATAAGAAAAAGAACGGTGAGTTTTACTGGGAATCGGCATCCATCTCTCCCGTCATAGATAGTGAAGGTACTATTACCCATTTCGTTGCTGTCAAAGAGGATATCACGGAACGCAAACAGATGGAAGAAAAACTGAATTTGTTCAACAAATATCTTGAAGGGCGTGTGATTGAGCGTACGGAAAAGCTGAAGGAGAAAAATACAAAACTATTAAATGAAATCGTTAAGCGCGAGCAAGCAGAGGAGGCCATTTTCGAAAGCGAAGAAAAATATCGAAAGATAACATCTACGGCAACCGATGCGGTTATGGTTTTCTATTCAGAAACGAGACAATTCGTAGATGTCAATAAAGCCTGCGAAGAACTCTATGGCTATACACGTGAAGAATTTCTCAATATGAAGCATACAGATATTACTGCTGAGGTAGAAGTTTCTGAGAAGCAGATCCAGGAGACTCTTGCCGGAAAGCTTCATACAATTCCCTTGCGTTACCATAGGAAAAAGGATGGAACTGTTTTCCCTGTGGAGATTTCTGCCAGCACATTTACATACAAGGGGCGGCAGGTGCTCTGTGGAATGATTAGAGATATTACAGCGCGTAAACGCGCAGGAATACGTTTTAATGCCCAGCACGCAGTAACAAAAGTATTGTCCGAATCTACAACTCTTAAGGAGGCTTTGTCCAGAATTCTTTCGACCATGTGTTCTACACTGGAATGGGATTTAGGAGAGATTTGGTTGCTTGATCAAGAGAATCAAGTATTGCGGTGTTCAGAAATCTGGCATTCTGCATCTGTTGACATGCCGGATTTTAAAGCGGCCACAAAAGAAACTACTTTTCTCCCGGGCATTGGATTGCCTGGGTCTGTCTGGTCGAAAGCTAGACCAGTCTGGATTGCTGATGTTGTTTATGATGCAAATTTTCCACGGGCATCAGTTGCAGAAAAAGAAGGGTTGCATGGTGCCTTTGGTTTTCCAATTCTTGCCGGTAGAGAAGTGCTTGGAACAATTAACATCTATAGTCGCGAGATAAAAGCACCAGACGAGGATCTGCTTAATCTGGTGGAAGATATCGGTAACCGGATTGGCCTTTTCATAAGGAGGGTCTATGCAGAGGAACAAATAAAGGCAGCACTTAAAGAGAAAGAGGTGCTTCTGGCGGAAGTCCACCACAGAGTTAAAAATAACCTCCAGATAATTTCAAGCCTGCTCGACATGAGCAGTATGCAGACACAGAATCAAGAGACGATAGACCTGTTTGCAGAATCACGTAACAGAGTGGAGGCGATGTCCCTTATCCATTCACAGCTCTATGAAAGTGAGCAATTTGATGAGATAGACATGCATAGGCATATCCATGAACTATCCGATAACTTGTTAAAAATATATTCAAAAGAGAAGGCAATTACATTTGATATCCAGTCTGCAAATGTGTATTTACCGGTGACACTTGCAGTTCCTTGCGCACTGGTACTAAACGAGTTGATTTCCAACTCCCTGAAACACGCTTACACAGATGGACAGCAGGGGATAATCAGTATATCCATGCAGCAGTCAAATGAAGGAGCAATTCTTGTAAAAATCAAAGATGATGGGGTCGGTATTTCTGAGGAGATTGACATAGAAAAAACTAATAGTTTGGGATTAAAACTGGTTAGAAACATTGTAAATAAGCAATTAAATGGTACAATAAAAGTCGTTAGAAATAAGGGCACAGAGGTTGCCTTGGAATTTAATACTTACAGGAGAACTCATGAAAAGGGTGATGGTAGTTGACGATGAAGCGGTTATAACCACGCAATTGGAGGATCGTTTACAATTCATGAAATACGATGTAGTGGGAACTGCCTCTTCTGCAGAAGAATCCGTGCATATGGCCAGGGAGCTCTGCCCCGATTTGATCCTCATGGATATTGTTATGAAAGGAAAGCTTGACGGTATTGATGCTGCCGTGAAGATAAAGGAGGATCTGGACATCCCAATTATATTCCTGACTGCGTATGCGGATGATAGATATATAAGAAGAGCGATGCAGGCCGAACCATTCGGATATATTGTAAAACCATTTAGAGAAGAAGAAATAAGGGCAAATATTGAGATTGCTCTTTATCGAAAGAAATTGGACCGAAAACAGAAACAGGGTGAGGAGAGAATGCGCAGATTATTTCTCGCAATTGAACACTGCCCATATATGGTTCTGATTATGGATGTAGAAGGGAACGTCGAATACGTAAATTCCGCATTTGTGCAGCGAACTAACTATACACTCAAAGAAGTCACAGGGAAGGATGTTTCTTTCTTAAAATCTGATGAAACATTGCCTGGAATATACAAAGAGGTGTGGGATAAAATTATTTCTGGTGATGAATGGAGGGGAGAACTTTGCATTAGAAAAAAAGATGGTACATCATGTTTAAAATATACAGTTGCCATGCCTGTGGAAGACATAAATGGCAACCCACTTTTTTCTGTTTTGGTTTTGGAAAAGGTTGCCGAACGAGAGAAGAGAAGAGAGGGGTTTTTGCAGTTAGAAAAAATGAACTCCGTCAGAACAATAGTAGCCGGAATTGCCCACGAGTTTAACAATATCCTTGCAGTCGTTCATGGCAGTGCGGAGATGCTGGAAGACGGTTTTGAGAACGAAAAGGAATTGAAAAAGAGGTTACATAATATTAAGCAAGCGAGTGATCATGGGGCCGGGATAGTTAGAGATATGATTACTATTGCCAAATCAGACAAAGACACATCCGAGTACATCTTTTTTGATTTAAGGCAATTAATAGTACAGGCGATAGATTCTGCAATGCCAGGATGGAAAAATATAGCTCATTTCAGTGAGATGAAATATAAAATAGACAGAAACGACATGAAAAGAATACCTGGAGTATTATGTGATCCCACAGAGTTGAGAGAGGTATTTATAAATATAATAAATAATGCACTGGATGCGATGCCTGACGGCGGTTGCATTTCATTTAGTACATGGAGCAATGAGAACACGGTATTTGTGAAAATCTCTGATACAGGCATAGGCATGTCTAAAGAAGTAAATAATCAGATGTTCGATCCGTTTTTCACTACCAGGAGGCCAGAAAGAACAGGGCTGGGTATGGGTGTCGCCTATAGTATAATGAAGAGACATAGCGGTAAGATGGAGGTAGAAAGTGAGGAGGGAAAGGGTACAACACTGACCCTGAGTTTGCCTATTAAGAATGAAATTAAACAGCAAAAACGATCATCAAGATCTACTCCGGATAAAATAGCTAAGAGTCTCAGCGTCCTTGTGGTAGATGATGAAGAAGAGATTTGCAACATACTGGATACTTTCTTTTCAAGAGAGGGTCACATGGTTAAGGCTGTTAGCAATGGGGCTGAAGCTATTGAGATGGCAAAAAGAGAAGATTTCGACCTTGTGATATGTGATCTGACTATGCCTGATGTAACCGGGCATGATATAGTAAACGCGCTAAATGAGTTAGATAAAGTGCCAAAGATTGTTATTTCCACGGGTTCGATCGATGATTACTCCTCTGCAGAGGTCAATGCCTTGAAGACAGATTTCATCATTAACAAACCTTTTAAATTAATAGAATTGGCAAATAAAATAAATGTCTTATTCGATGGTGAATAAAGAGATGGCGAATGACGACTTCGATGTGTATTTATAGTGGATGTAACGAACTTACTTCATTAATAAATTGTTTGTAAGGAAAGTTTTTTCCGGGACATGCAGTACCTTTTTGAAGAACCTGGCTATGTCTGACGATGCGTGATTTAGGGATGTGGTATTTTTCAGAAAAATAAGAAACCAGGCTTACGAGAGATTCAAGCTGGTTGTTTGTAGGTTCGTTATCTGTTTCGAAATTCCCAACAAGACAGATACCTATAGAGATTCGATTAAGGTCCATATTGGCAGTATGAGCACCATGAAGCTGTTTCTTCCATCTATCACCCACTTCAATCTCGCCATTGCCCGAGCCGTGACCATTGCCTATGACAAAGTGATAGGCTAAACCGTGCTCCCACTTTTTCTTATTTCTGTGATATTTATCAAAGTTATCTGCATTTCCTTCATTTGTGGCACTGTGATGTAATACTACATATTCCCATTTATTCTCTTCTACATCTACTCTACATAATTCATCAATGTTAATGTCAATGGTAACTGTGGGTTTCTTTTTAATATTGATAAATGGTAAGTAGACGAAAAGTCCTGTTGCTGTTACAAACATAGCAACCGAGACTGTTATGACATGCCATTCAACTATCTTCATAGTGTCGTTTGGTTAAAGCAAGGCATAGAGGAATAATATATTCTCTTTCAGGGTGTGAGCGTATTAAAATCTTATACTTATGTACCTGAAAAAGCCCCTTAAAATCAATATTTTATAGAAATATTGAGACGGTAAAGCAAGGATAATATGCTTGTATATCTATGCTTATCTTGACACTTTATTATAATTGTGATACTATTCTGCAATATTACTCCAATTCATAAAATTTGTAAGGGCTTATATTACAATGGCTTATGGAAGCTTTGCTGAAGTTGTCCTAGACATCCCTCTCAATAAAAAATTTCACTACAAAATCCCACCATCTTTAGTAAATCATGTAGAAATCGGTAAAAGGGTTAAAGTTCCTTTCGGGAGGAGGACCGTTGTGGGGTATTGTGTCGGGCTGACCAATACATCAGACGTAAAGATGCTAAAGGAGATAATACGCGTAATCGACACAACACCTATCTTGAATTCTAAAATGTTAGGAGTTGCGGAATGGATGGCCAATTTCTATTTTTGTGGCTTGGGCGAAGCGCTGGAATCCTTTTTGCCTTCTGTGGTAAGGAAGGGTATCAAATCCAGAACGGTAAACGTTATAAGACTGTGTACAGATGGAGTCTCTATAGAAGAGATGATTTCCACGATCAAAAAAAGAGCACCAAAACAGGCAAAAGTGCTGGAGGTTCTTGCTGAAACAGGGGAGATCACATTTCCGGAATTAGCAAGTATCAGCGAGTGCAAAATGGATAGTGTTAACAGGCTTCGAGATCGAGGTTTTATTACCCTTGATAAAAGAGAAGTAAGCGATTCCATTTTTGCAGGAAAACACTTCAAAAAAACATCTCATTTCTCTTCAACCGAAGAGCAGGAAGTAGCAATCAGGCTTATTAAGAGAAAAATAAGAGAAAAGAAACATAGTGTCGTTTTACTGAAAGGTGTTACAGGAAGCGGCAAGACAGAGGTCTATCTTCAGGCGATCTCAGAGGTAATTACTTTGGGGATGAAGGCTATTGTTCTGGTTCCTGAAATCTCTCTTACACCACAAACTATTGAAAGGTTCAAATCCCGTTTTGATAGAGTAGCCGTCTTACATAGCAGTTTGACCGAGCGGCAGAGAAGTGATCAATGGTGGGATATTAAGAGTGGCAATGCGGACGTTGTTGTTGGTGCCCGTTCGGCTATATTTGCCCCTTTAGAGGATGTGGGGCTTATCGTGATTGACGAAGAGCACGAGAATACATTCAAGCAGGACACCTCTCCGCGTTATAACGCTCGCGATGTGAGTGTTGTCAGGGCGGCATATGAAAATGCTGTGGTTGTACTTGGCTCTGCAACACCTTCTCTTGAGAGTTATTACAATAACGATATTGGTAAGTATGAATGTGTAGCATTGAAGAATCGGGTAGGGCATAAACCTCTTCCCAGGGTGGAAGTAATTGATATGCGGCGTGAGATATTCGGAGGTAAAGGGCAGAAGCCGATATCGGATTATCTTGAACTTAGCATGAAGAAATGCCTTTCTAAAAAAGAGCAGGTTCTGTTACTTTTAAACAGACGCGGGTTTTCGCCTTTTATAAGTTGTAGAAGATGTGGATTTGTATTAAAATGCAAAAGATGTGACATATCCCTTACATATCATAAGAGAAAAAATGCAGTAATATGCCATTATTGCTTTTCGGAAGAACCTGTCCCGGGAGAATGTCCTGACTGCTGTTCTCCGGGTATACGTTTTACGGGTTTCGGTACTGAGAGGATGGAGGAGCTGATCAGGGTCAGATTTCCCAGGCACAATCTTCTGAGGATGGATAGCGATACAATGAGGGGGCGGGATTCTCACGAAAAGGCCTTGAGCGCTTTTCGTCGTGGCGAAATAGATATCCTTTTAGGCACCCAAATGATAGCAAAAGGCCTTGACTTTCCAAACGTCACTTTGGTTGGAGTGCTTTCTGCGGATACGATTGTCAATCTGCCTGATTTTCGGGCAAGTGAAAAAACGTTCCAGTTGCTATGTCAGGTTGCGGGAAGAACAGGAAGAGGCGCAAAAGGAGGAAAGGTTATCGTTCAAACCTTTAATCCTGATCATTACAGCATTACGCATGCTGCAACACATGACTATGATGGATTTGCCAAAAAAGAGCTTGAATATAGAAAGCAACTTTATTATCCTCCATATGGTAGATTGGCAAGAGTTGTATTACGTGGAAAAAAGGATCAGGATGTTAAGGAAAAAGCCTCGGAAATTGCCGAAAGGCTGATGAATACGATAAAATTGCCCGGCAGTTCGCTTCTGGCAGGTTTGCGTAAAGACAAAGTTGGTGTTTTAGGTCCCGCGCCCGCTCCGATTGTTAAGGTTAAAGACAACTATAGATGGCACTTAATAGTTAAAGCGGATAGTTTTAAAAACCTGCATACGATTTTAACAAGCATTGAAAACGAGAATAGAAATTCTAAAAAGGTCCAGATGATGATAGATGTGGATCCTTATATGTTATTATAGGTGATAAAAAATGCCAGAAAATGGATTTAGTGCGGAAGAGTTCTTCGGTGACGGCGGAGGAATGACATACAGTGATTTTATCCTGCTGCCGGGTCATATCGGTTTTTCTGTAGATGATGTTGATCTGGAAACAAACCTTACGAGGAATCTCAGAATAAAAAGACCGCTTGTCAGTTCTCCGATGGATACGGTGACTGAATCAAAAATGGCTATCTATCTGGCCCTGCTGGGCGGGATTGGTATAATACATTACAACAACACAATTGAAGAACAGACCAGGGAAGTCAGACAGGTAAAAAGATTTGAAAACGGCTTCATTACCGACCCGGTAACTCTCAGTCCCGAAAATACCATTTCAGATGTTGACGATATTAAAGAGACGTACGGGTTTTCCGGTATACCAATAACTGAAGATGGGACTTTGAAAACTAAATTGATAGGTATCGTTACGCGGAGAGATATAGATTTTGAATTAGATAGAACAAAGAAATTACGAGAAGTTATGGTTGACCAGCTTATTACGGCAACCGCTGGTATTACTCTTAAGGAAGGGAATAAAATACTCAAAGAGTCCAGGAAAGGTAAGCTTCCTTTGGTGGATAAAGATGGCCGTCTGGTCTCCTTAATGAGCAGGTCGGATCTGTTAAAAAATAAGGATTTCCCTTTAGCTTCAAAAAATAAAGAAAAGCAGTTGTTGGTAGGAGCAGCAATTTCAACACGGGATGAAGACAAGGAGAGGCTCAAAGAATTGGCAGATGCCGGGGTGGATGTGGTAGTGATTGATGCCTCACAGGGCGATTCAATTTACCAGCACCATATGATAGATTATATAAAGAAAAATCATCCCGAGGTAGAGGTTATCGGCGGAAACGTTGTAACCGCCAAGCAATGTAAATCACTTATTGATAAAGGTGTGGATGCCCTTCGTATAGGTATGGGGGCAGGTTCTATCTGTATTACACAGGACACTATGGCAGTCGGAAGGGCCCAGGGGTCTGCGGTTTACCACTGTGCAAAGTTTGCGAGAGAGTACGCGGGGATACCGGTGATTGCGGATGGAGGGGTTGCTAACATTGGGTTCATCGTCAAGGCACTTTCTTTAGGGGCAAGTAACGTAATGCTTGGTGCATTGCTCGCCGGCACGAATGAAGCTCCGGGTGACTACTATTATGAAAGCGGTGTCAGGTTAAAAAAATATAGAGGTATGGCATCTCTAGAAGCGATGGATAAAGGTGGTGACAAGAGATATTATTCAAGCGATGATAAGATTAAAATTGCTCAGGGAGTATCTGGTACGGTAGTTGATAAAGGCTCAGTTGCTCATTTCGGTGAGTATATCATCAAAAGCTTACTGCATGCAATGCAGACAATTGGTTACAAGACAATAAAAGAGCTGCATAACGGGATTTATGATGGTACTCTCGCTTTTGAAGCCAGGTCTCCTTCTGCTCAGGGGGAAGGGTCAGTCCATGATTTGCATTCATATACTGAGCCTGAAACTTCACTGTTCTATCCTCGCGATAGAAAAAGGGGATAGTTTATTTATAAAATATTTTTAACTTGTAGTATATAGGGTAAACATTGTCATGATAAAAACGATACGATCCTTCCGTCTTCTGATCCTCGTCGCTGCTGTTTTTGCTTTTTCCGGTTGTGTAACCAGGACAATAACCGTTAAAACAAATCCCAGTAATGCTTTGGTATATATAGATAATAAGCTTGTTGGAGAGAGCCCTGTTACAGTGCCATTTTCATTTTATGGCACCAGGAAAATAATGATAGAGAGAAAGGATGAGGACGGGGTGCTTACCCATGAACGAACAATAGCATTTGAAAAGATTAAGGCACCTGTTTACGAAATATTCCCAATCGATTTTTTCTCCGAAATAGTATGGCCATTTGAAATAAAAGATGATCAGGTTTTAAGTTATAATTTAGATGAATTAGATCCAATATCAATTAAGGAGCGACAGGCAAGGATGTTAGAAAGTGCAGAAGAGTTGAGGCAGAGAGTTAACGTGCCGGAGTTTTAGACATTGCACCGGGTAGTTTTAACTAGTGACAATCCATCATCTGGCTGTGTTTGCTTATCAATCTTGGCCTCAATAAGATTATCATCTCTCCAGACAAATAATAACATCTTTCCCGCTTGTGAATAAGCAATTCCATTTTGTATGAAAATGACATTAATCTCCACAATGATTCTCTCTCTTTTGTCCTTCTGTATTGGTCAGATTGCTAATGCCAGCGAAGATGATAAGAGTCGATGGAACAAACGTTACAATACCGGGGAATATCTATACGGTAAAGAACCGTTAAAGTTCCTGAAGGAAAAGCTTGGTATCCTGGTTAGAGGCAAGGCTCTTGTCCTGGCTATGGGAGAAGGGAGAAATGCTGTATTTCTTGCCGGGAATGGATTTGACGTTGACTGTTGTGATATTTCCGAGAAGGCTGTAGAGAAAACCAGACGTTTTTCTCAGGAAAGTGGTGTGACGCTGAATGCATTTGTGGCTGACCTGGAAGAGTACAAGATATCTGTTGATACGTATGATCTGATTACCTGTTTCTATTACACTCAGAGAGATCTCATACCCCAGATCAAGGAAGGCCTGAAAAATGGAGGCATGGTTATGATTGAGACATATTCCATAGACCAGCTGGATTATGGAAAAGATGCACCCGGACCAAAAAACCCTGCATATCTGTTAAAGCACAACGAATTGCTTGATTCATTCAGAGACTTTCGTATTCTTTTTTATAGAGAAGGTGAGATAGCGGAGCAGAAGTCAGTGGTGAGTTTGATTGCGCAGAAGATGTGAGAGATTATAAATAAGGTTGCAATATTAACTTTAGTCATTTTACAATTTAGCTCACTTTTATAGCTGTTTACATAATATGAAAATATTAGACAACGTAACTGAATCTCAAAAAGAGGCGATTACACATATTGACGGCCCTTTGCTCGTGATCGCAGGTGCTGGCAGTGGCAAGACGAGGGTAATTACACGCAGGGTAGGATATCTTGTTGAGCAGGGGACTGACCCGGCAAATATTCTGTCCATAACTTTCACTAACAAAGCGGCCAATGAGATGAAAGAGCGGTTGGGCGAGTTTCTCGATCTCAGGGGTATGTGGATTTCAACTTTTCACGCCATGTGTTCCAGAATATTGCGTAGTGAAATTGAGCATCTGGAATTTACCAGGAACTTCAGCATATATGATTCCGGGGATCAGGCCAAGTGCATAAAGGATATTATGAAAGAACTGAAACTGGATACTGATCACTGGAGGCCTGGTGCAGTTGCTGCATCTATCAGTAACGCAAAAAATGAGTTGCTGTCAGCAGAGGAATTTGCTGAGTATAAGTCTGGCTATTACAATGATGTTGTTTCAAAGGTATATACCAAATATCAGAAATATCTTGAAGCAAATAATGCATTGGACTTTGACGACCTGC
>CAYTLC010000072.1:0-11724 GCA_964438395.1 uncultured Candidatus Scalindua sp.
TAGATGTCTTGTACCCACGTCACTGTTTTGCCTGTGACAAGAGTCTTCATGAAGAAAAAAACACCTATGTATGTGAAAGCTGCCTGGAAATAATAGAAGCAACCGAAGCAAGACGCTGCATCAAGTGTGGCCTGAAATCAGGACCGGGCATAACTTCTTCAAGCAAAGGATGCCCTGAGTGTAAAAATGCCAATTTAGGATTTGAAAAGAGCTTGTTTGTATCTGATAACATAGAACCTATGAGAACCCTGATTCATCAGTTCAAATATAAAAAGCATATGTGCCTGGCGGCACCATTAGGATCTCTACTGGTAAACCTCTTACATCAAAAAACTATTGGCAAAATAGACGCTGTTGTACCAGTTCCCCTCCATTGGAAGAAGAAGCAGGAAAGGGGATTCAACCAGTCTGAGTTGATGGCTAAAGAAATCTCCAAAAAATTATCTATACCAATTTATACAAACAACCTGTTTCGAGACAAAAACACGTTGTCACAAACTCAACTCTCACGTACACAGCGACAGAAGAACGTTAAAGGTGCCTTTAAGGTTAAAAATCCAGAGATATTTTATCAAAAAAATATTCTCCTGGTAGACGATGTTTTAACGACGGGAATGACAGCCTCAGAATGCGCAAAAAGCCTGGAAAATGCAGGAACAAGCAAAGTATTCCTCATAGCACTTGCAAGATCAAAAATGTAACGACATACGATTACACCTCCATACAATCTCTCTTGAACTCTCTTCATAAGATACTATTAACTCTTGCCTTAACAAAACGCTATTAATCGCTTGACTACATTAAATAAAGAAAGTATCATTAATCTTTGGCTTTTTGCTTAATTTGAGCAAAAAATTATCAGACAATATTTAGTTAGTAAGAAAGGAAACAAGATTTGGAGATAATCATTCACTCAAGGCATCTGGACGCTACAGAAGCAATAAAGGGCTACATAAACAAGAAAGCTTCAAAACTTACTAAATATTCAACCAAAATAACCAAGATACAATTTACCCTGAAAATAGAAGGTGTAAATAACATAGTAGAAGCAATATGTTCCGCTGCAGGGACAACACTTGTCGCAGAGACGTCAAATGCTGATATGTACGCCGCTATTGATCTTGTAATGGACAAGCTGGACAAACAAATTATCAAGAAAAAAGAGAAGCAGAAACAACAACCTAGAAGAAGCATAAAGGAAGAAACTCTAGTTGAGAAAGATGAGGAGTAGGAGTAAGTAGTTATATCAACTGATATGTAACGTTAAAGTAATTACATTTCTTTAGTGCTTTATATTGAATTCAGGTTTTATTTTTTAAATTATTTTTTCAAACAGAAAACTAATGAAAATAATCGATTTTATTGAGGAAGAAGCCGTAATAGACGATTTACAATCCACTGATAAAGAATCTGTCATACGGGAAATGGTTGACGCGCTGAAAGATCTGAACAAGATTGACGAAAGTGAATTAGACGACATAATGGGCGCGCTCATAAAGAGAGAGAAAGTAGGAAGCACTGGAATAGGCAAAGGAGTGGCGGTGCCTCATACAAAGCACAAAAGTATTACAAAAATAACAGGAGCATTTGCACGTTCGTTAAAAGGAGTTGAATTTGATGCGCTTGACGGTGAACCTGTTTACCTGTTTTTTCTGTTACTATCACCACACGATTCTGCAGATGTACATCTCGCCGCCCTGGAAAAAATCTCATCTGTGATTAGAAATGCTGATTTTAGAAATTTCGTAAGAAATGCATCTGATAAACCAGAAATGGTTGACATATTAAAGGAAGTCGATGAGGCAAAGTCTGAATAACACAATTCAACAATTAACCAAACCAACCAATGCTTATAAAACGCAGGACAAAGATAATAAATACAAATGGACTACACGCAAGGCCTGCGACGCGTTTTGCAGAAGTAGCTAATAAATTTAATTCAGAGATTTTTGTTAAAACAGAAAACAAAGAAGAAGTAAACGGAAAAAGCATTATTGACCTCCTGACACTGGGCGCAAAGAGAGGAACCGAATTATTAATAACTGCAGATGGAGACGATAAGGAAATTGCCTTAGACGCATTGGAAGGCCTTGTAAATGACGGATTTAATGAAGACAGCATGGAAACGAGAAAAGGCATTGCTGTTTCTCCGGGTGTAGTAATAAAAGAAGCATTTGTTTTAGAAAGCGAAGGCTTTCGAATTCCACGCCACCTTGTCAAAGAAGAAGAAATCCCTAAAGAAATATCCAGACTGGAAGAAGCAACCAAAGTAGCATGGGAAGAAATTGAGAAACTGGAAGATCGTGTTTCAACAAATTTAGGCTCAGAAATTGGTTCTATCTTCGCAACCCACAAATTAATGCTTCAAGACAAACTGTTACTGCGTGAGTTCAGCAAAAAAGTAGAACAACACAGGTTTAGCGCTGAATATGCAGTTACATTAGTCTTACGTGTATATATAAAGAAGTTTGAAAGTGTTGACGACCCTTATCTAGCTGCTAGAGTTGGGGATATATATGATATAGAAAAAAGGCTCTTGAGGAATTTATTGGGGGAGAAAAGGGAAGAGCTCAAGAACCTTACAAAAGAAGTTGTTGTTGTTGCACATGATCTCAGCCCTTCTCAAATAGCATCTTTAGACACCACAAAAGTACGTGGCTTTGTAACAGACCTTGGCAGCAGGAATTCACATGCTGCAATAGTTGCCAGGGCTTTGGGAATACCTGCTGTAGTTGGCTTGGAAACAGCAACAGTTGACGTGTTTGGCGGAGACCGTGTTATTATAGACGGCAACCGAGGAGATGTAATTGTAAGACCGGACGAAGAAACCATCAAGGAATATCAACTAATAGAGAAAGATTTCCATGTCTTCGAAGAAAAACTCACCTCTGAACTTAAAGATTTACCTGCCGTAACTTTAGATGGCAGAGAGATCATGATATTAGGTAATATCGAATTCCCTCGTGATATTAGCCCAAATTTAAACCAGGGTGCAGCCGGTATAGGCTTGTATAGAACAGAATTCCTGTTTCTCGGCAGCAATGAATCACCAACAGAAGAGGAACATTTTAAAGCCTATTCACAAGCAGTGCAAGAGCTGGGAGACAAACCGTTAATTATCAGAACAGTTGATTTAGGCGGAGATAAGTTCTTTCCTGCAAACAGCAACACCGAGCTTAATCCTTTTCTTGGCTGCAGATCTATTCGCTACTGCCTGGAACACCCAAACATTTTTAAATCACAGCTTAGGGCTATCTTAAGAGCCTCTGCATTAGGTAAAGCAAAAATCATGTTTCCATTAATCTCTTCTTTACAAGAACTGCGGAAAGCAAAGGATATTGTAAAGGAGGTAATGGAAGAGCTTAACCAAAAGGGAATAGATTTTGATGAAAAAATAGAAACTGGTATTATGATTGAGGTACCGTCTGCCGCTATGGTAGCAGACGACCTGGCAAAAGAAGCTGATTTCTTTAGCATAGGAACAAATGACCTCATTCAATACACTATGGCGGTAGACAGAGGCAATGAAAAGGTTGCCCACCTCTATTCACCAGCTCACCCGGCAATTCTAAAATTACTGAAGATGACCATAAACGCTGCTGAGGAAAATGATATAAAGATTGGGATTTGCGGAGAAATGGGTGGTGAAATTGAATACACTATATTATTGTTAGGGTTAGGACTAAGAGAATTCAGCGTCGCGCCCGCAATGATAATACCGGAAGTAAAAAAGATTATCAGGTCCGTTACTTATGAAAGAGCAAAAGAAGCAGCAGAAACTGTTTGTTCCTACGACGATCCTGCAAAAACTATAGAATACCTGAGGAATATTGTTCGAGAAATCATTCCAGAATTAGTATATTAAGGCCAATGGTTGGCTTAACTTACCACAAAACTGGACTTCTGTAATCTCGCATTTTTTTCATTTTCTTTGCGTATATACCAAACTTGAGAATACTGTTGACAGATCAGATATTTGTTACTAGAATCTGTCTAAGTCTAATGGGACAAATGTGTTGATAAATATTTAATAAGTAAACTAATTTGGCAATATCTTGAGAATTCAAGTTAAATTTATAAAACAGGGGAGCCTGAGATTTATCTCTCATCATAACTTAATGAAGCTTTTCGAAAGAGCAATTCGAAGAGCGAGGATTTCAGTCAAAATGTCTGAAGGGTATAATCCAAGACCTAAAATTGCATACCCTTTAGCCCTGCCAGTTGGAATCAAAGGTATCGACGAAAAATTGGAAATGGAACTTTGTGAGCAGATGGAAGTAACGGAACTAGAAACAAGGCTGAAAAAGCAGCTTCCAGAAAACATACAAATTACATCAGTCGAACCGATTACCAGCAAGGTAAAATCTACCGTAAAAGACGTAACTTACGTAGTAATACCAAAAGATGGTAAAATGCCAGAGGCAGGCATAACAGACGAACTTTTATCCAAAGATGCTGTAATAATACAAAGGAAAGGAAAAAAACGGGCCTTCAACATTCGTCCATCAATAGAACGCATTGAAACAGACTCACAATCTATTGATCTGGACCTGAAGATGACACCCGAAGGAATGGCCCGACCTGAAGAAGTATTATTACAACTAGGATTGAAAGCCGGTAAAGACTATGAAATTTCGGAAATAGTTAGAAAAAGAGTAAATCTCTTCTCCTAAAGCGCCTGTTAGCACAAGCAAAAGGAGCATACGCAATGAAGAAGAGAATGTTAATAAATGTTGTAGAGCCTGAGGAGAGCAGAATCGCCATCTTGGAAGATGGTGTTCTTGAAGAATTATATATAGAAAGGTTCTCTCGCGAGCAAATTGCAGGAAACATATATAAAGGCCGTATTGTCAATATAGAGCCAAGCATAGAAGCTGCATTTGTAAATATCGGAATATCAAGAAACGGGTTTCTCCACGTTTCAGACGTTAAGAACAATCGCAGTGGTAACAACGGAGATCCATCAGACAAAGCCGAAAAAACTGACAAGGCAGACAAATCTGATAAAACTGATAAAACTGTCAAGGCGGACAAATCCGAATCAAAAGGAGGCCGATCAAGGATCAAGTCCCTGATAAGCCCCGATCAGGAAGTACTTGTCCAGGTCATCAAAGAGGGAATTGGTGAAAAGGGGTCGAGTTTAACAACAAATGTCAGTATCCCCGGACGATTTCTGGTGCTTACACCTGACTCAACCCGTATAGGTGTTTCGCGAAAAATTGTCGATGAAGATGAAAGAGCCAGGCTTAAGCAGATAATTGAAGAATTAAAACCACCTCCAAATTTAGGGATGATAGTAAGAACTGCGGGAGAGCGCCAGACAAAGCGTGAGCTCTCCAGAGATTTTAATTATCTTCGCAGGCTGTGGAAGGTTATAGAGAATAAGGAAAAGAAAGCGGAAGTACCTTCCGTGATTTATCAGGAAAGTGATTTAGTAATCCGTACGATTCGGGATATATTTTCGACTGATATTAATGAAATTGTCATTGATTCTGAAGCAGTCTTTAAAAAGATAAGATATTTCCTGCGTCTAATAATGCCCAGCTGCGTTAAGAAGCTGAAACTCTATAACGAACAGGAACCACTGTTTCACAAGTATAATATTGAACGTGAAATAGAAAAAATAAACAAACGTGAAGTCCGTCTCCCTAGAGGTGGCTCCATTGTAATAGAACAAACAGAAGCATTGGTGGCAATAGATGTAAATAGTGGAAAATATAGGGAAGAAAACGATCCGGAGAGAACCGCACTCAAAACAAACCTGAAAGCGGCAAAAGAAATTGCACGACAAGTAAGGCTGAGAGATATTGGTGGAGTCATCATAGTTGACTTCATTGATATGAAAGAAGAAAAAAATATGAGGGCTGTTGAGAAAACACTGGAAGCTTCTCTAAAGAGAGACCGTGCAAGAAAGAAAATACTAAAAATATCCAGGTTTGGTATTGTCGAAATGACACGACAACGTATCAGGCCCAGCCTTAAGTCGGTAATTTACGAAAGCTGTAGAAACTGCGGAGGTACGGGAGAAACAGAGACTATAGAAAGTACCTGTTTGAGCCTGATGAGACAGATAAAATCAATGGTAAATAATCCTAAAATCAAAAAGATAGAGATTACTTCCAGTGATGTAGTCGCAGGGTATTTGCTAAACAAGAAAAGAAAGAAACTTGCTGAACTTGAAGAAAAATTCTCAAAAACTATTATCATAAACGGAATAATCGGACATAAATCTGGTGCAGCAACAATCAATTGTACCGATAGCGAAGGAAGTCGAATTGTAACCAGATAAATTTTTATTTGTAAAATAAATTAGCTTTAATACTCACAGACGAGAGAATATTGAAAGGAGATGTGGTAAATGTATGCTGTAATAAGAGAACGCGGGAAACAGTACAAAGTTGAACCTGGCAATGTCATCGAAATCGATTTGAAGGATGATGTCAAAAAAGGCGACACTCTGGAACACAATGAGGTATTAATGGTATCGAAAGATGGAGAGGCGCAGATAGGAGCTCCCACTATTGAAAATGCAAAAGTTATTTCTGAGGTCCAGGGACACACAAAAGGAAAGAAACTGACAGTAATGAAATTCCGCCGTCGTAAAGACTCCAGAACGAAACAGGGACATAGGCAAAAATATACAAAAATCAAAATCACGGAAATTGTTTCCTGATATATAACGCATCAAAAGACATTTTAATTTTTTTGTAACACAAGGAGTAAAAAATGGCTCATAAAAAGGGACAAAGCTCGACTAGAAACGGAAGAGATAGTAACGCGCAACACCGCGGCATTAAACATTACGGCGGCGAACTGGTTAAAGCTGGTTCTATTCTGGTCAGGCAATGCGGCACAAAATTTAAACCTGGCACAAATGTCGGATGTGGCAAGGATTACACATTATTTACCAAAGTAGATGGGGAAGTCAAATTTGAAGCTGGCCGCCGAGTAAGCGTACATCCTGTGTAACAAAGGATAGCGGCTGAGCATAGCACATTAAAATTAAGGGAGCTTAAAAGCTCCCTTTTTTCATATAAAAAACAATTATGTTTGTAGATGAAGTAAGGATTTATGTTAAAGGTGGCGATGGTGGCGATGGCGCTGTAAGTTTTCGCCGTGAAAAATTTGTACCTCGTGGCGGACCTAACGGAGGAGATGGCGGCAATGGTGGCAATGTCATCATACGCGCAAACAAAAACATCGATACACTACTGGATATAACATCAAAAGTAAAATTCATTGCTGAGGATGGGGGTAAAGGACAGAACAGCAACAAAAATGGCAAGGACGGAAAAGACTTGATCATAAACGTGCCCAAAGGAACATTGATAAAAGATCTTAAAACTGGACGGATAATTAAAGACCTAAAAGAAAATGATGTCTCTATTACTATTGCAAGAGGAGGAAGAAGAGGCAGAGGAAATGCTTATTTTAAATCTCCCACTGACCAGACGCCACGTTATGCTGAAGATGGAAGAAATGGGCGTGAACGCTGGTTAAGGCTTGAGCTAAAGCTTATAGCAGATATTGGTATAATTGGTTTACCGAATGCAGGAAAGTCGACTTTCCTTTCAAGAATCTCATCTGCACGGCCTAAAATTGCAGACTACCCGTTCACAACATTACAACCGCAATTGGGAATTGTAGAATTAGAAGATTACAAAAGATTAGTGTTTGCAGACATTCCCGGTCTTATAGAAGGTGCACACAGTGGATCTGGCCTGGGCAACACATTTCTACGACATATAGAACGGACAAGAGTCGTTGTCCATTTAATAGATATTTCTGCAACTGATCTTCTGCAAACATACAATCTGGTCAGAAATGAGCTGACACTTTTCAGCACTAAATTGAGTGAAAAAGCAGAAATAGTCGCCATAAACAAATCCGACATTATGGACATGGAAACCAGTCGTAAAATAGCGGATGAACTGAGTAAAGAAATATCCAAGCCAGTATACATGATCTCAGCTGTAGCAGGAAGCAATGTGAAGGAACTAATCAGGGCTGCATCAGACTT
The DNA here is from genome assembly GCA_964438395.1 of uncultured Candidatus Scalindua sp. Lineage (GTDB taxonomy): Bacteria > Planctomycetota > Brocadiia > Brocadiales > Scalinduaceae > Scalindua. The sequence continues at coordinate 8,021 of CAYTLC010000072.1, forward strand.
AATAGACAAGGAAAATGAAGAGGAACTTTCATACCTGTCACTTCCTACAGATCATGAAGCAATTGGCAAAAAGGGATTAACATTTTAATATTATTATCTTATCTAAACCCTTATGATACTGGCAGTAGATATTGGTAATACAAACGTTAATATAGGCAGCTTTGCAGGCAAGAAGCTTACTTCTCACTTTTGTATAGACAACACATCTTTAATCAATCAAAAAGCTAAACTCCCAGTTAAATCATCTCTACTGAATGAAAGCAAGAATATAGTAGTAGCCTCAGTTAATCCTGACATAGAATCACTCTTCTACAAATTCCTTGGGAAAAAGTACAAAACAAAAATACTGAAGATAGGTAGAGAAGTAAAACTGAGAATACCAACACTTGTTAAGAACCCTCAAACGGTCGGCATTGACAGGTTATTAAATGCGCTTGCCGCGTATCGACGAACCCAAACATCCACAATCGTCATAGATTTTGGCACTGCTATAACCATTGACATAGTATCAAAAAAAGGCGAGTTCCTGGGCGGCTTGATACTCCCTGGACTAAAAGCAAGCGCTTATGCCCTAAATCGACAAACCGCTCTTTTGCCAGAAGTAGATATAAAACGACCTAAAAAAATTATTGGAAAAACTTCGGCAGATGCCATCAAGGCGGGAATCTATTACGGAACTATCGGTTCCGTCAATCACATAATAAAAGAGTTGAACAAAGTTTATGGAGATTTGGAATATACTATTGCAACAGGTGGAGATGTAAAAATATTAAAGAGAGAGATTCCGGAAATTGACAAATTTATTCCACGTTTGACTCTGGAAGGAATAAGATTGGCTTTTGAAGACAATCTTAATTCGTAAAATTGCATTAAACATTCTTTTTCGATGTTTTTTTCAACTTATGAATCAGCACTTTATAACCATCCTCATCTTTCACACCATCCAGATCGCCGTCATTTTCCAAATGCTCCAAGTCATCGTAACCCAAATCTACTGCCTTCTCTAAAGAACCCAACGATTCACTAAGCATTTCCAGCAATGAAAAACTACAGGCAAGATTGTAGTGCACTAAAGGATCTTCGGGCCTGAGCTTCTCTAATTTCAAATCTACCTCTAACCCTTTCTCGTACATCCCGGTTGCGGTATATGCATTGCCAAGATACATCAGGCATTCGACATAGGTAGGATATTTGTCAAGAACACCTTCCAGAAACCAGATTGTAAACTCATCATCAGTTTTTTGGAATTCAGGTGTTTTTAAATCAAATCTGTATTCTGGAATTTCTAGTCTCATTTGACAAAAAAAGTGTACTTTCCACTAGCTAAAACTCAACGCAAAACTTGTTTTAGTTTATTGTAAATTGATGTATTGTCAAGCCTGATTTTTAAAAGTAGTTGTCTAAAGCGCTTATGCCTTTCACCTTGACATATTTCTTTGTGAAACGTAGAATTTATTCTATTAATTCTGTACGTGGTTAGTACAAATAATAATATAAAAGAGCGCTATATGTAATGTTCTGCACAATTCTAAAGTATTAAATATATGGGGCTTAAATGATGGGCAGAACCTCATAAGTAATTTGCCCATCCCCGGAAACCTGACCAAAAAGCCTTTCAGACGGATAAGACACATTCGGCAATATCTATAAATACAGTAATCCCGTTTTTATAACCCTAGAGATCAGGACTGCCATTGAAACTCTACGAATATCAGGCAAGACAAATACTTCATAAATATAATATTAATATCCCCAAAGGTGAAGCCGCTATTAACGTGGATGAAGCGGCAAAAATATATAGCCAATTAGGAACTGAAAAATGTGTCATAAAAGCGCAGGTTCTCGCTGGCGGCAGGGGAAAAGGCGGTGGCGTAAAGATTGTTGAGACACTGGACGAAGCAAAGGCCTTTACTGCTAAATTGGTCGGCTCTCACTTAATAACTGCTCAAACAGGAGAAAAGGGAACACTGGTAAATAGAGTCCTCGTAGCAGAAGCCATTGACATAAAAAAAGAGTTATACCTGGCTATCTCAATAGACAGAAGCACATCCAAAATCACCATAATGAGCAGTACAGAGGGTGGGACCGAAATAGAGGAAGTTTCCGCAAAGACACCACATAAAATTTTAAAAGAACAAATCAACCCATTACTTGGTGTTCTTAATTTCCAGGCACGTCAAATTGCACAGAATCTGAACTTGACTGGATCTTTGGCAACAAAGGGACCCAGCCTGATCAAAAACCTGTTCAAAATATTCATTGAAAATGACTGCTCTCTTCTTGAAATAAACCCACTGGTCTTGACACCAGAAGATGAAATAGTAGTTTTGGATATAAAAATGGACATTGACGATAATGCCCTTTTCCGGCACAAAGATCTTCTGGAAACAAAGGATCTTTCAGACGACAGCAGTGCCGAAAATATGGCCTCAGAAGCAGGACTTAGCTACATTGGTCTGGATGGCAATATAGGCTGCCTGGTGAATGGCGCCGGCCTGGCAATGGCGACGATGGATATTATCAAGTTGTATGGTGGTTCACCTGCAAATTTTCTGGATGTAGGAGGTGATGCACCGGTTGAGAGGGTAACAACAGCCTTTGAAATAATCTTTACAGACCCACATGTTGCAGGTGTATTAGTAAATATCTTCGGAGGCATCATGAAGTGCGATATTGTTGCCGAAGGGATAATCCATGCCATAGAAAAAGTTGACATTAAAGTACCTCTCGTAGTCAGGCTTGAAGGTACTAATGTTGAGATCGCTAGAGAAATGTTAGATGATTCCAAGCTTAACATAATTTTTGCAGATAGTATGAAAGATGCGTCTGAAAAAATAATTAATGCTGTAAATGAAAATTAATGAGTATCTTAATTAATAAAGACACTAAAGTAATCTGCCAGGGAATTACGGGACATTCCGGAAAGTTTCATACGGAGCACATGCTGGAATACGGTACAAAAATCCTGGCGGGAGTTACTCCCGGAAAAGGAGGAACTCAGATTTTCGACGTTCCGGTTTTTAATTCTGTGAAAGAGGCTATAGAGGAAACAGATTGTGATACATCTATAATTTATGTTCCTGCCCCTTTCGCTGCTGACGCAATAATCGAGGCGGCAGAAGCGGGCATTAAACTAATTATCTGTATAACAGAGGGAATTCCTACTATTGACATGCTGAAAGTAAAAGCGTATATCAATACTCAAGCATCTCGTCTGATTGGGCCAAACTGCCCCGGAATTATCACTCCGGGCGAGTCAAAGATCGGTATTATGCCGGGTTATATTCATACACCCGGCTCGGTAGGTGTTGTGTCAAGAAGTGGCACTCTGACCTACGAAGCCGTATGGCAACTAACTCAAAGAAATGTCGGCCAGTCAACGTGCATTGGAATAGGTGGTGACCCTGTCATCGGTACAACATTTATAGACACCCTGGAATTATTTCAGGAAGACAGCGACACCGAAGCAATAGTCATGATTGGAGAAATCGGCGGTAGCGCAGAGGAAGAAGCTGCGGAATTTATAAAGCGAGAAGTGACCAAACCCGTAATAAGCTTTATTGCGGGGTTAACTGCTCCGAAAGGCAGAAGAATGGGCCATGCCGGAGCCATTATTGCCGGAGGCAAAGGTACTGTTGCTGAAAAAGTATCCTGCCTGCGAAGTGCCGGTGTCACTGTTGTAGATAGCCCGGCAGATATAGGAG
>CAYTLC010000073.1:0-4200 GCA_964438395.1 uncultured Candidatus Scalindua sp.
GCAAAAAACAATAATTAAACTTAATGGCGACAAATTAATAGACAAAAATGTCAAATTATATAGTAATCTATGTTACCACCGGCTCAATAAGTGAAGCAAAAAAGATCGGAAGGACATTGGTAAAAGAAAAATTAGTTGCATGTTCTAATATCATTTCTCCTATTCATTCAATTTACAACTGGCAAGGAAAGACATGTGAAGACAAAGAAGCATTGATGATGATGAAAACCAAGAAAAAACTTTTTAAACAAATTGTAAAAAGAGTTGAAGAACTACACAGCTATGATGTCCCGGAAATTATTGCAATGCCAATTGTAGAAGGTTCCAGTAAATATCTATCCTGGATCAACGAAGAGACAAAATAACTCATTAAACTTCCTGCACAATCTCGTATACCTTTTCCTCAACAAACATGTCAAACAGATCAGAGTCAATAAGTTTACCTTTAACATCGTAACCAATAATATCTAGTGCTTTGTCATGAGGAACCGCTTTTTTATATGGCCTGTCCTGTGCTGTTAAGGCATCATAGATATCAGTAAGAGCCATCATCTTGGATTGGATTGGAATCTTATCAGTATTTATACCTAAAGGGTAGCCTTTCCCATTCAGCTTCTCATGATGTGCATGCGCAATGTCCGGAATATTCTCGAATTCTTTTGTCCACGGAATCTTCTTTAAGAATTCATATGAATGAACAACATGAGATTCAATTTCATGCCTCTCTTTTTCATCCAGAGTACCCTTTTTTATGCTTAATAAATTAAATTCATATGGAGAAAGATAATTACACTCTGCTCCGCTATAATCATGATAGACTTTCTCAGAAATATTTTTAAGTTCTACAAACAGATCGTCTTCCAAAATTGTAGGTATATTGGCTTTTTCAATCCCTGCTAAATAAGCATCCAGCCTAATCAATTCGTCTTTCAATTCAATATCAATCTCTTTGAAACATTCCAGGTAATCATCAACCTTTTTATCATGCACTATGCTCAACTTTTTCTCAAGATATTTACATTCGATTGATTTTTTTATAAAATCAAAACGACTCCTTACATTCCTTATCTCATCCGGATACAGTTTGTTTGCTTTTACTAACACATTTTCACGAACCCCTATTTTACCAAAGTCATGCAGTAAACCTGCATATCTTATTTCCTTCAGCTGTTCGTTGGAAAAATGTGTATCCTTGTACTTCCCGGTTGATACCCTATCAACTACAACTGCCAGCCCAACGGTTAATGCAGAAACCCTTTCAGAGTGCCCGCATGTTGAAGGATCTCGCTGTTCTATTGTGAGTACTGATGCTTTTACGAAACCTTCAAATAGATTTTGTATATTTTGATATAAAAGACTATTTTCTATAGATACAGCAGCCTGACTTGCAAGTGAATTTATAAGGCCAAAAGTTCTTTCATCAAAAGGTCTTACCTCATCCTCAACAACTGATTCCGAAGTCAATTGAACATTTTTTGATTTTTTCCTGTTTATTAACTGTAGCACACCAATGGTTTTATTTCTGTGATCCTTCATTGGTATTACCAGCATTGACTTTGTGCGATAATTAAACTTAATATCAAAGGCCTTATTAAAAGAGTAGTCTACATCTTCAGGTATATCATAGACGTCCTCAAGGTTAATAAATTCCCCGGTTAACGCGACATAGCCTGCCAGGCTAGACCTTGTAAGAGGTAGTGCATATTCCTTAAATTCTATGTTAGCCAGAGAATCATTTTGAACCAACTTAAATATCAGGCTATTACCAACATCTTTCGTTCTGTCCAGTAGGTATAAACTTCCGGCATCGCAATTTGTAATCTCCCTGCTTTTTGAAAGAATTAAGCTCAACAAAGTATCATAATCCTGCTCTGATGAAAGAGATATTCCAATTTCATTTAGACTACTTAATTCCCTGGTACGAGTATCTAACGCAGATAGCAGCCTTGCTCCCTCCAGCTTCGAGTGCAAATAGCCGAATCCACTCTTTAAAGCTTTCAACAGTTCTGGTTCTTCCACAGGTTCTTTGAGATAAAGAAATATTTTTTCTTCGCTACTGGATTCAGCAATATTTGGTTTTCTAATACAAATAACGGTACTAGAATTATCCGAACAGAAAATCGAATTGAATTCCTCTTTCTTCAAGCCATTAATAAATTCTTCACTTAAGAGATAAATTTTTAGACCATCACAAGATTTGTGTTCTGCGATATCTGAAGGGATTATCTTTATTAAATTTATCCCTTCATCTCTCAACAAAGGCTTAAAGGGGTCAGATACAACTCCCGGGGCGTGATATATAGTTAATTTTGTAGAAATGATATTCACTTATTTTAAAGGTTTAATTCCATACCCTCATAAGCAGCATAAGATTCCTTGAATTCTTTTCTAGCATCTCTCTCAAGTTTATCTACAAACTTATCATCATGTGCTGGATCGTGGTGAAACAATATAAATTTCTTAACTTTAGCGGCTTTGGCAACTTTCACCCCTTGCGTCCATGTAGAGTGCCCCCAACCAGTTCTTGGAGGTCCTACTTTACCGGAATATTCATCATCGGTATAATTACAATCATAAACAAGAACATCTGCATTTAAAGACAGTTTGAGTAATGATTTGTCTATACAACTGAAATGTTCAGTATCTGTGGCATAAACAAAGGATTTGCCGCCGTACTCAATTCTATACCCTATACATCCTCCAGGATGGTTAAGGCGTGCAAGATTAATTTTTACATTATTCTTTTTAATACTATCGTTTTTTGTTAATTCATTAAAACTAATCTTTGCATCCAATTCTGACAATGATAATGGGAAATATGGAAACATTAACTGAGCTGTAAAAAGTTGTTCTAGTGTAAAATTCATTTTACTCTCACCAATCAGAGTAATTGAATATTTACTATTAAAAACAGGTGCAAAGAACGGAAATCCTTGTATATGATCCCAATGAAAATGAGAAAATAGAATGTTTAAGTGTTGTGGTTTTTCAGATAATATCTTGTTCCCTAATTCTCTGATACCACTACCGGCATCCAGAATAAAGATTTCTTTACCACATCTGATTTCAATGCATGATGTATTTCCACCGTATTTAACGGTTTCTTTTCCCGGTGTGCTTATACTGCCTCTTGCACCCCAGAATCGAATATACATTTTATCTGCTCTTGCCAACTGATTCCCCTTTCACTCAAAGGTATATTAGACCAAAATCATACGAATAACTCTTTTTCTATTATTGAACATAGAATATGTCCTATTGTTATATGACATTCCTGAATACGTGCAGTATCTTTGGAAGGTATCTCAAGGCATACATCAACATTATCTTTGAGATCTCCTCCTCCTTCACCTGTAAAAGCAATAGTCTTTGCGCTCTTTTTCTTTGCTGAAAGAGCAGCATTTATAATGCTCAAAGAATTGCCACTTGTACTCAAACCAATGACAACGTCACCTTCCCTGACAAATGCATCTACCTGTCTTTCAAAACACTGATCGTACCCGAAATCATTGGCAATTGCTGTCAACACAGATGTATCAGTGGTTAGTGCAAGCGCCGGCAATGGTTTTCTATTTTTCTTAAACCGACCAACTAGTTCTCCGGCAATATGCTGTGCATCTGCAGCGCTTCCTCCATTTCCCATAAGGAACAGCGAATGTCCTGTTCTATAAGCCTCTACCAATATATTTGCGATTTTAATAATTGAGTCAACACTATTGGAAAGAAGTTCACTCTTTAAACTAATACTCTCTTTCAAAGATGATTCAATTTCGTTTTTCATCAATAAAATCTCACTTAATTTACACTTTCAAAGTATTTCTCGATTTGATTAATATAATGCAACAGGCTTTTCAAAATGATAGATTATCTACCGAGGATTATTATTTCGTTCTATAATTCTTGAAACAATATCAGTTGTTGATGCATCTTTTACAAAAGGAGCTAAAATCACTTTACCCCCATATGACTCTACAAATTCACGACCTACGACACCCTTCTCTTTCCAATCTTCACCCTTTACGAGGACGTCAGGTCTCAGCCTTTTTATGAGCTTATCAGGCGTTAATTCGTCAAAAAGGATCACATAATTCACATCTTCCAGAGCAGAAATTAATCTTGCTCTTTCATCTTCTGAAACAAAAGGCCTTTGTTCTCCCTTTTGCTCCCTTACTGACCTGTCTGTATTTAGCCCAATTACCA
>CAYTLC010000073.1:4300-11723 GCA_964438395.1 uncultured Candidatus Scalindua sp.
TCCCACTACAAATCCAAAAATGCTCAAAACCATATCACCCGCTCCACTGACATCATAAACATCTTTAGGCACTGTAGGTATTAAATTACTTGATCCATCATTGCCATATAAAAACATTCCATCTTTATCTGCAGTGATTATAACATATTCAAAGAAAGACTCTCCCAGCAACTTCTTTCCAGCAGACTTCATGCTGTTAACGTCAGTAATTTTAATCCCGGTTGCTAATTTTGTTTCAAATCTGTTAGGTGTTATTGCAGTCGCACCCTTATAAATTGTATAATCATTTGAAAGTCTCGGATCTACTATTACCGGCACTCTGTTATCTTTTCCTAACTTAATTACAGTTTCTAAAATGCGTTTGGACAAGACACCTTTATTCATATCTGATATCAATATTATATCAACATGTTGAATTCCATTTTCAATTTTTGTGATAATTTCATCCTGTGCTTCTTCTTCAATATCATCGACCTTCTCATAATCAATTCTCAAAAGCTGTTGAATTCCTTTTCCTGCAGATTGAAGATGTCCCATCATTCTAACCTTCACTGTTGTCGGTCTATCAGAAGCCTGTACAATTCCGTCCGTTTCCACTCCAATACTATCTAAATTATCAAGTAGACGTTTACCTTCATCATCTTTGCCAATTACCCCATAACAACAAACCTTAGCCCCGAGGCATGCAAGGTTATTAGCAACACTTCCTGCCCCGCCCGGTCTTATCTCTTCAGAGGTCACATTCAGCACCGGTATTGGCGCCTCTTGTGATATACGTTTGACTTCGCCCCATACATACTTATCAAGCATAAAATCTCCTATTAGCAGGATATTTGGACTGATGCTATTTGATAAAATGTGTACCAGGTTGTTTGATATATGTTCAGTTTTTTCAGGCAAAAATTAACTCCTCTCTTATTACTAGATCCTGCAATATAATAAAATATTTATTCAACGTTTATCTCTAACCCCTCATATGCTGCAATGGTATTACGAAAACCATTTTGTGCCTCTAATTCGATTCTATCTACTCCTGAATCCTCACGACCATGGTGAGTAAGGGCAAGTTGATCGATCTTCGCTTCTATACACAACGCAATTGCTTCCTCCCAGGTACTATGCCCCCAGCCCTTACGTCCTCCATTCCCATCTGAACCTGAATACTCTTCTGGGGTATAGTGTGCATCAAATATAACCAGATCAGTGCCTTTCAAAAAGTCCACTATTCTCTGGTGTGATTTATCTGTGTGTTCGTGGTCACTAATATATGCTATAGATTTGTTTTCACAAGTTATTTTATATCCAAGAGATGTATCAGGATGATCTAATGAAATACTTTCTACGGCTACGTTGCCTATCTGGACATTCTCACCACTCTTGATATTATTGAAATTCATACTTGCCGACATGTCTTTTAGTTGAATAGGAAAAAAAGGAGGAGACATCTGACTCCGCAATGCATATTCAATATCTATGTCTTTGTGTAAAGTACTGTATAGATTTAGCTCGAACTCAGAATCAAATGCTGGTCGAAAAAATGGAAAACCCTGAATATGGTCCCAATGAACATGGCTAAAAAATATATATAGCTGCTTCTTATTGTTTTCTCTAAAACGGTCCCCAGCCATAATATCAATGCCTAATGGCATAATGCCAGTTCCTGCATCTAGAATTATTGTCTTGTCACCACAATTCACTTCAATACAGCTCGTGTTACCTCCATACTTCGAGTTATTAGGACCGAATATGGGTATACTTCCTCGCACTCCCCAGAACTTTACCTTCATATAAACACCACTGTGCACAAAAAAGTAACAAGATTGTCAGCTTTCATTCAAGACCTTTAATTTAGATAATAAATAATCACTCAATTCCTAATCTGCCATTTTCAACTATTCATAAACAAGTATTTCAATAAGTGCTTTCAGGATATCAGTTTAACTATCTATAGTCAAATATAAATTAAGCTGAAACAGGTAGTGCAAAACTGGATATTACATCTAATTTAGTTTAAAATAACAAATTATTATGAATAACGCTTGAATGTACATTTTCATATATTTTTTATTGCAACGATGTATGTGCTCTGATATAGTTAAAAGTTCGATAAATTCACAGCAGATATACACTTATAGTATAGCTTAAGTAATCTGCCTGTTTTAAATTTTGGAATTATTTTAATTAATGGAGACAAGTACCAATGAGAAAAGCAATTCATCCCGAAATTATGGAGACAACTGTTACATGTGGTTGTGGAGAAACTTTTGTAACACGGTCAACAAAAAGCAGTATTCATGTAGAAGTATGTTCTATGTGTCATCCTTTTTACACGGGAAAACAGAAATTTGTTGATAGCGCCGGAAGAGTTGAAAGATTTAAACAAAAATTCAAATGGACTCAAGATGCAACAAAAGGTGGTTCTGATGATACTGCCGAAAACAGTAAATCTGATTCCCAGGAGGCTGTTGCAGTAGAAGAAAAACCGGAGACCGGTAGTGCAGATTAATGACAAACTGTTAAAGAAGTTGAAGGAGATGTTTGAGCGTAATAGTGAACTGGAAAAACACTTATCTGATCCTGAGATTATTGCTGACAACACCAGATATACCTCTTATGTTAAGGAACACGGAAGGTTGTCTAAATTCGTATCTAAATATATTCAATTAGATGAAACGCTTAGACAAAAAGAAGAAGCAAATACTATCATTTCTGAAAATAGTGGTGATAAAGACTTATACGAAATGGCCAGGGATGAACTGGGCAGCCTCGAAGAGAGAGAAATTAAACTCTTTGAAGAGGTTAAAGGATGTTTCTTTACGGAGGGTACTGATGCCACTAAAAGTGCAATAATGGAAATCCGTGCTGGAACAGGTGGTGATGAAGCAGCACTTTTTGCCGCAGATCTTTTTAAGATGTATTCAAAATATGCAGAAAAACAGAAGTGGAAAATTGAAATGATGGACTCCAGTCTCACGGAAATAGGAGGTTTCAAGGAAGTAACCTTCTCCATTGAAGGACCATCAGTTTATAGTAAGTTATGTTTTGAAAGCGGAACTCACAGAGTACAGAGAGTTCCATCAACTGAAACAAGTGGAAGGATTCATACCTCTGCAGCGACAGTAGCGGTCTTACCGGATGTAGAAGATGTTGATGTAAAGATTGACCCAAAAGATATAACTGTTGACACATTCCGATCATCCGGACCGGGAGGGCAGAAAGTTAATAAAACCAGTTCTGCAATCAGAATTGTCCATGTGCCTACCGGTTTGGTTGTCAAGTGCATGGATGAAAAATCTCAACACAGAAACCGTGCAAAAGCGATGCGAGTGCTCCGAAGCAGACTCTACACTTTTTATCAGGAACAGACAAAAAACGAACGTGATAAGACTCGACGCACCCAGATCGGTTCCGGCGACAGAAGTGAAAAGATCCGCACATACAACTTTCCTCAAAACAGAGTTACAGACCATAGAATAAATCTGAATCTATACAACCTGGAAAAAATAATGCTTGGCGAAATAGACGATCTGATTGAAGCGATGACAGAATACGGTAAACAGGAAAAAATGAAGGAATTAGCAGAAACCCTTTAAATCCATTCCCCTGTCCTCACGGTCATATAATCTAGTACTAAATCCGATTTAACATATCCATAAAACCCACAAACATGTCAGATGCACAAGGCAGAAATACAATACGCAATAGTCTAAAATCAGCAATTGCGGTATTAAAAAAATCTGAAATTGAATTCCCTGAAATAAATGCCGATACACTTTTGGCATATGTCTTATCGTGCGACAAAGTTAATCTCTATACTAATCAAAACGGTATAGTTAATGATGCCGATTTCACCAGGTACAATGAATTAATACATAGAAGAGCCTGTCATGTCCCACTGCAATATATTACGCAACAAGTAGAGTTTATGTCACTCGACTTTATTGTAGATGAAAGAGTCTTAATTCCCAGACCTGAAACAGAAATACTTGTAGAAACGGTTCTTAAGAAAACAGGGAATAAACCGTACCATGATAGAAGAATAACCATTATAGACATTGGCACTGGTTCAGGCAATATCGCTGTATCTTTAGCCAAAAACATAAGTAATATTAAGATATACGCTGCCGACATCTCACGGGAAGCACTTGCCGTTGCAAATGAAAATGTTCAAAGGCATGATGTTACTGACAAGATCCATCTTCTGCATGGGAACGTCTTCGATGCATTCAATATCGACCTTAAGAAGGAACAAGTTGATTTCGTTGTTTCAAATCCTCCTTACGTAAGCGAATCAGAATCTAAAAACCTGGAACCCGAGCTTATAGATCACGAACCTCTTCTAGCGTTGATTGGTGGTGAGGACGGATTATGCATCTACAAACAAATAATCAAGGATGCGACAGACTGGATAAAGCCGGGCGGTTATCTGATCATTGAAATTGGAGAAACACAGACAGATTCTATAATAAAGCTCATGCAAAATGAATTGCATTATGATGAAATTGAAATAATCAAGGATCTGCAGGGGAAAGAACGCATAATTTCTGCAAAGATAAAACAATGAAAGCAAAATCAATTACTTTATAATCCCTGTCTAATACCGAATCCCCAGATTAATTATTGATTTTCTTCGCTACGTAATAAATCCATGCACTGTCTTTATCTTCACTATCGAGTTTTAGCACATTACCTAAAGTATCATACATTTCGATAGTTTCAAAACCCATCGCTTTGAGTTGAGACACTTGATGTGTTTTATCTATATAATAAGTAAGCATAGCATAATTGTGCGCAATATCATTTATGATTGCATATTGTGCATTAAATACCTGATGATTTTTCTTCCTTAGGCGGTTACTCGTGGACTTTAAAAACTTTAAAAAATTGCCAACTTGCTTACACGGAGCTCTCGAAAACTCCATTATTGGACGAGATATTGCATAGCGGTGATTTCTATTATGTGAAGAAAAAACAAAAAGCCCATCACGCTTTAGTACCCGACGTATTTCTCCTAGTCCTTTAAGCCTGTCATCATGGCTAATTGAATCCAGGCCGTTAAACGAAAACATTACACAATCAAATTCATCGTCTTTAAATTCACTCATATCTCTCACGTCACCATGCAAAAAGCGAACTCCTTCAAATCTTTTTCTGCAGGTTTCTATCATCTCCAATGAGTAATCAAGACCAATATACCCGCTACTCAGATTCTTTAAAATTGCAGTTGTTCTGCCACTACCACATCCAATATCAAGTACATGTTTCCCGGAAATGAATTCCCTGTATTTTACAATGATCATTACCTCAGGATTCTGTAATCTCATATTAATATAACTTGAGACTACACTTTTGCTCTCATATTTTTTCTTATTCATAATATTATTTGATACTGCAAACCCTTTTTTCTGATGATAAGCAGGTAGAAAAGTCTATAATGCTAGCAAATGATGCAAAGCACTTTATTTACTTCAAATATAACTCAGCAAGATGAATTTACTATTTTCTCACTGGGTTGTAAAGAAAGAATAATCTCTTAGCAATGTGAACTCCAAAACTATTTTAACCTTGAAATTGAGGATATTGTTTTGAGTTAGACATTGAATGCTATTATGAAAAGTGACCAGAAAAGAAATATATTTGCGTGGTATATGTACGATTGGGCAAATTCTGCATTTGCAACAACCGTTATAGCAGCTCTATTACCCATCTACTTTGCGTCCGTTATTGTTCCAGCAGATGGATGGGTTTTTAGATTCTTTAATATTGAGATATCTACTAATGCAACCACACTATGGGCTTTTCTTGCTGGCGCTACTGCCCTCTTTGTTTTTATTACCGCTCCAATTCTTGGTGCAATAGCTGATATATCAGAATCAAAAAAAAGGTTCTTAATGGCCTTCTGTTTTGGTGGGAGTCTTTTTACTACACTTTTGTTTCTCAGTCAAAGTGGTGATGTATGGATGACGATGATCTTTTTCTTCCTTGCCAATACCTGCTTTATTAGTGCAAATATTTTCTACGACGCTTTTCTCCCTCACATTGCCACCAGAAGCGAGATGGATCGAGTTTCTGGAAGAGGCTATGCATACGGTTACCTTGGTGGAGGTCTGCAATTCTTAATCTGTATCATCTTGATCCTTGCTCACAAAAAGATCGGTATTGAAAAAGCAATGGCAGTGAGAATAAGCTTGCTGTTTTCTGGAGTCTGGTGGGCGGGTTTCTCATTAATCACATTTCTTTTTCTCCAAGAACATGGAAACGACAAAGCCTCATCTCAACAGAGCCGAAGAAATATAAATTTATTGGCTTATCTAAGAATCGGAGTATCACGAACATGGAACACAATCATGAAAGCCAAAGCACATCGTAATCTTCTTATATTTCTGATAGCCTTTATGTTCTATAATGATGGAATACATACAGTTATCAGGATGGCTACAATATACGGAAAGGATGAACTGGGACTCAGGAACGAAACCCTGATGGGTACTCTTTTGCTGGTACAGTTTATCGGAATTGGTGGAGCGCTGTTATTCAGCAAAATATCCAGAACCTTTGGCACAAAGAGAATATTGATTTTCATTTTAATTCTCTGGTTGGGAATCTTGTGCTATGCATATCTTATAACCAGCACTCTTGACTTCTGGATGCTGGGGATTGCAGTAGGTTTTGTTCTTGGTGGCTCTCAAGCTATAAGCAGGTCTTTTTATGGAGCAATGATACCCACAGATGAATCTGCTGAGTTTTTCGGATTTTACTCTGTTTTCGCAAAATTTTCGGCTATCTGGGGTCCGTTTGTATTCGGTATTATCCGTCAAATAACCGGGACATCACGCCTTGCCATTTTATCACTTGTAGGATTCTTTATTATAGGCATTATACTCTTGTGCTTTGTAAAGGAGAATACTGCACCTCTCCATCTGGGCAGAGATGAACAGGTCAGAAGTTAATTTAATGTGATAAATTATTCATGTCTTAAAGATAATTCGCTGCGCCCTGGTGCTGTCTCCACGTCTTACATCTATTATCAATTCGGACCCTGCTCCCTTAAATTCATAAACCAGCTTCCCGCCTTCACTATCTGAATGAGTACTATGTAGAACTTTCCCCGATACAGTATCTCCATCCAGATTCGCGGCAATAACTTTCAATGGCAAGCAACATGCCGCCTGAAAAATCATCTTATTGTCTAACGCATAAAGACGTGTATAATGTGGCTTCCGCGAACCTCCCGGACCCATGCTTGCTGCCTTGGATGTTTTTCCAGGCATAGTATCAATCAAATATTTTTCATTTGCTTCAATACTATCTTCCAGCTTCACGTGTTCGTTTATGTCTACATTCGTGATTATCTTCTCTGCATCTTCAATGTCTTGCTTTATAGATTCTGCTGAAGGTATTTTTACCGTTTTACTTCGACGGC
>CAYTLC010000074.1:0-11658 GCA_964438395.1 uncultured Candidatus Scalindua sp.
CACCGCCGCCTTGCCGAACGGTCTGAGATCCTTTGATCACTTCCACTTCATCATAAGTTTCAGAAGGGCCATAGGAACTTGGTGGGTCCATGCGGTTTGGACAGCCACCATGAACGTAGGCGCCATCCAACAGGATGTTCAGACGGTTATAAGACTGGCCCCGAATGACCGGGTCAACACCGTGACCACCCATACGGGCGGAAGAGATGCCCGGAATAGTTGTCAGCAGATCTCCACCGTCAGACACAGGCCCCTTCGCTCGCTCGCTAATGATCAACCGGGATGTGGCAGGTTCTGAAATTTGAGTGTCTTCAACAATAATAGGCTCCATCTTAATAAAAGTCTCTTTTTCGTCTGTCGTGTCTTCAGCCCAAACCGGCATTAGCCATAGCGAAAACAGCGCAGACAGTACGAGTGATTTCTTCATAGTTTCTTTCCTCTCATTTTTATTAGAAAACAGGAATGAGCATGAGCAATAATACAATTTGCGTGTATGTTACAGGTTATCGCTTTAAGAGAGCTTCGTCACTGAATTCAATACAGTATGCAATCCTGAAAGTGTATATACTGCCGCATAAACATTCTTAATAAGTTTTAAAAATCTTGTGAGATTTTCGGCATGTCTGTCCAATCGGATGATATCGTATCCAACAATGGGCTCTGGCAAATTTACATACCATCACCCATTACTGTACCCATTCCTGTGTATTCATATTGAGGTGATAGACCAGGATTGTCTGCATGAGCCACAGTGCAAAATAAATGCAAAACATGGCAACCACATTGCCCTAAAGCAAAAGAGGTTCTGCAGGTAAGTTGATGGAAACAAAACGTCTATTGATTTGGCATAAAAAACTTGCGTGACATTGTCATTAGTCAGGTGTCGTGTATGAAGGCATTCCCTTCATACAGCTCCCATAACAGAAAACATCCAGAGGGCGTTTTCAATTGATGGTATTGGAATAATGACATGAAACCGCCGTCTACACGCCTTATCTTAATTATTCGGCGAATTTATTGTTTCACGATATTATTGGATGGACTTTATGCAAAATGGCGTGGTGGCTTGTCCGGTGGGGATATTCTTATGGACACCGGAAATACTTTTTCATGCTTTTTCAGATAATAAAGCATGGATAGTCTTGGTGAGGAGATGCTGTCCTCCGGAAGGCTGACGTTATATGAAAATGACGCAGACTGGTCAGGAAGACCCGCACATCCCAGACTCTTAATGAATGTGGAGAATATGCCTTGATAATCCTCATTGAGTAAACCTTTCCCTTCTGAGGCGCTGATATCTATTGCACAGCAACAACTGCTTATGCTGTGCGGTTCAGGATTACATTCACAGGTGTGAGATTCAGGATGTAATGCAACACTCTTATTATGAATAACAGTGCTCAAACCCGGCGCAAAGAGGTTTACGAGCAAACACATTGAGATGACAATGCTTACAAAAGATGACGACAGTAAAGTCTTGGTTGTCTTTGACAATAATAATTTATCTTTTATCATGGTTGCTGAAAAGGTATAAAAAACCAGGTAGCTTCAGAAAGTATTACCTGCTACGGCCGTATATTAGAGGTTACAATCTACTACTTTATATGAAAATTGTAAAGAAAGAATTCATTTTAAAAAAAGAGGGTAGGAGTTTTTATATCTCCTACCCTCTCAAAGAACAATAATCGTTTTTATTTTGCTTCTGCTTTTACTCTTAACAGAGATTCATCCTGTTGGAAAGCAGCAATGTATATTTGCATATCCGCATGCATATGGAAAGCCGACTTTAGTATTCAGGATGAAGGCTTTTCCATACTAACCAATAGATGACATCTAGAAACTATATCCTATACTGATTAAAATATTTAAATCTACTTCCTGGTGGTCCCTACCAAGATTCTGAAGGACAGGTAACATAATGGCGGTAGAGGCGCTGATTTTATCAGTAAATTGACTGGATAGCCCGGGAGAAACAAATACCGTTGTACCGCCTGAATCACTTGCCCTGTCTGAGTTTTCATGATCCTTCTCCATAAACTGAGCGTTAACACCTGCCAGTAGCTGTATACCGGGATATTTTCCACGCTTTTTGATTGTGTACGCACCCAGCAAACTGGTTCTTACTATATCTCCAAACTCATAATCTTGAGTACCGGATCCCTTAAGTTGCTAGAGAACACTTCCATTAGCAGTAAATTTGCCAGAAGTTGGTAGAAAGATGCAAAAGAGATTTTCTTCATATTTAAGAGCACTAAACAACTAAATAAGTTTGCTAGTTAAATCTACAAAAATTTCTTGATAAAATGTATTTTACATAACAAAGATGTGACTGCGCTGTACTATGTACTTCTTAACAGAAATCGTTTAACAAATAGACAAATAAGAAGAATTAATGCATTGGTAACAGAAATGGATGGTCCGGTTGGGAAATCAAACCAATATGAAACTACTATACCAATAATAGATGAAAGCCATATAGATAAGACAGAAGCAAGAAAAATCCACTTCAACCGTTGAAAGAGACTTAAACCAGTCATCGCAGGAATAACAAGAGATGAGAAGATAAAGAGCATGCCTGCAGAACGAATACCTACTGAAATGGCAATACCCAATGTAAAGTAGATGAGGAAGTCATAGAAACGTGCCGGAATCTTTAAAGTCTGTGCAGTAGTAAGATCAAAAGAGACAAAGATGAACTCTTTGCGGAATATCATGTGAACAATAAAAATTATTCCTGAGATACCAGATATTAATAATAGATCAAAATCACTTACAAACAGGATATTTCCTGAAAAGAGATCCAGGTTTTCTACTTCAGCAAGAGGATCTTTCGCAATAATGAGGATGGCAAGGGCAGAAGCAAAGATGTAGGAAAACCCAATAAGACTCTCTCTTGTGATGGAACCGCCGGAAACAGGAAGCCAGAAAAACAACACCCCCAATATAGAGAAAAGAAATGCCAATGCTTCAAAATTAAGGCCTATCTTATGCCCGATCATATGACCGATTACCACACCGACTGCCGCCATCTGTGAAAGAGCAGCGCCTACGAAAACAATCCTTTTCAAGATCAGGAATACCCCGAGGTATGCGCATATACCACCCAAAATAACACTTGCGGCTAATCCTACCTGGATAAATCGTTCACTAAAAATTTCAATCAGTAAATCCATTAGAGATAACTACCTTTTTTCCTGATACCTCACCCACCTTCACATGACTGTCAAAAACCTCTGAAAGATATTTGTCTTTTATAGCCTCTTCAATTGGATGAATATAAAACTTACCCTTTGTAATAAAAGCAAGCTTTTTCACATAGTTGATAATATTGTGTAAAAGATGACTGACGATTACTACGGTTACATTTTGCTCAGAGTGAATCTTTCTTATTAATTCCATGATCTGAGTTTCACCCTTAATATCCATATCGTTAGTAGGCTCATCCAGTATTAAAATATTAGCCTCACTTGCAAGTGCACGAGCGATAAGGACACGCTGCTTCTGCCCACCGGAAAGGCTACGGTATGTTTGATGAGCAATGGAATTGACCCCTGCGATCTCTAATGCATGATTAACATACTCCCAATCCACCTTATTCAGTCTCCTTCCCCACTTGATGTTTCTGTATCTCCCCATGGAAACAATCTCTCTTGCTGTCAGTGGAAATACTTCATCCACAAACTGACGTTGTATGACATAACCAAATTTAATTTGATCAGTGTTAGATATAATGGTACCTGATACCGGTTTTATTAGTCCGAGAATGCCTCTCAGCAGTGTTGTTTTACCGGATCCGTTTGGCCCTATAATCCCGAGAAAGTCATTAGAGTGAATATCAAAATTCAGGTTTTCCAGGATACACTTTTTCCCATAACCAAGATATACGTCTTTAAAGTTTATCAAAGACTGGTTTAATATTTTCAAACTATTCTATTCTTTCTGTTTTTTACCCATTTGAACCACGAATAAAATGTGAATACTGATTTTATAGTATTATGGCAAATATAATGATCTTTGAGGAATATACTCGCTCAGCAAATGTGTTAATTTAGTGAATTTTAGCACAAAATTCAACTCGATAATCCAAATAATGAAAAATGCTTGTTATTTACAAACCCTCTCTTGAAGAAGTTAATGTAGAGGCAACCGCCCGCCTGCTGGAAGGTCAAGGTAGTTTTGCCTCTACTATTAAAAGGTTTAAGATGGAGAGCCCCTAAACAATAAAGCTACATTGCAGTTAACCTCCAATTGCCTGAACCAGATCATTAATATTTGCTTCAAGATTTTGCAGATAGGTACGAGCCTTTTTTCGTCCACCGGGATAATTTACCAATTCTACAACCTTTGCTCCCGTTTTTTTCATCAATTTTTTTACCGGCCTCTTCGGATAATATGGTTCCTTCAAAATTATCTTTACCTGATGCTGATTTATGATCTCTATCAAATCCTTGGTATGTTTAGGTGTAGCGGGAAGACCCGGTTTTGGCTCAACATAATCCAGAATTTCTAATCCGAATTCTTCCACAAAATATTCCCAGCTCTGGTGGTAGGTAATTACCTTTGTGCCTCTGAAAGGCCTCATTAATCCCTTGAGTTTCTTGAAAGTGGCTTGAACCTCCTTCCAATACGCCTCCTTGTTCAATCGATAAACATCTGCGTTGTCAGGATCATTTTTCGAAAGTCCTGTAACAATGTTTTCGAGGACTATACCGACATTATCCATGTTATAGAAATAATGGGGATTACCAAAGGGATGTACATCACCCATCGCCATATCAACACGCCCTATAGGTTTTTGAAGAACTTTTGTAATCCCAAAGGACGCATCCACATACCCCTCTCTGCCATACTGTATTTTACGATTTCTTGAAGCATCCAGAAGCGCCTGCATCCACACATCTAAATCCATCCCTCCAATAATAACCATGTCAGCTCTCGTACACATTAAGACATGAGCCGGTCTTGGTTGAAAGTAATGTACGTCTAATCTGCTGTCGTGAACAGAATCAACATCCACATGTTCCTGTCCAATCTGCTTTGCCCAATCCGCCAGAAACTCCAGGGTGGCAACAACTTTGAGTTTTTTGCCGGCATGCGCATCGTTCATAGCTGGAAAGAAAAACATCATTGACAGGATAAAACATAGGACCAATCTATTTTTTAACATGGTGAACCTCCTTTTAAAGTAAAGAATATATTTGTATATCATACATAAATAATTTTGTACAAGGGTAAACTTTTTATCGTTTTATACCATGTGCATGAGGTCCCAGACCCCAGACAAACTGGAGAAAAACCTCGTTAGCACTGTTCACGTTACCATCGGAAACACCTTCTGATTCTAATTCTCCATAACGATATTGTGCCCTGACATAGGAGGATTCAGTCAAATGCCATGTTGCCATAGGGTTCAACGCCCATTGATGGGCATCATTATTTAAGCCAAGCTCTGCCCAGTCATAGCGAAATGCTAAATCAAGGAATCTGTTGTGAGTATATTTTAAAAAGGAATAAAAACCCTTGCTAGTATTTTCCTGATCTTGATTGGCTATATTATCTACATCGGCTACATAAACTTCATTCTGCCAGAGGAGTTTAGACCAACTGTTAGGTACTCGATATCTCACTGAAAATTGTCCATTATGAACTGCCGTATTCCCTGTACCACTATCATCCCACATGACGTGATACCCGGTAGAGATATCAAGATTTGGTAATAGCAGCATGTTTGTATTGATCTTGGCAAGTAATACACGATCACGGAATGCAACCGCTGTACTGTCATAGAGGTTGAATGTCCTACTGCCTTCCTCTTCTTCCTCGGCCAGGGAT
This sequence comes from uncultured Candidatus Scalindua sp., assembly GCA_964438395.1. Classification (GTDB taxonomy): domain Bacteria; phylum Planctomycetota; class Brocadiia; order Brocadiales; family Scalinduaceae; genus Scalindua. Next base: position 5,833 of record CAYTLC010000074.1, read on the forward strand.
TTGTTACCGTCAAAGATAGCAAATCCAAGCTCTACAGGAATGGGAATTTTCGGGGCCATAACAGAGAAATCAAAACCTTCGTCAATGTATCCTTCCGCACCCAGCATGTTCTGTACTACCAGAGGAACATCCGCATAATCTCTATGATGCTGATGTATAGGATTTACCAGGCCGAACCTGATCCTGTGCTTTCCTACCAGCAGGTTTGAATTGAGAGGGAGTGTCAAAAAGTTTGCAAATGCCTCTTCTATCTCAACTACCCCTTCTGCAATCTCAAAGGTAGGAAAAAACTCAGCCCTGACTCCGGGATAAATATATCCCTGAAGCGCCAGTTCTACCTCTCGAAAATGCATATCTTCATCCGTAAACTCACCCACACCAAATTTTGAATCGCTGAAATGATAAAAGGTATCTGCTACGATACTGACATCAGGATTCATAAATGAACCTTTAGTACCATAAAAGAATGGCCTTTGCTGTAACTTCGCTCTTTGTGTTATCCTGGTATACTCCTCTTGTGAACGAGTTTTTTCAACATCTATCAGCTCTTCCAGGGTGCGGATCTTTATATCGTATTCATACTCAATTTCAGCCCTCTGTTCTCCCAACAGTTCCTCCAGAGAACGGATTCTTACCTTGTTGTCATCTTCAACCTTCTGAATCCTTGCACTGTAATCCTTTTCCGGCTGCTGTTTTTCCAGTCGCGCTTCCAGCTTGTCAATCTTTGCCTTGTAATTTGATTCCATCTCTTTAAACGCACTCTTTAATTGCTGAATTTCTGACGCTATATCATCCATTGTTACGTCATTATTTGCAAAAGAGACAGTATTGAATAGACAAAAAAAACAGAAAATTATGAGAAAAAAAGTCTTCACCACAACAAACCTCCTTAAAACATTTATCAATTTTATTTAAATTTCTAATATTGAGACTTGAATGTTTATGCCTGCAACAACAATTTGTACTCCTCCTAATTGCATATAGTGTGTTCATCTGAACTCAAACTAGATGCCATAGATAAAGATTTCTTGTCATTGTAGAATTATGTAAGGAAGTTCTTTAGAGGTGGACCACGAATAGGAGTGATACGTATGAGCGTAGAAGATTGATGGGGAGTACTATTGGTTGCTAAAATTAAACTCTCAAAGTCAATTGCATAGTAATTAGGAATATACTCAATATCTTTGATGAATGATTTACAAAAAGTACAATGAGCAGGATCATGCCTGTGACCGTTATGGTGGTGGTGTACGGGATTATCGCATGGCCCATGCGTATCGTTACAAGGAGAATTTAGCAATGTACCTGTGTAACAATTTTCACAATCTTTTTTACTCCCTTCACTTAAACAGTGGATTACAGGAACAAAAAATATTTGAGAAAGATAAATGTACAGGACAATAAAAATTTTTCTTTTCATTTGCATAGTAAAAATCTGAGCTAAGCAGTAAATTAAATGCCCGACACCACTCGTCCTCATGCTGGACGGACTGGTAAATGATGTCACACTGGGCAAAGTTGAATTGTAAGCAACATTGAAATTCCTTAGCGTTTAATTATACGGGGAGGACAAGGACTACACCTTATTTCCATAAATCTAAATTGGAAATCCCTCATTGTAAACGGCTAAAGTATCCAGGGATCAATGCACATACATATATTCTGGTTTCAAATCCAATCAATCATAGGAAACCCATTATTTTAAGGAATCATGATACAGATGTATGTGAATTATGAAATGAAAAATGGTGGTGCGCGTGAGTGGTATTTCCCGTTATTGAGGAAATAATATGTTTGTTGTTTGTTTATACATAACCCGGATGTGTCCGGTATAAAGGATGAAATATCCAGTGCCAACTGGACTTTCTTTGGTGCATTCTTGAGCCATTTGCAGACAATACAGTTGTCTTCGCTATGGTCGTTGTCGCAGAAGATAGGTGTGCTGTTACCAGACTGTTCGTTGTTCGATAATTCACATACCGTTTGATTGCTGTCTGCATGCCCATGATACGCCTTATGATCAAATGCATGGAAACCACCGGCTGTTATGCATAAGATGAAATAGGGGATCAGTATGAGTATGGACAGCTTTCTGAATCTCTGTTTTGACTTTAAAAGATACATAACATTATCTAAAATTCCCAGATTAATTAAAGTATGCCCTGTTTCAGCGTACTTTTAACATATCGACAGTATAAAATATAAGTTTTAAAATGGAACTGCAAGAAAAAAATTTGAATTTTAGTAAAATCCGGGGTGGGTTGGTAATAATTAAATGGAGTAGAAGTTTTATCAACAATGAATTAAGTATGAATGACAATCATATCCTATGTGTTCAATTTGTAAGTTACGGGAATTACAATTCTTACTTCTACCGGAGGAGGAGGAAATGGCGAGGCTTTTCTGACTGCTTTTTCAGCATTATTATCCAGAGTTGAAAAACCTGAACTTTTATTTATCTTAATATTTTTTACACTTCCGTCCAGGCAGACAATGAATGATATTATGACATCACCTTCCATGGACATCTTTTGCGCTTTGTAAGGATATGATATATTTATGCGAATTAACTTGTTTATGTAATCAAAATGCTCCTTTATATATTGATTTTCAGCGCTTTGTTCCAATTTATGTGGCATATCTGCTGACTTTGGAATGCCTCCAGATTGTCCTCCTATATCAAATTTCGTAGTACTTTTGGACTCTCGCTGGGTCTGTCAAGAATTTTGTGTAAACCTCACATCACACATTATAAGCAAGCCTCTATTCTTTCACCAAAATGAATAGATAATTGCCCAATAATCATATTCCAGCCACGTGCTCTCATTGTCCATTTCTTCATTCTACCTTGTAACGCCAGAAATACTATTTTTAAGGCAGAATCATTCGTAGGAAAAATGCGTTTTGGCTTTGCGATTTTTCTGATACTACTATTAACACTTTCAATCGGGTTAGTAGTGTAAATCAGTTTTCTGATTTCTTCAGGATACTTGAAAAATGTTGACAGTGAAGCCCAGTTGCTCTCCCAGCTCTTAACAGCATAACCATACTTTTTCTCCCAGGTTTTTCTAAATTTCTTTAACTGCTCCAATCCACACTCTTCAGTTGCAGAGGTATAGATTTCCTTCATATCCCTACAAAATAGCTTGCGATCTTTGTAATTGACAAATTTGCAACTATAACGAACTTGGTGTACAATGCACCGCTGAATCTCTGTCTGTGGAAATACAGTTCCAATCGCCTGTTCAAATCCTTTGAGTCCATCAATACAGCAAATAAGAATATCCTGAACACCTCTGTTCTTCAGTTCTGTCAAAACGCCAAGCCAGTACTTTGCAGATTCACTTCCACCGATCCAGACCCCTAATACATCTTTCATTCCTTCAGAATCAATACCAATGGCAATATAGACAGCTTTCTTAACCACATGGCCATCTTCTCTGATGCTCAGGAATATTGCATCCATATAGACAATGGGGTATAGGGATTGTAATGTCCGGTTCTGCCATTCCCTAATACGAGGCAAGATTTTATCTGTTACTTTACTTACGAATTCGGCAGAAACATCTATGCCATATATCTCCTGCATGTGTTGATTAATATCTCGCGTGGACATCCCACTCCCATACATCGAGATAATTCGATCATCTATAGAGGAAACATCGGCTTGTCCTTTCTTTACTATTATAGGATCGTGTTCTCCATCACGATCCCTGGGAATGTTTAAAGACATACTACCTAAGGAAGAACGTACGCCTTTTTTATAAAAGCCATTTCTGGAGTTAGTAGTCTTCTTGTTCTGAAAATCGTGTTTATCGTATCCTAACGTATTACTAAGTTCTGCCTCCAACGAACCTTGCAGGATGTCTCTCATCAAGTCTTTGACTGCGTTGTGAGCATCCTGCGCTGTTCGTACATTATACAATTCAATAACGTCTTTTACCTGATCTTTTGATAATATTGCCATTATCTCTTATACCTCCAAAAAGATTTCCAAATCCGATAAACTCCGTTACGCTACGCTTCTCTACGTTTATCGCATTACTAATATATATCTCTTCAAAGGTTTACACAAAATATATTACACTGCCACTCTCGCTTAGTATCAGCAACAGTTTGCTTAGTTTTATTTGTTTCCTCAACAGCCTTTGCAAGTACTTTTTCATCTACCGTGTTCTTAGTTTCTCGCTTGACCTTGTCAGGTATTGACATCTCTTCTTTTACCTTAACATCCTCTATGATCTCATTTGAATCAAGGGCAGATGTTTTCATTTTCTGCATTTGTGCCCTCTTAATATCGACTACTTCCTTTTGGGTTTTAAAATATTCAGCACCGTAAGTTATTTCCTTCTCTTCTTGTTCTACTATTTCTTCCATCGTGTTTTTGGTTTCCTGTTTAATCATGGCAGGTATTGATACCTCGTTTTTTATAACTTCTGCCGTTTTCATTGTGTTTTTATCGGTCTCATGTTCACCTGTTTTTATGATATTTGTTACATTAAACTCTAGAATCACATCCATATTTTCCTGTGCTACCGGTTTCTTAATATAAAGAGCCAGGGCAACAAATGAAAGGTGAATGATAAAAGAAGCAGCAATTCCTAGTTTATGGTAATTCATCTGTTTTCTATTATTGGTTTTATTATTTCAATACTTCTGTTTGCAGGGTTACTTTTTCAAAACCGGCATTTTTAACTACATCAAGAACGTCTACAAATACCTGTAAGACAATGTTCTTATCAGCCCTTATTGTCACCGGTGAAGTTTTGTCAAGTGACTTGGTAGACTCTTTGAGATCATTTAAATTTACCTGTTTAGAGTTTAAGAATATTCTACCTTCTATGTCTATTTCTATGATAAGTGAGTCTATAGATTCCGATTGTTTTTCTGATGCTTTTGGCAGTTCGACAGGCAACAGCCCGGCCTTTACAAAAGTAGATGTAGTAAGGACTATCGTCAGTAATACAAGCATTATATCTACAAACGGAATGACGTTTATTGATTTAAACTCCTCATCTTCCATCATTTTTTATCTCCCACTCCATCAAGAGAACCTTTGCCTTTCTCAGAATGAAATTATGTAGAGCTATGGAAGGAATCGCAACAAGTAAGCCAATTGCCGTGGCCTTTAGTGCAAGAGCAAGTCCAATCATAATCTTGCCGGTCTCCATATACCCTTCTTCTCCCATATTGTAGAAGGTAAACATTATGCCCAATACTGTGCCCAGTAGACCGATATAAGGGGCGTTGCTGCCGATAGTGGCGATTAAGTGAACTTTTCTGGTAAGTACGAGTTCCAGTGATTTTTTCACAGTAAAGTCGCCTATTTTAATTTTCCTGTATGTCAGGAATCTTTCGATTGCAATTGAAAGTGATACAATACTCATAAAGATCAGGAACCCGATGATTCCATAGTCAACAAACAATTTAGTTAGTTCCATTCTGCCTCCTGTAATGCCAATTTTTCATGGGCTTGTAAAAAGGATTATAGTCAATGCTATATGATTCTGCGCTTCTTGCGAAACCATCGTACCGTTCCACTGGTAAATAACATCAATAGAAAGAAAGCCGCTCCGTCATTAACGTAAGTCCACCATGAAGCAAAGAACTTACCATCATGCAATGTTGAAAGAATTGTATACAATGTTGTTGTCTGTAATTCCGGTAATGGCAAATCCGGTTTTCTGAAATTGAAGTATACTGGTTCGCTCTTAACAAGATTGACATCCTTAAACATATGCGGCGTGTTTCTTAATATATGCCAGTTGCCATCTTTATCGTATAGACGATTGGGCGCACCCATTCCGCTGACAAAAAGCTGATTGT
>CAYTLC010000075.1:0-3357 GCA_964438395.1 uncultured Candidatus Scalindua sp.
TAGAAAAAGGGATTGCTGTTTTTTTCAATTCCCACCGTAGTCATAGGGCCATGGGCAGGGAATACCAGCGTCTCGTCTGGCAGGGTGAAGATGCGCTGGCGGACGTGGTCGATCTGGCATTGTGCATTTTTTGGAGAGCCTGTTCCCCCGATAGAACCGCACATAAGAGCATCACCGGTAAACACACAACCGTGTCCATAAAACGAAATTCCGTGTGGTGTGTGGCCCTGTATGGAAATAGCCTCGAATTTCAGGTTTCCAACTTTGATTATTTCGCCTCCCTGTAGTTGATGCTTTGCATCCTTAACCTCTCCCTGTCCGGCATAGCCCTCGGGTTTATAGCGGCTATCGAAATCGGGCAGGCCTTCGGTATGATCCCAATGGCCATGTGTAAAGAAGAGAGAATTGAGTTGTATCTTCTGCTTCTGGATAAAATCATCTATCTCGGTACAGAAACCGCCCGGGTCAATAAACACTCCAATCCTGGTATCGGGGTCAGCTGCCAGGAACCCGTTGATTCCATAGCCTCCCACGGTAAAGCGCCTGAATATGAAGTCGGTCATCATGGTGATGGATCTCTTAGGTATAAAATTAAATAGAATATAATTTATTCATGGCGAACCTCTTCCAGATTGGCTGCCTGATTAATATCTGTTTTAATCCACGTTGTATCTATAAGTCGTGCTTTATGAAATACTGCGTCGGAAAGGTTGCAGTTCTCAAAAGTGCAGCGTATAAAGGTTGCTGCCCTGAAAATCGCCTTTTGTAAGCGGCAATTTGCAAAATGGGTATCAATAAAAACAGAGGATGGGAAACGGACAAAGGTGTAATCTTCATTCTCAAACCGGCAGGCTTGCCACCATGAACCACTGAACGATATTTCACTGAAGCGGGACTCTTTGAACTTGCAGTCGTAAAAGGTGGATAGTCCAAAGGAACTTAGCTCTCCTGTCGATTTCTCAAACCTGCATCCGGAGAAATGGCTTCCGTTAATAAAGGAGTTCTGGATCTGTAGATTTCTCCAGCTGCAGTCCTGGTAATATCCTTTATCGGAAAGAGCGTGGTCGATTGATACATTTTGAAAGTGAGTATTCTGAGCCCTTATAGAACGACTACGAGCATCCTGCAGTTTGACTGACTGAACAGTGCTGTCGATCAGGCACTTGCCGGACATATCTTCCTCTTTTAAATTCCTGCCGGGAAAGGTCTCGTGAATAAACACTTTTCTTTTTGAATTTTCCTGCATATTTTTTTGCTTCCTGTGTTATCCGGAAATAGATTCTATCAGTAGTACATCGTCGTCTTTGAGTTCAAAGTCCACTGCCTGAAGATCCTCCTTCATGTGCTGATTACTTGTTGTACCCGTAAGAGGGGTCATTCCCACCTGCATTGCAAATCGGAAAACAACTTGTTCCGGGGTTCTTCCCAATTCTCTGGCAATTGACCGGACTTCAGGGTTCTGCATAACAAAAGGGTTTGCGGTTAATAACGAAAAGCCTTCATAGACAATTTGATTTGCGTTGCAAAATTCTCTGACATCACTGTCCCATCCACGATTCGCGAAACATCTGTTTTGGACAACCATAGGTTTGACTTCTGTTTTTTCAGTCAAGAGTTTTAATTGTACAATATTTACATTACTGATGCCAATGAATCTGGCCTTTCCGGCTTTGTATAGCTCTTCAATAGCACTCCATACTTCCCAGTCCTCGCTTCCCAGGCCCGGTTGAGAATAGGGACCGTGCAGGAGATAAGAATCAAGATAATCTGTATGCAGATTTTTCAATGTACTCTCAAAAGATTGCTTCACTTGTGTGGTAAGATTTTCAGTAGGATCGTAGGGGATTCTCTGGTCATGCCCATTAGCCGGGGTAAATTTTGACTGGAGAAACAAGTCTTCTCGGTTGATTCCCTTATTATCCAACCTCAATAAGGCCTTACCCACCAGGTGTTCCTGGTAGTGTTTGGGTTGGTTTGCAGTATCAATAGCGGAAAATCCTGTGGAAACTGCCGTTTCAACCAGATTGGCCGTCTCTTCTTCTTTCCAGGCAGTACCATAGATAAATGAAGGAAATTTATTACTATTTTCAACAACCATTCTTTTGTCTTCCATACCTTCCGGCTATTTGTTTTGATAATTACATCCTGGTAGACAGGAATATAAGGCTTATAAGCCCATTATACTTTTTTTTAATTTGGTTGCGGTTCTTCTGCGCATATAGTTATATATGATACACAAAACAATTCAAGTAGGGATTTTAGGATACGGGTTATACATATGTCTAAGTTTTATCCAATACATCTGAATGTTACAGGTAAAAAATGCGTAATTATAGGTGGCGGAAAGGTTGCACATCGTAAAGCGTGCAGCCTGAAAGAGTCTGGTGCTGACGTTGTCGTGGTTAGTCCTGAAGTCTGTCCTGAGATGGTTAATGAGGAAGGGCTTGTCTTAATAAAGGAGGTGTATGAAGAGCGTTTCCTGGATGGTGCTCTGCTGGTGATTGCTGCAACTGATAATGAGGCAATTAACAAAAAGGTGACGTTGGATGCCGAGAAGAGAAACATAATTGTTAATGTGGTCGATTATCCAGAACGTTGTTCCTTTATCGTCCCTTCAACAATAAACAGGGGAGATCTCTGTATAAGTATTTCGACCGGGGGCGCAAGCCCTGCTGTTGCTAAGAGAATTAGAGAAGAGTTAGAGTCTGTCTTTGGCAAAGAGTATGAGGAGTATCTGGATCTGTTAACTGAAATGCGTACATTAGCAATGTCCAGTATAGAAGATAGTGTAAAACGCAGGAAAGTACTTCAGCGTCTGGCGGAGAAAGATATTTTTGATGCTGTGAAGGATGAAGGGGTTAAGAGTGCTGAGGAAAAAATGAGGGATATCATTTTTGAGTAAATGAGGTTTTCATAGGATATGTTTTTATCGTTCTGTTCTGGGCGGTATTTCGCCAGGACTGAAAGCAGGTTTTGCGGCCAAAAGGGTACATTTTCCGCTCTACGTACGAGAATTTTTCTGCTTGAAACAATTCTTTTTCAGTGATAACATGAAACCTCGCAATCTTGAGAATTATTTATAAATTATACTATTTATGAGGTTTAAGGAGCATTAGATGTCTGAGAATAAGAGCGAGGAAAGAGTTGATTTTAATGAGTTGAAAACCGGTGGTTTTATTAAACAGAACCAGAAAGATCTTTTTACGGTTCGTTTGAGAGTTCCGGGAGGCAGACTTGACGTCGATAAGATGGCCAAGATTGCGGCAGTTGCTAAGAAATATAGCAAAATGGGTTATTGTCACCTTAGTTTCAGGCAGTCAGTTGAAATTATTGGTGTACACATAGATGATTTTGATG
>CAYTLC010000075.1:3457-11629 GCA_964438395.1 uncultured Candidatus Scalindua sp.
GATCCGTGTACGGGATGTACTTTGTGTGAAAAGGCGTGTCTGGAAGGTGCGATAGAGTCAGATAAAGACGGGAAGCCTATTTTCTATAGAGACAAATGTGTATATTGTGGTGACTGTATAAAGGCATGTCCTACTGATGCATGGACCCCAAAGCGAAAAGGCTGGGCTGTCCGTGCAGGAGGAAAACATGGACGGCATCCAAGGAAGGCAGATAACATTATGCTGTTCCTGCCGGATGAAAAGGTGTTGGAGTACATCAGCAAGACCGTTGAGTGGTATAATGCAAATGGTAAGAGAGGGGAGAGGATCGGGACAACTTTTGACCGTGTTGGAGTGGAGAAATACAAAAAAGAGGTTGCGGGTCTTTTTGTTGACAGTTAAATGGAAGAGAAAAAATTTATACTATTTCTGCATAGTGGAAATTATGAAAAGCTGTACCAGGCAGTGATGCTTGCCATAACTGCTGCTTCTATGGGGAGCAAGGTCTATATATTTTTGTTCTTCTGGGCTTTAAAGAAATTTGCGACTGATAAGCTGGATGTTATTGATTACCCCGCCGGGATGAGTGATGAAGACAGGCGTCTGTTAGAAGCCGTGCCGCAGGGACAACCAAATATGCTGAGGGAATTATTAAGCGAAGTTGGCCAGATGGGTAATCTGGAAATTTATGCATGCAGCGGTGCGGTAACATTAATGGGGCTGGATGAAGAGCAGGTTAAAAGCAAGGTCGATGACATTATAGGATTGCCTACAATGTTGAAGATGGCTGAAGGTGCTGAAACTCAGTTATTTATTTAACATTATCAGTAAGTTCGTTTTTAAAGATAATTGTGATTCATATAAATCGGCATTTAGAGAACAGGATGTTAAAAGAGGCGAAGACTGCCTACCCTCATGAATGCTGCGGTCTGTTTGTAGGAACAACTAATGAATCCGGAAAGAAGGTGCATGAGGTCTATCCGGTTGAAAATAAAAACAAGGTAAGGGCTGCTGACAGGTATGAAATAGACCCGAAAGAGTTTGACAGGATAGATCGGGAAGCAACAAAAAAAGGGTGGAATATAATAGGTATTTATCATTCACACCCTGACCATCCGGCGGAGCCATCGGCATTTGATAAAGATTGTGCGAGTGCATGGGTTGAGTATTCGTACATTATAATATCTGTTAAAGATGGAGTGGATGATGAGCTGAGGTGTTGGCGTTTTGATACCGAAAAGCAGGATATTGAGGAGGAAGAGGTAAAAATAAACAGGCGCGACTTTATAATAGGTTTGTCGCTCATAGGGTTCAGCTATAGTGTTTATCTTATCATCCCGGTGATATTTTGCCTCCATATACCTATGAAGGCAAAGTCTGGTTCAGCTGCTGTAAGCTATATACTTAGTTGGGTGGTTATGGGTATAGGTATTTGGTTTGCGGGCAAGGAGGGGTATGAGTTTCTTAAGGAAAAAATTCTAATGGGATTTTTTAGAAAAATGATTGGTAGGAAAGAAAAATGAGTGAAAACGTTGCAGATGAAAAAATTGATTTAAGAGGGGTTCTTTGCCCGATTAATTTTGTTAAGACAAAGTTAAAATTGGAAATGATGGATGATGGGCAGGTCCTGGAAATAGCCCTGGATGACGGCGAGCCAATGAGAAACGTTCCGAGAAGTGTGAAAGAGGAGGGGCATCAGGTTGTGGGGGTTGAGAAGATTGACGATGGATACAAGATATTTGTTAAAAAAAGCTAGTATCTTTTTTTGTAGGCCAAATTAAAGATAATTATACGGTAGTGAAGGGGCTGGTCGGTAGTTATATCTGGTTTCTAATGAAAGAGTTGAGCTCTTTCGGTTGCTGCCAATATCGTAAAATTATCGCCTTAAAGGTTTAAATGTGCTGGCAGATTTGTGATAATTTTTTTCAAATTAGATGTTGCGTTAATTATAAATTGTTGCTAATATGTCCGCGTTTGAGTGTCAGTCTTTTCGTTACAGAAAAAGGTTTATTATAGTTCCTTGCCTTGCCGAAGTGTTTGGTTTTAAGCTTTACTTAATGTAGGTCGTTCGGTAAATGATGCTGGGAAAAGTAAAATCATTGATATCGTATCATCAATAATGGGGGTCTGAGACATGGCTAGTGATGTAAAAGAAAAAGAAGCTTCCAGTGGTAATATTTGGATAGGCAAGAGAGACTTTTTTACCTTGGCAGGCTGGGCACTGTTCCTCGTGACCAGTCTAATCTATACATTGAAATTGATGGGGCCAAAAAAGATCGGGGGTTTTTTCTTCCCTACAGTTCTTTTTGAACCGTCTCCTATCTTTTCTGTTGGTTTTCCGGCAGATTATGCGCCGGGTACCGTGACAACGTTAAAAGCCAGGAAGGTCTTTGTCCTTCGAGAAGGTGACAGCTTTAAGGTGATATCAGTTATATGTCAACACCTTGGCTGTGCAGTACATTGGTCAAAGGAAAAGAATATATTTGAGTGCCCTTGTCATGGAAGTAAATATTACAAGAATGGAGTAAACTTTGCGGGTCCAGCTCCTAAGCCATTATACCACTATGATATTAGTGTGGCTGATGATGGTAAGCTGGTCGTCAATACAGAGAAAATAGTACCTATAAATACTGAGTTGGTTGTTTAATTGTCTTTAGTTCATGCTACTGGAAATTTTAAGTGAAAGGCGTGTAGATGAGTCAATCAGCAGTGTCCGAGCAAGGGAATCGAGTTTCCCTTGAATTGGATTGGTTAGAAAAAAATATTCGTTGTCAGCATCGTTGTCCAGCACATATGGACATACCCGGTTACATACGCCTTATAAGCCAGGGTAAGTATGAAGAATCATACAAACTGATGCTGGAAACCAACCCCTTTCCCACCGTTTGTGGATATGTTTGTCCACGCCCCTGTGAGTCTAAATGTAAACGTGGCGATTTTGACAAGCCTGTGTCAATTGATAACCTTAAAAGGTTTGTTACAGACTACATATATAAGAACAAAGTTAAGATTCCTGTTCCTGATATAAAGAAAAGAGATGAAAAGGTCGCAATAATTGGAGCTGGTCCTGCCGGGTTAACCGCAGCAAATGATCTCGCAGGAATGGGGTATCAGGTGACTGTTTTCGAAAAGGAATCAAGAGTTGGCGGTATGATGATGTGGGCAATACCGTCCTACAGGCTGCCGCGCGACCAGATAATGTTTGATGTGAGCAATATAGAGGCTCGCGGTGTAGAGATAAAGCTGAATACGCATTTTGGAGGTCCGGATAAAACTGCTTCCAGTAGTAGCTCAGATAGTGCAGTTTCCGACGGTAGTCCGGAAGGAACGATTTCCAGCAAAATTCCGGATGATGCGATTTCCGGTTTATTTAAAGAAGGATACAACGCGGTGTTTATCGCTGTTGGCGCACAGAGAGGAAGGAAACTTGAGGTTCCTGGAGAAGAGGGGACAGAGGGCGTCATGGATTGTCTCGATTTCCTTAAGAATGTGAGTGCCGGCGACCTGAAAAGCCCTGGTAAAACAGTGGCGGTGATTGGTGGTGGTAACTCTGCGGTAGATGCGGCTAGAACGGCTAAAAGAATAACACCGGATGTTTATATAATTTATAGAAGAACGCGAAATGAGATGCCGGCTCTCATGCACGAAATTGAAGAGGCAGAGCTCGAAGGCATTAAATTTCACTATTTAGTTGCACCTGTGAAAGTCATTGTTGAGAATGGAAAGGCAAAGGGGCTTGAATGTGTCAAGATGGCACTGGGTGAGCCTGACAGCAGTGGAAGACGAAGGCCTGAACCGATTCCTAACTCAGAATTTGTAATTGATACCGATTGTATAATAACTGCGCTTAGTCAGGAAGCAGATTTAGAATTTCTGGGAGACGACAGTGGAATAGAAGCGACAAAGTGGGGAACACTTGTTGTGGATGATGGCCTGCAAACAGGGAAAAATGGTGTCTTTGCGGGTGGTGATGTCGCATTAGGGCCAAGTACGATTATTGAATGTATCGCTCAGGGACATCTGGCGTCAAAATCGATCGATTGTTACTTAAGGGGTGAAGACTTTAAAGAGTCTAAGGATAAAACCTTGGTTACCCTTATAGAAGGAGATTACATCCAGGAGAGGGAAAGTAATTTTGATAGTACTCCTCGTGAGGAAATGGCAACGATACCAAAATCACAAAGGGGATCGTTCGATCTGGTTGAGCTTGGGTTTGCAGAGTCACAGGCTCGGGCAGAAGCAGATCGGTGTCTGAAATGTGATCTCAGTATTCAGGTTGTGGCTGAGGATTGTATACTCTGTGGCCGGTGCAGTCTCGTATGTCCGGTTGATGCGTTGGAACAGGTAGATGCAGATACTGGAGGTGACTACAAGCCTCATGTTAGTAGAGATGGAGTCGTTGTAAGGCATACCGATGTGTGCATTAGATGCGGTAATTGTAAAGATTGTCCCGTGGATGCGATTAACATGCAGCGTGTATTCTGGGAACCTAATGAAGAAATTAATAAATCACCTAAAGCACAAGCAGCTGGTAGTGATTAGGGCGTTGGTTTAATGATGTGGATTTGTTTAATAAGTGATATTTAAAAGGGGATGCTTAAATGAATTTAATCTTATTTTTGATCAGGAAGCTTACGGAAACTGAAATATGGAAATCCGTGTTTCGTCATGGCTATACGGATACTCCCAGAAACAGGGCGCTACAGACTATAAGCAATGTGTGGCTGCATTTGCATCCTGTAAAGGTTCCAAAGCACGCCGTTAAGATTCGGTATACATGGTGTCTGGGCGGACTAACGTTCTTTATTTTCCTTTATTTGACTGTGACCGGTGTCCTGTTAATGTTTTATTATGTTCCGGATGTTAACCGTGCATATGCAGATATGATTGATCTGATGTATGTTGTACCTTTGGGGCGCTTGTTAAGGACATCGCATCGATGGGCCGGGCATGCTATGGTTATTACAGTTTGCTTTCATATGTTAAGGGTTTTTCTTACCGGTTCTTATAAGGCCCCGCGCCAATTTAACTGGGTTCTGGGAGTACTGTTATTAGTGCTGACATTCCTGCTAAGCTTTACCGGATATTTGTTGCCATGGGATCAGCTTGGGTACTGGGCAATTATGGTGGGAACAAACATGGGAGCGGCAACTCCTGTTATGGGTTACCAGGGTCCATTTGCAGACCTTTTAGGTGTTAAGATTAATAACGATGTTCGTTTTGCTCTCTTGGGTGGTACGCAAATTGATGCTCCGTCTTTATTGCGAGCATACGTGTGGCATTGCATAGGAATACCTATAATTGCAGGAGCGTTGATGATTCTTCATTTTTGGCGTGTTAGAAAAGACGGTGGTATTTCAGGGCCTCTATAAATAGTTGGGAGAATTTTTTTATGTCAAATCATGCAGAAGCAGAGGTAGCAAATAATAATAAAACGGAGAAAGTCTTTTCGTGGCCAAACCTGGTGGCGAAGGAGTTTATAGCGGCAATTCTATGTACAGTTATATTGCTCGTTTATTCGTACTATGTCGATGCACCACTAAGGGAGCTTGCCAATCCGGGGGAACCTGAGAATCCTGCAAAAGCACCTTGGTATTTTCTGGGATTGCAGGAGATCCTCGTCTATTTTGATCCCTGGATTGCGGGTGTTGTGGTTCCGAGTATAATAATTGTGGGTTTGATGGCGATTCCGTATATAGATGTGAACCCTAAGGGGAATGGGGGTTACTGTTTCTGGGATAGGAGATTTGCAGTAACAGTATTCTTGTTCGGGTTTATTTTCTGGTATCTCCTTATAATAGTGGGTACATACATGAGAGGGCCGTTCTGGGCATTTTTCTGGCCCTGGGAAACATGGAGTTTTGATTTTCCAACCCCTCCTCCATTGGTAAGTTTACCTAACTGGTTAGGTATTTTTGCGCTTCTTATCTATTTTGGGTTAGGGATGTTAATACCTGCAGTTGCTTTCTGGAAATTTGCTAAGCAGCTAGGCTTTATCAGGTACAACGTTACTATGAGTCTGTTCCTGCTAATGATGGGAGTACTTGTGAAGATTGCTTTAAGGCTGATGTTTAACATTAAGTACATATTGCAGACACCTTGGTTTAATATTTAGGAATTCCGAAGACGTGGATTGATTTATTTTTTTCTATTTTTTCGAGAGAAGTAAACAAATGAAAAAGAAATTATTTTTATTATCCAGTATATTGCTGCTAGTTAGTACTATCTTATGGGTTAAGGATATGTTGGAGCCAGAGTGGAAGCAATATCAGGTAGAGTATTATGAGCAGCAGCTAAAAGCAGTAGAGAAAAAGCTGCAAAACACAAGTGACGAAAAAACAATAGCTGATTTAGAAGCGAAACTCGCTAAGCTGCAAAAACCTAAGTACGAAATTAAGCAGATTCTTCTAAAGGGTGATTATGGTTGGGCTCAACAGAGTAACGGGCAAAAAACAGATAGATGTATGACCTGTCATATCGATGAAGCAAAGTTGACTGCATCTCATGAGACTGTAGTTAAAAGCTTCCCATTTGATATTTATGGATGCACGGTATGCCATGGTGGATCTGGTCGCTCACTTGATGCGGAGCATGCACATCATGGAATTTTCAAACATAAAAGGGCGATGCGCCAGAAATTGGATCATGCTGATGACCTGTTTGATATGTGGAATGAATTTGCAACCCTATCTCTGGAAGAGGGTACAGAATGGGCCAGCTTTAAAGATAGAACCATAACTGGTGAGAAAGCCATATATATGGGCAGTGGCAAATGTATGAGATGTCACACAGGACTGACTGCTCCGCATGTCGAAAGATGGAAGAGAGTAAAATTCCAAAGCTTTAATGTTATCAAAGAAGCCCCTGACTACATTAAAGGTGATGAAAATTATAGAAATAAATGTTATGAGTGTCACACAACAGGTTATAACAAAGAGACGGGAACATATGAAGAAGAGGGTATTACCTGTGAGGCTTGTCATGGTCCCGGTGAAGTATATGCGTTTTTTATGGATAGGGGCAAGGCAACAGAGGGTCAGAAAATAGCTAAAATTACGCCGGCCTATAATAAATGTGGTGGGACTGAAGGGTGTCATCGAAGCAGGAGGCACGAGATGCGGGTGAAATTCTTCAGAGACAGCAAGCAGCATGACGATTACGAGTGGTTCAAGCCGAAGTATAAACGTATTGTAACAGAGGCATTAGAGAAGAAGGAAAGCGGTGGTGTTGAAGATGATTATGACCCTACATTGCCTAAGCACAATATAAGGTTCGTCAGGTGATGTCTGTGAGTTAGTAGTGAAAGGGTAGTTAGATGATAATGAGATTAAATTGTTGTTCTAATATATACTTTATGAATGTTTATGTTTCGTTGTAATTTTTGATAAAAGAAAGGGAGGATTTTCATAATGGATCTTCTGAAAACGTGTGCGGTTGTAGTTTTCTTTTCGGTTTTTTGCAGCTTGCATATTGCAAATGCGTCAACTGATCAGGATTATATGGGCTCAGGTACGGGCGAATTAGACTATGTGGGTGCTGAAGCTGGCAAAGGAGCCTCCGCAGACGGCGTTGAAGGTCCCGGTTTAGAGCCTATCACTAAGAAGCAGCATGAGAGAGCAAAGAACTTTTATAACACAGTATATCCATCTGCTGCTGCAAGGGCACTGTATAGTGACAACGTCGGGCTGGAAAAGGGTGCGGGGCCATGGCAGGATTTTTATAAGCCTAAGCCAATGCATATGTACTGGTTCCCGGCACGGCATTATGTAAAGCCGGAGGGGACTTACTATGATCAACTTCTGGAGAAATATAAGGCAGACCAGTGCATCGAATGTCACGAAGTGGTTACTCCTGGCATCGTTCATGATTGGAGGGATTCAACACATGCCGATCCGAAAAAGAACAACTTTTTTGCTATAAGGACAAGGCAGATTGAGGAACTTATTGAAAGAGACCTGGATAACGTTGATTGTAGCGAGTGTCACGGTAAGGACCATAACGAGCTTCATATGCCAACGCCGGATATATGTGGTAATTGTCATCCGAAGCAGGTTAATGAATATCTGGATGAAATGGAATATGGACGCCCTAACCATGTGGACACCTTTACGGCTAATGTTGTGCCGCCTTGGTATCCGGAAGCTGCCAGGCAGGGTTATTTGACATCAATGTTTGGCTGTGACTATTGTCACG
>CAYTLC010000076.1:0-11583 GCA_964438395.1 uncultured Candidatus Scalindua sp.
TCCCATTCTTGTATATCTTGCCATCTTGCTTAATCCACATATTTTGTGTTGATGTTATATCCTGTTTTTCTTTAATCTTCGTGCATAGCTCAACAAGTGCGTATTCTCCCTCTCCCACGCAGACCATATCTACACAATCTTCAGCAATTATTTCAGCAGGGGCAAAAGTGGCAAATATACCACCCACAATCATGGGGACGCTATAATAATGCCTTATATTATTCAGCATTTCTATACCAAGTTCGTAAGTGCATTCTATACAGGATAATCCTATGATATCTGGTTTGTACTCTTCTACCATCTTTCTAAGATCATCAAACATATCTGTACCTTTATATACCAGTCCAAATTCCTCGCGATTTGTTTTCATTACCTGAAGATTTTTTGCCCTCGCTTCGTCACCTGTTTCAGTTGCGGTCTTGTAAAAAGTAGTGTCGAACAGCTTCACCCCAAAACCTTTCTCTTTAAGGCATGCTGATATCAAGGAGAGCCCAACAGGCAGAAGGACATCCATCATTGTATTGCAGTTGATAAATAAAACCTTGAAATCTTTATTCTCTGTCATTTCCTGTTAACCATCTCCTTCACCCAATCCATACCTTCCTGAACCTCATCTGGTATGTTGTCGTAATATGTATGGTTATATTCAAATACTATGTTGCAGTCCTTGTTGTGTCCTAAAATTATTTCGAGTGTTTTTTTTATGTCTACCCATCCATCTTCTGCTTTTTGTGAGGGATGGACAGGTACGTGATTATATTTTTTGTTGTGTTCCATTCCCTTCGTGTTCCACACATGTATTGATTTAGTATGAGGAGCCATAATTTCTATATCCTTGAAAAAATTACGATCTCGTATTCCTGATATAAGTGATGTGTGGCCTATATCAATACAGATACCCAATAAATGGTGATCTTTAACAAAATTTACAAATTGTTCAGGTTCGTGGAAATGTCCTGAGTATCCTCCAAACTCAATATTAATAGGCAGTTTGTATCTGTCCGCCAGATTACAGAATTCTGATTTTGTTTCACATGCAAGATCCGTTACCTTTTTCCTGTCATGAGAGTCTTCCTTCCAGGTCAGATGAGTCACGACAAAATCAGCATCCCACTCCTTTGCATAATGCATAGTGTTGTCGATCAGTTTAAGAGAGAGAGCTCTCTTGTTGGGGTCGTCATTAAGAAAAAAAGTGGTTACTCCGGTATAGGGAAAGTATGAGGGTCTGAAAAATGGCACATGAAAGCTGAAGGGCAGCTTTTTGCTCTTTATGAAAGACTTTAGCTCTCCTAATTCATCCTCTTGAAAATCAAAAACCTCGTATCTATCTAATCCTGTATGCAAATAGCCTGCAGGTTTTGCTCTTTCCATATTTCAATCACAGTTAGTGTTACATTATTTTTTTAACTCGTTGAGTATACATCATTTGTAGTTACTTGTTAAATATTTTATTATATATGTGAAAGTGATTCAAGGCTGAATGTCGTTACTGATAAGTTATTTCATTTGACCATGTTGTTTTGATGGCATATGATATTTTATATAACGATTCAAAAAAGGAGAAATGATTTTGAGACTTAAGTTTCAATGTATAATACTGCTGACAACATTGTCTGTAGTGTTTTTACATTCTATGTCGGTGGCTTTTTCATTACCTGATGAAAGTGATTTCCATTCATATTGGTACAATTATGGTGCGGAAATAACGCGCTTTGAACTTGAACAGAGCCGATATGGTGAAATCCATTCTGGTCATGCGATTCTAATATTTGTTACTGAGCCGTTTCTTCCAGACATACAAGTAAAATCAGATTATGAATCATCCAAAAAAAGAAGCATACCTGTCTTAAAGCTCAACTCTATCAAAAGATTCAATACGGGTATCTATGACTATTCTATGATGAAGTCCATATTTACACCAATTCCCACAGAGAAACAGAAGTACATCAAAACATTAAAAGTATCAACGACAAGACAGGATTGGTGCGGCCAAGTCTATCTCCAGTATAATCTTGAGGGTGATCAGTACAAGATAAAGCAGTATTCATACTTTGAAAAGGGGGGGGACAAGTCTATAACCATACCATCAGTACACATGGAGGATGATATATGGACACGCATACGCATAGCTCCAAAAACTCTTCCGTTGGGGAAAATCAAAATGATTCCCGGAAGCTTCTTTACCATATTACACATGATTGAAGCAGGAGCAGAAGATGCCTTTGCAGAATTGACACACACGCGGGAAGGTGATAGTGGGATATCTCAGTATACGGTGACATATCCATCCCTTCATAGGACATTATCTATCCACTTTAACCAAAACTTTCCATATGATATTCTCTCCTGGAGTGAGACCTATCCGAGTGGTTCAGGAAAGAATGCGAAAGTATTGACTACCAACGCACGACGTACACATGCCATCGCGACAGATTACTGGAACAAACACAGCTTAGAAGATTTGAATCTCAGAAAAGAGCTGGGTTTGGCAAAGTGACTCAACATATAAATGGAATAAATCCCATTTTCTAAAGAATCATCTTGTAGGAATATCGTCTTTACTTTTGATATTTTTCCTACAGATGTCAGTCCGTTCCGTCTTAAACTGCCATTGCAGAGCCACTCCCACTCAAGGTAACACGTCTACTATCAACATATTAAAAATTCATGTAAATTGCATCATACCACCTGTTTATGTAAAGTTTTTGTTAAACTATTAACAGTTCCTGCCGATAATAAGTTTATATGGGCTGAAATTTTTGCCTGTATATTGAAGAATTGTTCCACAATTGAACATGTTATTACATAAAAGTTTGAAGTAAAAAAAATTGTTCTTGAAAAATAATAATTATTTCAAAAGGCAAAATAGTCATAAGTGTTGATATTGATACTGGTTGTGTGCCTTGCTGCAGCGAGTCAGCATCTTTGAAAGGCATTAAAGAAGGCATTGTAAAAAAATGGTGCGGAAGTTGCGATGTTGTGTGAGGTAGTCTCTCTTATTCATTCCATAATGATTGGTTTATTGAAAGATGAGGGATTATATTTAGCTTAGATTAGTAATTAACTGGCTTCGCAATTTGGAGAAACCAGTATATTTTTAATAATAAGTACTTATTTTCAAGAAAAGTGTAAGGAAAGGAGAGAAACTAAATGAAGGCTTTTTCAACTATGTTAGTAACTGTCACATTATTAGTCATTGGTTTCTTGTTTTTATTCTCTGGTGTTAATAATGCTGGTAGCAAGGACAACAAATCCTCTGTAAGACGGGTGCAGAGTGGTCAAAACCATTCTCAGTTTAAACGTCGGGATTTCATCAGAGAAAGACGTGATAATGAACGCAAGAAAATCAGCAAAGAGCAAAGTGCCAGGCAAGTTGCAGCGGGAAGATATCATGACGATTTCATGGCATACAATCGACAGAACAGTGACAGAAGCCGCTATGACGGTTTCAGGTAGTACGGTAATGGTTATGAGAGTTAGCTACGAAGAGTCGACATAGCAACAATGTACTCAATTATCAAATAAGGAAATTTCCGCCTGATATCCACAGTGCAATCAGCTTTATTTAAAACTGATTGCACTGACAAAGTGGTTTACTGTGACTGGTTTATATCTATCCAATCTTGCATAGGAAGAACGGGTCTGAATGAACCGGTTTGAGTCGGGATGAGTGGCAGGAAGAATTTAACCATTTCGGAGTAGTCTTTTGCTTGTATGATAATGTAGTAATCGTGTTCTGTTACTGTTACGTAGGAACCAAGTATCTTTATTCCCTTCTTTTCAACTTCCTCCCGGCTTGCCCAGAAATCGCTGAGCATCTTCGCTCCGTCCTTAGTCCTGCCCGGACAATTTTCCGGTGTATGTGTCCAATGTGCTACATATATTGTACCTTCGTCATTAGTCATTCAAACAACTCCAATCTATTTTTAGATTTGTAAATATAAAAATGTAAAACAAAAAAAAGAAGAACACATTGATTACATATCAATCACCGGAATATACACGTACCGGACGAACTTTCTTTCTTTCGATCATTATGTCCTTTCTGCTTACTAAACTGTAGTTAAAATCTACGCTCCATGCTCTATCCAGAGAGAGACTGGAGCTCGAAATGTTACTGTCACATGTCCATACACTTGATTGTGCTTTATCAAATGCAGGATCTATAAATTGATTACCGCTTTTCGTGCTGGGCTCCAACAGAGAAACCGCTTCTTCCAGAGTGGGTAGTCTCCAGTCTGTAAATCCTGCGTAACCATTTTCATTCAACTTTGTTACCCACCTCTTTGAACTCTTCCAACTTATATTCTTAAATGATCCGGATTGGTGCCACATCAATCCGGTAGCATGGTCTATAACGACCTTATCGTTTTCTATTATGTTCTCTTCGTAATCGTGACTTATTGTGCTATGTCCAAAAAAACCCTGATTGAATTTCTTTTCACGTATTATGATGTCAGCAATTTCTTCCGCCTCAGAAAGAGTTACTATTTTACAATATGGACGCAGGTTTATTTTTGGATTCTTATTTTCAGCTGAATGTATAGGAGCTGATAAAAAAAACACAAATGATATAATTGAGATATATAGTAATAATGAATGCTTCATGGAACCTCCAGTGGTTGTTACCTATATAATTATGTCGTATTATATTCGATGTAGATTATTTTTTGGAACTTAGATATTCTGAAATTCCATTGGACAGGTTAATCAATGCTTCTATATCTAATTCCTCTCCTCTGCTCTTAGGCTTTATTCCAACATGCTCTAAAATTGCTACTAAATCTTTACGTATCTCCTTGGACTCATTTTTCATGCCCAGCCCTGAGCAAAGCGATGACAGACTATTCAATAGTGTCTTTCTTCTTGAAATGTATATTGCATGTATAATATTCTGAAAGTTTTGAAAATCACGGATTTTGTCAGCATACTTGTGTCGATTAACTGTCATCTTGACGATTGCAGAATCCACGAGCGGGACAGGCCAGAATACGTCGGGTGGGAGTTTTTTCAATACTTTTGCATCAGCAAAAAGATTTGTCATAATAGACAGTACTCCATAATTTCTGGTTCCAGGTTGCGCTTTCATCCTATCCGTAGTATCACGCTGCAGCATCAGTATCATTGTTTTAATGGGCAATACTTCCTGTAACAAATCAATAATTACCGGAGTGCTGATATAATATGGCAAATTGGATACTACCTTGACGGTTAAGTTTTCTGAAGAAGAAGCCGCTTGAATGTAATCAGATACTGCCGCTACGATTGTTGGATGGATATGATGTTTCGATTTCAGGATATCCCTGTTAAATGTAGTTACATTATTGTAGTCCTTTAATGTCTCCTCCATGATTTCAAACAGTCTGCGATCCAGTTCTACAGCAAAGACGTGCCTGGCGTTTTGGGCAAGCAGCCGTGTTAGAGAACCTGTGCCAGTGCCTATTTCGAGAACTACATCATTATGACTCAGCTCTGCAGCCTTAATGATAAACTGCAACAGATTCTGGTCTATTAGAAAATTTTGTCCCCACTGCTTCTTGACACGAACATCTCGTTCCTCAAAAAGTGCTTTCAGCATTGATTTTGTGTGAGGAGCGTCTAATGTAATTATATCTTCAAAGAACATGATTTAAGCACTCCGATTGATAAAATGGCCGAAATCCTCAGAGCCTGTCGAAGGCTTGGGTAATTTAAAGACTCTTAAATTTAAACAACAAAATACAAAGTTCAATCAATCTTTGTAAACATTGACGAGGGGGCGCCACAGACATGGCACTTGTCAGGAGCATTATTCTCTATCGTGTTTCCACACACCTGGCACACATAATAGTCAACTGATTCATTGTTGTCCAGATTGTCCAATGCCTTCTGGTAGAGGCTTGCATGGATGCTCTCTACCTTATTTGCAAGATCAAAACTTTGTATAGCCTTCTCGTTGCCTCCCTCTTTTTCAGCTTCTAAAATCATTTGTGGGTACATCTTCGTATATTCATGAGTCTCTCCTTCTATGGCCTCCTCAAGGTTTTCTTTCGTACTTTTGATGCCACCCATAACCTTGAGATGTTTGTGAGCATGCACTGTTTCAGCCTCAGCTGCGGCACGAAAGAGTTTTGCAACCTGATTAAAGCCCTCACTCTCAGCCTTTTTAGCAAAGGCCAGATATTTCCTGTTTGCCTGTGATTCACCGGCAAAGGCTTCCTGTAAATTATCTTGTGTCGACATATTATTTATTCCCTCCACTTATGGAATTAATATAAAACTAGTTCTCAATTGTTGTAATAATATTATTATCCTAGCTTTTCGCTAATGCTCTTTCCGTAATCCTGACAAGCCCTCATGCCCTCTGTATCTTCCACTAAATGTTCCAACAGGTTGAAAGATCCTAACGATGTCATGTCCATCTTGAATACATTTTCCATTGTTTCAAAGATATACTTGGGCGCATCACCGCTATGGGTGTATGAGCCAAAAGCACCTCCTACCTTTCCCTTCAGTTTCGCTTTTTCTACCACAAATAGAAATGTCTTCATGTTTGCTGTCATATCTCTGTGGTAGGTAGGGCAACCAAATAGATAACCGTCGTATCCTTCCAACTCTTGCTCATTCTTAATATCAGTGAGTTTTCTGATATCAGCACTATTACCACTAAAACGGACACCTTCTGCAATATACTCAGCCATTTTCTCTGTTTTACCTGTTCTGCTATAATACGTAATTAACACCTTTCCCATATTTTCGCTCCTTTTTCAATTTTTTCTGCTACACAAATAAATGTTTTCGTGTTTCCGCCATCATAACTGCCGTTTTTATTGCTTCTATCATTGAACCTGGGTCTGCAATACCTTTGCCTGCTATATCAAAGGCGGTACCGTGTGTGGGTGAAGTCCTGATAGCAGGTATGCCAAGCGTAATATTTACTCCGGAATCAAATGCATGCATCTTTATGGGGATAGCCCCCTGATCATGAAATTGGACTACAACAATATCAAACTCTCCATTGAGCGCTTTGTTAAAAACTGTGTCAGCAGATAGAGGTCCTTGGCAATTAATCCCCATTTCCTGTGCACGCTCTATTGCAGGTATGATAACATCCCTCTCTTCCGTACCGAAACGATCACCGTCACCGCAATGCGGATTTAAACCGCAAACGGCAATCTTTGGTTGATCTATACCAAAAAATGTTTTAAGCCCTGTTGCTGTTATTTGTATAGTAGAAAACACATTTTCCTGGTTTATAGATCCGGATATTTTATTTACTGCAAGGTGAGTAGTAACAAACGCAACTCTAAGTCCTTTTCCAACCATGAACATTACTACATCTTCTACAGACGTCTTCTCCTTGAGTAACTCTGTGTGTCCCGCATAATCAAAACCAGCCAGTTTGATTGCCTCTTTACTTATGGGTGCTGTTACAAGTGCGTCTATTTTCCCGTTCAGCGCCAGATCGAGTCCCTTTAGAATATATTCTACGGATGCCTTGCCGCTTTCTGGCAGGGGTTTGTGCATCAGGGTATTATTAACTGTAAAGTTATCCAGGTCTAACACGCTTATGTTATCTGTCAGGACTCTGTCTGAAATATTACTTAAAACCTTTTCAGAACCAATCACTACATAATTTGCTTCAGATCTTATTTCGGGCGATGTCAATGCTTTAAGGATAACTTCCGGGCCTATGCCACCGGGATCTCCTATTGTTATTCCGATTAAGCTTTTTTCTTTAGTTTCAAGTTTCATAGTTTTTTTGGTGGGCTATACATAACTACGCAAATCACTCAATTCAGGTAGTAGACTACCGGTTTTCACATGAATCCTTTTTCCTTTAACATCTCTTCCGTTATTCCTGATGTGGTATTGTCATTAGTTGTTAATATTCTTTTTACCCATTTACCTAACATATCTGTCTCTATGTTGACCTTCTGACCTGCTTTTTTGAACCCCAATGTAGTAGCTTCAAGCGTAAATGGAATAAGGGCTACAGAAAACAACTTCTCCTTGAGATCTACAATTGTTAAGCTAATCCCGTCTATGGCTACAGACCCTTTCTTAATCATCATATTAGAGATATCGTTACTTACAGAAAACCAAACAGTGCATTGGCCGGGTTCGTTTTCTATTTTATTAATTGTGCCAACACAATCGACATGCCCAGTTACAAAATGCCCACCGAGTTTGTCTCCTATTTTTAGTGATCTCTCTATGTTCACATTATCAGAGATGCATAAATCACCAATGGCAGTTTTGCTTAATGTTTCTCCTGAGACATCAAAATGTACTGCAGCACCCTTTATCTGTGTTACTGTCAGGCATGCTCCGTTTATGGCGATGCTATCACCTGGAACAACACCATCCTTTAACGGCCCTATGTCAACAGCAATAACTGCCGAATTCGTCTGTTGGCTTATCTGTTTTACTTTACCTAAGCGTTCAATTATACCCGTAAACATTTTTCATTTCAAAAAACATAAAAAAGTATTTTGCTGCCAGCAATCTTACTCATTTTAGTTTCTGTTTACAAAACGGCTAACAGTGCATCATATTTTCAGTGTACCCAGTATAGTAGACCCTGCGGATACCATTTGTCCTTCTTTGACAGCAATTTCAAAATTTGCTTCTTCAGGAATGTAGACCTCCAGTCTGGAGCCGAACTTGATCATGCCGAACCTCTTGCCTCGGTTGACATCCTGCCCAACTGTACAGTCACACACAATTCTTCTGGCTACCTTCCCGGCGACCTGTTTTATCATTATTTTTGTTTTTCCATCTCCTGTCAGTATTCCCATCAGGTTATGTTCATTCATTTCTGAGCAATCAGGAGAACGTGCATCCAGGAACTTCCCGGGTACATGTTTGACAAACTCCACCTTTCCGCTGTATGAAATTCTATTGACGTGAACGCTGAATACAGACATGAATATCGCTATCTTTAACGCCTTGCATTTTAAATAGTTATCCTCTTGCACGTGCGAAATTGCAATTATGTTACCGTCAGCGGGAGAAATTAAATTGTTTTCTCCATCAGGGATATTTCTTTCAGGATCCCTGAAGAAATACAAAACAAAAGATAGAAATATAAAAAAAGGTATACTTGCCAACGGGTAAAAAAAGAGGCTCAAAACTATCATTACAAACAGGAACATTCCAAAAAACGAGAGCTCTTTGGCACCATAATCAGCAAAAGGGAACCTCATAGAAATAACACTCCTGACACTTTATATAATGTAAAATCATCATTTAAATGATGATAAAAGGTAAAATAGAACAGATTGCGGATCGTGGTTTACCGGTTGAGTTTTGTGCGGTATACACACTGAGTCCTGCCAGCAAAGTACGTCTATTTTCTAGCATATAAACATTTACATGTCAACCTAATGTCGATCTAATCGAGTTATTTCTTTACAGTCTTTATTAATAGTAGTAGTATGTTTTTCTACATGAAATCAATCTATTAACAAATACCATATGGAGAATCTAAAAAATGAAAGTCACACAGAGATTATTATATAGGTCTTTTTTTGCGGTGTTACTGTTGTTTGCCGTTTATGGATGCCAGACCACCAACAATGCCGTTACTTCAGAACCACCGGTTGCTGAGCTTACATCTGACAAAACAGAATCTGTGGAGCATATTGCGCCACAAACCAATACAGTAGTAAAGGAAGCTTCTGCAACTTCCGCAACGGCAACAGAGGAGACGGGCACAACGGCTGGGAAAGAGAAAGAAATAATGGAAAGGTTTGGAAACTATTTGATTGGCAGGTTGAGTGGGCATGGAGGGGGGGCTATGCCATCAGATGCTGCTGCTGAAAAAGAAGCTGTAGTCCAGGATAAACAGGTAACCGATTTGGCCGTTAAGCCTGCCGGTACAGAGAAAAGACCTTATATTGAAATGGAGAAACAATTGTATGGTAGGTGGACCAATAAATTAGAGACTGAATCCTATGATTTCCATGGAGATGGTACAGTGATAATAGTCGTAGCAGGACCGAGAGGGAAGACGATGAAGTTAACCGGCAACTTTATGATAGTTGAAGCAGATCGTATTAAGATAGATTTTAGAAACGACACTTTCGCGAGCCGAAGGCCTCCAAGCTACTTTAAGGTTTCCGTATCTGAAGATTCATTTTCATTAACGGACGAGCCGAAGAAAAAAGGTGGGCCCGATGGGCCAACTACAAAATATAATAGAGTGGAATAATCAACCCGACTCTAACTGATATGTGTAATTAGCACTCTGCACGCACAGGTGTTTGGCTTAATAGTACGTTTTGAACTGTATGTAGACTGTTTAATTTGGACAGGGATGTCAGAGTTCTATAACTACAAGCAACTTCCTGGTTTCTTTGTATGATATACTCTATTCCAAATACGTTCAAAACTAAAAGATAAATATAGAAATATCTTTTTAAAATGCGATGGTTGCTGTTTCACAATTGATGGATAAATATCATCATAACTCTCATCATTTTCTTCGTGTTCGGCGAAGTAGCTTTTCATCACTGTTTCCTCCTTAATCATACAAAAGGTGAATTTAGCAGATTTTTTATATTAGTGATGAATCGCAAAAGCCGTACCGTACGTAGAAAATATGGCAAAGAAATTATTCGGCCTTCTGTAAGTTCTTGGTGTCTATAGGATAGGTAGCAATAGCTCAATAATTTGTGTATTGAAAATGTATATTAAGTAAATGGCTCTGTTTAAGAATTATCCAAATGGTGTTACCAGAAAAAGGAAATTATTTCCGCAATGTATTTAAGCAAGCATGTGTGATTTAGGGGTATTTAACATTACTGGTACGGTGCGAAAGTTACTCTTATATGCTTGTCATTCATTGTATCAATAGCTCTCTGGATCCTGGTTAGCGGATCAATTATTATATATCTGGACACAGGTTTTCTCTTTCGTTTAGGACTCATCTTGATCCTCTTTAGCGGATCTCTTGTTTCCATGGGATTCATCTCCAGAATTTCTCCTTTGACGTTTGCCTCAATGTTTGCCGATGAACTTATTTCTTTTACCCATAAAATCTGCTTAAGGGAATTGTCCGTATGCAGGTGGTCCATTCCCTCATCAGTAAGGTAATATTCAGTAATGCCGTAATGTGAACACACTTTAAATGTGATATTTCCTTCAGCGTTTCTTTCAAAGAATTCCATTGAGTTTCCAATCATATTTAAGAGGTCTGATCTGGAGGGGTAAGCACTTTTGATTAATAACTTTACTCTTTCTCTCTCAATTTCCTTGTCATTCATGGGAGTACCACTTTCTTCTCGTTTTCTAATCTTATCTTCCAAATAGAGGGAATGGGACGGATGAAAATGATATAAGACTATGTTGTTGTCTTCGTTCATTAATTTGTCCAACAGCTGAATATCAAGCTCTGCTTTAGTTATATAGCGTTTGTCTATCTTCTTTTCTGCTTCTTCATTACGACCGATCTCAATCCATTTCTTTTGGTGTGGTAAATATGCCCAGGATTCCTCTATTAGTGAGCTTGCAATAAGCTTCCTCATTTCTGATATTCCTTCTGTTTCGCCTTCATGGATCACTGTTTTGAATTTGTTCCTGTTGTTAACGACGAGGTTA
>CAYTLC010000077.1:0-4585 GCA_964438395.1 uncultured Candidatus Scalindua sp.
AGCTGTGTCGTTGTTGGAAGAAAGTCACCTCTGTCATTGTACGACCACTCACTGGCAACTTATGATGCCGGGGATACTTTCGAACATAATGCGGCACTCGGTTTTATCAAGATTTTCGGTCTGGCTACAAAGACCCAGGCACAGATCCAACTTAAGGCACTGAAGAAAGATGAAGTAATTCCTTCAATCATGCCTCCCAAAGTTAGTCCGACTGACGTAATGGAAAAATAAGAAATATAGATATTGATAGTGTGAGAGTGAATGGGGGCATCATGTTCTTTGATACTCGCGTAGGGTGGATTAAGCGATAGCGAATCCACCCTACATTATTTGTGTCAATATTGAACTAAAAATTACTATATTTTTCCAATGTTCTAATCAGCGCTTTTGCCTCATCAGGTACATCGTCATCATTCTCTAATATTTTCCTCGCAGATATTTTCTTGCCGTAAAACACTTTATTCGCACGATCATCCTGTGAGATAAATCCACCTTCAAAAGTAAGCCCTCCATACAGGCCTTTCGATTTTGAATATACCAGAAATGCAGTATTCGTTCCTATCTTAGCTTCTGTATCTCTCCCAACAGGACCTAATGCGAGAGATGCATCGACACCTATTTTAAATTTTGAAAACAGCAATGACTCAACTCCGAACCTGTTCATTATCAAGATTACCGCATCTGCCATTTGCCCTCCAATCTGGAATCCGAAACTTGCCTCCGCACTGGCAACAAAGGAAGGTGCACTCCATTTGCGTGTTTTTATGTCCCTGGTCAACGCGACACCTTGACCTACCTTGGCACCGAAAATAAATCCGGCATTATACTGACGCATTATTATAATACCCTGGCAACTTTTCAAAAGTGTTGATGGTATTGATGTTTCAGGGATTTCCATTATCTCTTCAAGGTAATTGTTAGATCTGTTAATTCTATCAGTTAATTTCTCTTTTGTTATCGCATATACATTAGATGTAACTGTGAGAAATAAGCAGCAGGCAATTGACAGTACTAATTTTGTTTTCAATTTTTTAGCCTTTCCTCTTCATTAGAAAATATAAAATAGATATCTTAAATCTTATTCCTGAGTTTTCTGATTAAATAAAACCGTTTAATTTATCAGGGAGAAGATAGGGATGAAATTTTCTTGATCATTGTAACAGCTGATGAGAACCCCATGTCGTGGCATAAAAACTGAAAAGGTAGAGGGCATCTTCTAATTTTGGTAGCGACAAAACCCTGTTGTTCATAAAAACGTCTTGCGTCAGGGTTTGTATCTACGACGTCCAGTCGTATTGTGCTGAAATCATGCGCCCACGCAAAATCGGTAACACCTGTTAACAGGTGTGTGCCGACTCCTCTGCCTTGCATTTCTGAGCGGACCATAACGGCCTTCAAGTACAATTCGCCTTTATGGTCAGGTGAATTGAACAGACGCATCTTGAGCATTTTCTTAATACCTCTCAGCCAGCCAAATTCGCGAGCTAAGTCAGATGCAGAAGGGCTGAAGAAGTGGCATCCTTCGTACTGTAAGCCTGCTATGCCCAGCAACTCTTTTCCTCTTGCGGCAACCATTGTACCCTTGGGATTCAGATGCTTCTGCAGGAAAGAGACGCCCTGTTCCCTTGTGTTCATGATCGGAGAAAACTTCTGTTGAAATGAATCATAGAAGAGTTCGGCTGCTTCCTGAAGATATTCCTCAGGAAGCCCGATATATATTTCTATAGTACCACCACCAATACTCATATTTTTATATTAAGACTGTATACGTTTACTACCTTCCTACTTTTATTTGTGTTAAGGCCAGCACTTCAAGCTTGTTTCCGACTAAGTATCCTATCTGATCTTTTGCATCTTCTTCGTTGCCTGCTTGTACATTGATAATGAATAGCTGATCTCCGCCGCCTTCCCAACTAACTGTTAATCTGAATTCGTACATCTCCATTTTCTGTTCTCTCTCCTGTGTAAAAATTGTAAAAATGCTATCAATAATTTCGTTTTAAACTCTCTCTGAATATCCTTTCACTGAGGTGTATGGATCCTGTCTATACAGGGGAAATCCATATTCAGGTCTTTAAATCTCTGTACCAGGCTCTTTGCACCGGGTATGAGTTCCTCTGTAGATTTGGCTGTTTGAATTAATTCCCAGAGTTCGTGAATAATACCACTGTCATATAGTTTTTTGTAACGATCACTGTTACATCCCTCTGCGACGTCAACATCAAACAGGGCATATTCAAGTTCCTTCCAGAAATCATCAGCGCCTATAACTCCGCCTACATCAGCGCCTTCAATACCGTCCTTATAAAACCTGTTTAACGTTACCTCAAATTTTGGAAAACGCTGGCAAAAGTGATAATTGACAAAGGACTGTTCTATAGTGTCCAGGGACATGGATACTTCGTATTCCAGATTGCATTCAGGGACCTTGGTACTAAACAGAACATGTGCCGTCTCGCGCAAAGCGGCTCTGAATATCAACAGGAAATCATATTGATACAGGGGAAGTATAATTTGCTTTTTATCCGGTAACGAATATCCGGCTGGTACATCTTCAAATTGGATTTTTATTTCCGGGTCTAATACTTCAACACATTTGACTACCATTTCATGAACTTTTTCCATTGACAAAACCTTTCAAACTTAAATTCAGTTAATTGTACTTACATTTACTTTACAGTATAGAGTGAGATTCTAACAGATTTGGCCTTGTAATTGAAACCAATAGTTAAAACCTGATACTATTGAATATCAAAGAAAATGAAATCGTCCGATTCAGGTTATGATAATTTTGAAACTGTCAGTATGCAAAGCAGATAAAGTATTTTACGTGTTAATGTTAAAATACCTTTGTCGAAAGGGGCTGAACTCTCTTTAAGGCCCCGGGTGCATATCATCTCTAGAACTCTGACTAAATTAATAAATGCGTCTTTTGGATCAGAGTCCCGTGATGACCTTAACGTTCCAATTACCCTCATAATTGAAACTTCACCCGTTGTTCCTTCCGGATCGGTAAGTACGGTTTCCAGTGGTGGATCAAGAAAAACCAGGGAGTCTACAGATTGATCCTTTAACAGCCTTCTCATTTCATCTTCAGAGAATTTTTCTATAAGTGATTCCAATTCCTGAAGATCTTGTTTGGGTATGTTTTTGCCATCTTGCTTAGTTATATTTACAACCCTTGTTAACGTAGTCCACAAAACGTCTGCAGCTTCGTAATCGGGGAGAGATTGAGTGGATATAATTTCGGTTAGTGTTGTCTCTTTATCCATATCCTCAATTCCTAAAATGACTTTATTACCCATTCTCCATGTGAATCCTTTACAAACGCCAATTGAAAAGAGGATTTTTCACCTTTCAATTCACTTGTTATTTCATATATTGCCGTGTTTGTTACTACTTCTACTATTTGAATATTTGCAAGGTCCTTACCTATCTTTTTCCTGCCGTCAGGATTCAGCGTTTTAAAAAGTTTTCTGTACCTGTCGCTTGCTGTATGATGAAAATAATTTACTGCTTTATCAATGTCATTCTGTTCCAACGCTTTCAGCATACTGTTCCACTTTGCTCGAAGCAGAATATCCAGTTCCTCTAATTCATCGTTTGACAGTTCTTCCCATAGTTCCTTTTCTATTGCAGGCATGATAGCTGCGATTGATTCATTAATCCTTTCCAGTTTATCCTTCGACAATTCTTTTTTAACATCTTCGATATGTGATAAAACATCCTTTAATCTGTTCTTTTCTTCTTTACTCAACTTATTATATATCTTTTCTATTCTGCAAATCTGTGCGTTGCCAATGTATCCCAGCAGTTTTTCAAAAGATTCATCTTTTAACTCTCCGGAGTGTCGGTTTAAGAAGTTTTTGCACTGCTGTGTATAATTTTCAGTTTCAACCGGAGAAGAGTATAAATAACTCTGTAAACCAATTAACAACATAAAAACAGCTATTAGAGCTGTTATATTTCTATTTATCATAAATGAATCCTTAGAAAAATCTGCGGCCTTCTCCTAATACTCCGATCTTCACATTACTGACCGACTATCATGTTTTACCTGTATTTCAAATCGTAATTCATGTATTACACTCTCTTCTAGTCCTGTTCCTCTCCTGTATCACTAAAATCCAGCTTACCTTCCGCGTCTTTGTTAAAGCTGTCATGGCATGCGTCACACGAATATACTAAATTTTTGAATTCTAAACCTGCTCTTTCGGAATAATGATTTTTGCTGGCTAACATCAATTTATTTATGGCGCTGTTAAATTGATTACTCAGCATAATAAATCTTAATGAAATATCATTATTTTCAATCATGTATTGTGTTACGCAACTGAAACCGATACCTTCTTTAAGTTCTTGTGTCCACATATCCATTTCAACCCAATCATTATTTTTCACCGCTCTTGATAACCTCCTCATCACCAGGGACGCTTTCTTCATCGATCGCGCCAGATCGTCCTGAAGGAGTGTGTATGCTTTATCGTCTTTAACTTTCACTTCATCAGGCTTTTTGCAGGAAGCAATGATGGTAAGAGCTCCTATAATAAAAACAGAAATTATCAGTGAAGATTTCATTTTATGT
>CAYTLC010000077.1:4685-11537 GCA_964438395.1 uncultured Candidatus Scalindua sp.
TAACTTAATCTAAAATATGCCTGAGAGCATTTTCGAGTTCAGGATATTGAAATTCATATCCTGAATCTGACAGCCTCTTTGGTGCAACCTTTGTACTTGCCAGTAGCAGGTCATTTGCCATTTCACCAAATGCGAGCTTTGCTGCAAAGGCAGGCATTGGCACTACGGCTGGCCTTTTTAACACTTCGCCAAGTGTATTAGTGAATTCCTTGTTTGTTACAGGGTTGGGTGCTGTTACATTTACAGGTCCCTTCAGCGATCCTGTTACCAACGTATGGTAAATTGCACCTGTTACATCGTCCATGGCTACCCAGCTCATGTACTGTGCTCCGCTTCCAATCTTGCCTCCCATTCCCATCTTAAAGGGGGTCATCATTTTTGCCAGAGCGCCACCGTCTTTGCTGAGCACTATACCAAATCTTACGCTTACTACTCTGACACCTGCTTTCGATACTGATTCAGCAGCTTCTTCCCAGCCGAGACAGACGTCCGGCAGGAACCCACTTCCTCTCGAACTGCCTTCATTTAAGAACTCCACTCCTCTGTTTCCATAGTAACCTATTGCCGACGCGCAGACCAGGACAGAAGGGGGGGTGGGTAGTTTTAAGATGTGCTCGCAAAGTTTCTTAGTCCCTTCAATACGGCTGTTCCTGATCTTCTCCTTTTTCTTCCTGGTCCATTTCCCTGATGCGATGTTTTCGCCTGCCAGGTGGACAATCCCGTCAACTCCTCCGGTAAAAGCAGAGTTCCAATCACCGTCTTCTGGCTTCCACGAAATATTATCATCTTTTGGGTTTTCACGTAAGATCTTACTGACGGTAACACTCTTTTCTGATAGAAATGAAACCAGGCTGGTTCCTATGAGTCCTGAAGAACCGGTTATTGCAACTTTCATAGCTACACCTCCTTTTGTTGAATTGCATCTTGTTTTTTTGGATTTGACAAATCCGATCTATAGTATAAACGTATTCATAGAAAAAATTTAATACAATCCTAAGTTAATAAATCTTATCCGGTAATATCCCCTTTAGGGCCGAAATATTCATAAATAATATTGTCTGGTGTAACACCCCAATTGCTTAATCCCCTGTATAGATCCTTCATCATTTGCGTGGGGCCACAGAGATAAAACTCTGCATCTTTTCGATGATTTACAATCTCTTTGACTGAGTTCAAGGTAATTCTTCCATGTTCCGTATCTGCGGACTCTACTGAATCTCTGGAATAGAAGAAACGATGGCTGAGGTTGTCATGATCTGTTGTTAATGTTACGACATTGTCCTTAAAAGCGTGGGTATTTATATTTCGCGTTCCATGAATAAAGTATATCTGCCTGGTTATCTGTCGTTCCGCAGCATTCTGCAAGATACTCATCATCGGAGTTATTCCAACACCCCCGCTGATAAGTACCGCCGGTTTATCTGTTTCCTTTAGATGCATACAACCGTAAGGTGGATTTACCTTTATTTTATCTCCCCGAGAAAGCATATCATGGAGGTGATTTGATACGAGGCCGTTTTCTTCCCGTTTGACTGAAATTCGATAGTTGTTGCTATTCGGGCTGCTTGAGAGAGAATAGTTGCGAAAAACAGTTCCTCTTTCAGGTAGGTCCAACATAATACAGATGTACTGGCCAGCCTTGCCGGTTACGATAGTTTTGCCGTCTGCAGGTTCAAGGTAAAATGAGGTTATCAGAATACTTTCATTTTCTTTGTTGGTAATGGTAAAATTTTTATAACCTTTCCAGCCACCCTCTTTTGCTAATGTCTCTTCATATTTTCTAGTTTCGGTTTCAATGATAATATTTGCAAAATACTCGATAGCCTCTTCCCAGGCTCTCTTTACCATATGAGTTCCTTTGGTTCCAAGAACACTTATAATTGCTTCCAGAATACAGGTATTAACAACAGTGTATTGTACAGGCTTGATGTTCAATGAAGCGTGTTTTTCCGCTATATCGTTTATAAGCGGTTTAATTGCTTCAAGGTTATCGATGTTGTTGGCATATTCTATAATTGATGCAGTAAATGCTCGTGGTTGTGTACCGTTACGCACGTGCGCCCGGTTGAAAAAAATTTTTATCGAAGGATTACGTGTGAATAGTAACGGATAAAGCTTCTTTGTCAACTCTACTGCGTTTTCCTCAATTATCGGTACCGTTGCTTTAATAACCTCTTTTGTCTTGTTGGTAAGATCCATATTTTAACTTTCTAAAACCAGTGCCTATTTTGCGGTCATTAATCTATAAGTTATCCTCATCATATTGTGTAA
The DNA here is from genome assembly GCA_964438395.1 of uncultured Candidatus Scalindua sp. Classification (GTDB taxonomy): domain Bacteria; phylum Planctomycetota; class Brocadiia; order Brocadiales; family Scalinduaceae; genus Scalindua. The sequence goes on from CAYTLC010000077.1 coordinate 6,957, forward strand.
TTACATCTCGTGGACCAGGTTTACCCATTACTTTTTTGATTCAAAGAAGGTTACGTCGACTGTTATATTCTCTTCTCCACGCAATATTTCCAGCTGGCAAGTATCCCCGGACTTCTTCTGGCGTACATGATAGATCACATCAAATACCCTGTTGATCTTCTCATCGTCCATTGACAGGATAATATCTCCCGCCTGTAGACCGGCCTTTCCGGCGGGACTATCCTCCCGTACGCTATCCATGACAACCTTATATTTCTGCTCTTTTTTGTCTTTATCTTCCTTCTCCTCTTCTGCTTTGCTCTCCTTCATGTTTCGAATCATTACTCCCAGTAGCACTTTTGTTTTCTTTGGTTCTGGTAGCTGAACAACCTTCACAAAATCTGCGGGCTGAAGGGGTATATCCTCTGCGAATAGAGGGTGATCCTTATCAGGATTAAGAGCTCTCTTCTCGTATGTCTCAATAGTTAGATAAGGGAGATGGTTGCTCCGGAACACTCTTTTTGGAACACCAAAGTGATAAATAATGTGACCTCCGCCCACGAATACCAGCAACTTTTTGCCTTTTGCCTCTGGAGATGATAGATACCCGGTTATACTGTCAGCCATAACATCTTCCCATACACACTGCACCAGGTAGAATTTCTCGAAGAGACCACTCATGTCGGTATCACCATGGCCATGGCCCATTAATATCCTTTCAAGGTATTTTCTATGATAGACGTCCGTAGTATCTATTTCAGGCAGGGTTTTTCTTTCTTCCTCACTCAGGCCTTCAATTCCCTTTTTTCTTATTGTTTTACCGAATTCTTTTGTAATGTTCAGTGCAATAACCGGGATCTTATTGTCACGTATGAAGTCCATGATTTCTTTATAATGATTATAGTCATATCCCCATTCGTAATCCCAGTCTGTTGAATATAACAGCTCTTTCTCACTGATTTCCCCGTTTGTCCATTTATCAAGAATCTCCTGATGCGGCCTTTTAAACATCTCCATACCTACCGCTATATTACCACCGCTTCTCTTGTAACATTCCTTCAGTACCTGTAGTTCTAATTCATGAGACTCCCTGTTTGAATGTACCTCACCTACATAGATTATCCTGGCACCGTCAAAAGAGTCGGCAAGTTGTGAAAACTTTATCTTCTCACCGGTTGCAACATGAACAATATCTCCCTCGCTTATTTCAGCTGGAAAGTTCCTCAACCTGTCAGCCTTCACAATATCCGGCATTGAGTGACAACCCATGCCGATCACAACAATTACGGCTATAAATAATAGTTTTCTGTTTATCATTGATTTTTAATTAAATTGTCTTAAATGTAGAATTCCAGAGACGTATTTGCCGTGTATTTTACATAATTTAATTATTGATAGGAAGTTAATAAAGTATAAATTTAGGCGTGGCATATCTGCTTACATAACAAAGTAGGGCTGGCAACCTGGTCTAAGGTTCCCAAACGTAAAAAGGAAAAGATGCGTTTTTTATCACAACCTTAGGTTTTGTTAACTTTTTTCAGAAACGGCAATTTTTACCGCGGTTTTGAATGGTGTTTTCTCTATGGGAATATACTCTGAAATACTGTCATCAAGGCATACCACCTCGTTCTTCAGCCCTTCTATCAGGGAATGTGCAAGGCCGGTAGGCACCGATGTGACCTGGTCTGCCCAGTAGGAGGCAAGGAGTGCTGATAGAACAGGCGTACGGAAAATAATCCGTCTGGGAATTCCCACTGCCTCTGTATATTGCTGTATCATCTTTCTGTAGGTCAAGACTTCAGGCCCGCCAATATCAAATTTCTTTCCTGCTGTGTCCGGGTGAAGTAAACATTCTGTAAGGTATGCGAGGACATCATTTACTGCTATTGGCTGGATCTTCGTATCTATCCACTTTGGACATATCATAACACGCATATGTTCAACAAGATACTTAAACATTACAAATGATGCGCTTCCCGACCCTATGATAACAGCCGCACGAAGAACGGTGGCATGCAGTCTGCCTGAAGACAGTATTTCTGCAACTTCCTCTCTACTTTTGAGGTGATCTGAAAGACTCTTACCAGCCTCCCCAAGTCCTCCAAGATAAATTACTCTCTTGACTCCTGTTGCATCTGCCGAATTGACAAAGTTCTCAGCAGCAACCTTATCCATCCTGGTGAATTCAGTACTTTTAAGCAAGCGCTTACTACCCATGGAGTGAACGAGATAATATGCGGTGTGAATTCCACTGACAGCTTCCTTTAGTCCATCTCCACTGACAATATCACCCCTGACAATCTCGATATTTTTGTTTTTCAGAATAGCGGTAGGTACTCTTGACGGGTTACGTACAAGGAGCCTGAGTCCGATATTTTTTCCGGTGAGTTCTGAAACAAGCCGTTTTCCTATAAAGCCGGTTCCCCCGAGAATCAATACTCTATCATCAGGTTTGAGTTCTAAGTTATCCATTCCGTAGTTTCATCAAAATTAAACAAAACGTAATAATGAAGCGACAGTAATTATGTGTATTAATAAGACTATGGTGAACTTCTATCGGGTTCCGGTCCCTGGGTTCTTACAAGCAGCTCAACGATCACCGCTGCATCTTCAGTTCCTATTCTGATTCTCGGAGTAGCGTTTTTGGCAAATTGCTTTCTGTCCTTAACAATTTCTTCCCATTCAGCTCTGTTATGTCTTGCCAGGAGAATCCTCTCACCCGGAGGATGGCAGACAAGACATTTAGCGACAAATAATTCGCTTCCGGCATCTTCCCTTAAAACCTCTGACCTTTCAGAAAGAAACGCTGCAATGCGGTTTGCATCATTCTCAGTTATGTATTCACCCGCTTCAGATCGCATTCGTTCTACCGTTTCCTTCCATTCTTCAGAAGTCCTGTTCTCTTTCAATATACGATTTACAGGATGACACATAATGCAACGGTCAAGAAACAATAATCTGTTGTCAGCATAATCCTCTCTTTCCGCAGTAATCTCCTTTACACGTTCCTGCCGGTTGGTAATAATTTCGATAAGAATTTGCTTCGCATCCTCCGGGCCGAACCAGCCCGGAATTTTAGCCATCATTTCTTCAATAACAGAGTGCCACTCCTCTTCTGTACGTGCGTGAATAAAGACTCGATTAAGCGTATGGCATTTTGAACACTTCGTATCTACTAATAAGGATTTGGTTTTCTCGCCAGTCGCTTCCGTAGCAACTGTTTCAGTTACTACCGTATACTGACAGAGAAAAAATAAGGAAATGAAGAAACACATTTTCAAAGAATAATCGCTCATAATTGGTTTTTCATTGTGCTGATCGTTAATAATAAATAATTGAGGTTGTTATCTAAAAGGAGTTTCCACCTCTTCTGAGAAATAAATAGCCTCATCTCTGATAGATTCAGGTAATATGTCAAGTTTAGTGAATAATATATATGGATGAGCAATGTCCCAGTCAGGGGTTTGAGTGATGCTTAACTCAGGCTTCAGTGAAGAAGGCATCAATTTGCCTGCATAAGGGTAACCATAAGTGGATACATATGCGATTTTGGATGTTATATTTTGTTGAAGACTTATCTGGATTGTACCAAAATTAACAACTTTATCAAAAGCAGCAACATTTATCCCGGAGCTTTGATGTACAGGGAAAAGGAGATGTCCGTTTAGTTTGTTATATTTAATTCTTGCAATGTAATATTGGCCTTCATCAACAGGAATGTATACATATCCTTCTTCATCAGGCTGAAACATTCTGAGTGTTTTATCATCTCTTTCTTTAAAGAATACTGAAAATCCTTCACCACTTTCGATGTGCACATCGTCATTATAGAAAACAAATCGGCCTGTAAGCAATTTATTACCGTTTAGTTCGCTGGTAGATTTAATATTGTATTCCGTTGTGCCGCAACCAAACAGGAGAGTTGCCAGCATTAACACCACCAATATTCTACTCAGAAAAACTCTACACCGATTTCTCTGTTTACTATGAAAAAGGCTAAAATAATCGATATTCTGTTTCATCATCTATGCCTGTCCGCCAACTGATGATATTGAATAATTCTATCAAATGACAACTGGTTAAGACTATGGATCGTACACGTTCATTATAATGTTTTTTTGTTAAATGTCTGTAGAGAAAAGGAGTTGTCTTTCCTGACTGGGGGGTATAGTTTTGATTTGAAAAATGTTAATTGTTTTTTTGTTAAATTCGTAAGCTTGTTATCTCATATTCTTAATCTTATTTATTGCTTCTTCATGGATTTCGTCAAAAATCAGGTCTGTTTTTTTTAACACCTCTGGTAATGTTACTTGCTCTTTTAGTTTCTCTTTGAAATCGCTGTGAATAGATGTTATTTCCATAATCCCTTCTATTTTTCTCTGGCCTTTTTGTACTACCGTTTCAACCTCTATTTTATTCACGTGTTGTTCGCTTCGCTTTCTGGCCTCATGTAACATTGTATCGTTTATAATGGTCTTGGCCACTCTCTTGCCTTGCCTGGTCAGGTATGGAGACTTCTTGACATTTGTTATAGCAAATCCACTATTATCACCATTGTCAACTTTGTCCATTTCATGTGACATATCAGCTCCCTCCTTCTAT
>CAYTLC010000078.1:0-11528 GCA_964438395.1 uncultured Candidatus Scalindua sp.
ATGCGGATGAGGGTGATCCCGGGGCGTTTATGGATAGGGCTATCCTGGAAGGTGATCCCCATGCGGTAATTGAAGGGATGTTGATTGCCGCGCGTGCAATCGGTTCTGAAAAAGGCTATGTTTACGTACGGGCTGAGTATCCGATTGCAGTTAACCATCTCAGGAATGCGATTGCACAGGCCAAAAAACTTAATTTGCTGGGGAATAATATTCTCGGATCCGGGTTTAATTTTGATCTGGAGATAAAGATGGGTGCAGGCGCTTTTGTTTGTGGTGAAGAGACGGCACTCATCGCTTCTATTGAAGGCAAAAGGGGAATGCCGCGTCCTCGGCCTCCTTTTCCGGCAAATTCAGGATTGTGGAATCAGCCTACTAATATTAACAATGTAGAGACATTGGCTAATATACCGGTAATAATTGCTGAAGGTGCCGATTGGTATAAACAGCTTGGCACAAAGAACGGCTCTGGAACAAAAATATTTGCACTGGCAGGAAAGGTGAAGAATACCGGTCTGGTGGAAGTTCCAATGGGAACAACTTTGAGAGAGATTGTTTTTGATATAGGGGGTGGTGTGCCCGGTCGTAGTGGGTTTAAGGCGGCACAGATGGGAGGCCCTTCAGGTGGTTGCGTACCGGAAGAACATCTGGATTTGCCTATAGATTATGAATCTGTGCAGGCAGTTGGCGCTATCATGGGGTCTGGCGGTCTGATTGTTATGGACAATGATACGTCGATGGTTGACATTTCAAGATACTTCATGGAGTTTGTGCAGGAGGAGTCTTGTGGTAAATGCGTGCCTTGCAGAGTCGGTACTAGAAAGATGCTGGATATATTGACAAGGATAACCAAGGGAGAAGGTGTCAGGAGCGATGTAGAAGATTTAAAAGAGATGGCAAATGTTACGCAGTCTGCATCTTTATGCGGGCTTGGACAAACGGCTCCAAATCCCGTGTTGTCTACAATAAGGTATTTCATGAACGAATATGAAGCCCTAATAAAATGAAGAAAATTGTGGTTGCAGGTACGTCAAGTGGAGTAGGTAAGACTGCTGTAGCGTCGTTTCTCTTAAGTAGTTTGTCTGGACGTACACAATTACATAATAAAAAGCATGAAGAAATAGTCCGGCATGGACGTGTATTGCAGCATGCAGGCAGTGCTTCTTATGAGGCGTTAGAACACTCACCCGACTTACATCCTTCTGAAAGCTTATGGAGTGCTTTGAAAATTACCATAAGGCATGAAGGTTCCTGCCCCAGACATACGGATTGTGATGCGTGTGATGCAGGATATGAACCTTTTGAAGTTATAACAGATGATACTGTTCTAATGGAAAAAGGAAAAGATACTGATCAATTGTCAAGAGCGGGAGCCAGTAAAGTTGTCTGGCTGCAGTCTGATCCAAGTGTTGAAGTGGCCGGCATTACGGCTGCGCTGGACTGTTTTGGCAAAGAACATAATCTGTTAATAGAAGGCAATAGTTTTCTTCGTGTTAAAAGTGCGGATGTGGCGATTTTAGTTGTATCTCCTCTGATGTATAAGATAAAGAGATCTGCTAAGCTATTGCTTAATAAGATAGACTTCATTGTTATCAACCTGCACAAAAGCCATACGGATAAAGAGATTGAGGCCTGCAAAGAAAAAATGATTGCTTTTGGATTCGATGTACCATTTTATGCTGTCAACCCTCATCAGAGTACAAATTATTCCAATCAAGTGCTTATTGACAAGATACAGGGTATCCTGTTTCACAAGTAAATTGATAGCACAGTGATGTTGATGCAAGCTAAGATTAAGATCAATTAATTGCTAATTTATAATTGAATGGCCATCCAAGAATTGTCCCAAAAGAAATGGGTAATCCATCCTTTGAATAAAAATCTCCAAACAGAGATTTCTGATGCACTTCGTATTTCTCCGCTGTTATCACAGTTATTGATTAATAGAGGTCTCACAGAGGTGAGCTCTGCCAAAGCATTCTTAGATTCAACTCTGTCTCTACTTAGCGATCCAATGTTGCTGCCAGATATCGTAAAATCGAGCGGGAGAATTATTGACGCGTTAAGCAAAGGCGAGAAAATAACGGTTTATGGTGATTATGATGTTGATGGCATCTCTTCTACAGCATTGATGGTACAGTGCCTTGAGACTCTTTCCCGATTGTATTGGGATCAGAAATCAGAAATCGATTATTACATACCGAATCGTCTGGAGGAGGGTTATGGTTTAAACGTTGGAGCGATAGAGATGCTGAGTAAAGGGGGTACAAAGGTTATCATAACGGTTGACTGCGGTGTTAACTCTTTTGAAGAAGCTAAATCTGCCAGAGAAAAAGGTATTGACCTGATAATAACTGATCATCATGAACCCGGGGACAGTGCATTAGATGGTAGTGAAGAGACTGCGTCACTGAGCTCGATGACTTGTGGTTGTGATGATGCTTTTGGGCTGATTAACCCTAAATTGACTACCTCAAATTATCCTTTCAGGGAGCTTGCCGGTGTTGGAGTTGCTTTTATGCTTGCGTGGGCGTTGGGGCAGATTGCTTCTGCCCGTCAGGATGACCCGGCAGAGCAGAAAGAGGCGGATTCGACAGGCAAACCTCCGAGTAGGAAGGTCGCAGGTGAGTTTAAAGATTTTCTTATGGATGCAATAGGGTTTGCCGCTTTAGGTACAATCGCTGATGTGGTTCCTTTAAAACGTGAAAACAGGATTTTAGCAAAATATGGTCTTAGCTCTCTGCAGAATTCTAAAAATCATGGAGTTAATGCATTAAAAGAAATTGCAGGGCTTAAAGACAAAACAATTCTTTCATCTCATGTAGGATTTAATTTGGGGCCAAGGATAAATGCTGCAGGTAGAGTGGGGGATGCGAAAAAGGGTGTAGATCTATTGACTTCAAAGTGTGAGGATAAAGCAAAGGAGATCGCAGAATACCTAGAGAGTGAAAACAAGAGAAGGCAAAAAATACAGAGTGATATATTGGAGTCGGCAAGGAAGAAGATTTTAGACGAGGTGGATATCGACTCTGAAATGGCAATTATAATATCTGATGACAGTTGGCATCAGGGAGTTGTTGGTATTGTTGCATCAAGGCTTGCATCTGAATTTTACAAGCCGGTTATTATAATTGCGACTGATGGTGAGGTAGGGAGTGGTTCCGCGCGGTCAGTACCTGGTTTTAATTTATATAACGCTCTGACAAAATGCCAGGAATATTTTATGGACAGAAAAATACTTATTTCTTTTGGGGGGCATGCACAAGCTGCCGGATTGAGTATATTAAGAAAGGATATTTCTGAGTTTAAGGAAATTTTTAATACCGTTTCAATAGAACTGATGGATGGGGAGGATTTCACTCCGACTCTGAATATAGACCTTGAAGTCAAACTGTCATCACTATCAAGCGCTCTTTTCAAAGAGATGAAAGGTCTGTTTCCTCATGGAGAAGGTAATCCGGTTCCTGTATTTGCTACAAGGAATGTAAAGGCTGTTGGCCAGGTGCGTCGTTTTGGAGTGAATGGTAAGCACCTGGGTTTTTATGTACGGCAGGGAGATATCTCATTCAAAACCGTTGGATTTGGTATGGGGGATAAAATAGAAGATCTTAAGCAAAACAATGGAAATTGTTCAATCGCCTACGTGCTCAGGCCGCCATACCGGAAAGGGACAAATGGCATGTACCGCAACAATATGACGTATAAAGAAGAGATAGAGCTTGAGTTAAAAGATATTTCTACTTGAAAATGAGATAACGGTTTATTAACATAACACTTACAATCCAGGACGTGGAATACTTAAGATTACAGGAAGTTTTAATTCAGCTATGGGTTTTCGGTCTGGGGCTCGTTATCGGGAGTTTTTTGAATGTTTGTATTTATAGAATTCCCGAAGGGCTCTCATTGTTGTGGCCGGCTTCTAAATGCGTTAATTGTGGTAAACGTGTAGTATGGCATGATAATATTCCGGTTTTAAGCTACCTTTTTCTCAAAGGCAAATGCAGACATTGTCAACATAAGATTTCAGCGTTATATCCTATAACAGAGATAATTACAGGTATTGTTTTTCTGTCCCTGTTCCATAGCGTTATAATGGTAAAGGGTGATTTGATTTGCGCTTATATCTTTTATTTGATTTTTTGTTGCCTTCTTATTGTTGGTTCTATTGTAGATCTAAAGCTTTATATCATACCTAACGAAATTACGTATACCGGCTTGATTTTGGCTCCAATAGCTGGGCTTTTGTGTGTGGGGAGCCGTAATTTGAATAGCGCACAGGGGTATTTTGATAATAGTGCCAACCAATGGATGGCTTCCCTGCAGACATCAATGCTAGGGATTTTTGTCGCTGGAGGAATGATTTATCTATGTGGCGTTATTGGTAAGTTGGTACTTAGAAAAGATGCAATGGGTTTCGGTGATGTAAAGCTTATGGGTGTAATAGGTGGCTTTATAGGGTGGAAACTGGCTGTTGCAACTTTTTTCCTGGCCCCTTTTTTTGGATTATTGTTTGGTATACCCAGGATAGTTTTAAAGAGAGGTAAGATGATCCCTTACGGTCCGTTTTTATCATTGGCCGCCTTCGTATGTTTGTTGTTTCAAGATGTTACTGTTGGAATTATTGATAACTATTTAGATGTTTATATAACGCTTCTCTTGTATCTTTTTTAATATTTTGTGTCTTTTAAAAGCGAAGCGAAATAAGTATAGAAGTAAATTGATAAGGTTCTATAAGAAGTTTTTTCAACTCTTGTGGTTTTAATTTTAGAGAATGGAGGTATCTATGGGTTATAAGTCAGGATTTGTAAAGTGTTTCTTTTTGTCGCTGATAATTTTTTCTGTGGGATGTGCAGAGTTAACGAGTCTCCGGGAAGAAAAAGTGTTAATGACTCAAAGGATAGAAGAGCTGCAAAGTGAAAATGAAGGTTTGGATTCTAAATATGCTCTTAGCGAGGAAGAGAATGCAAGGCTGATTGATGAAAAGAACAGATTAGAGGAAGCGCAAAGCAGTATGGAAGAGAGACTGAAAGGAACCGGCGTAAGTGTCAGGATCAAAGAAGGCCATATTTCCGTTGTCCTCCCTTCGTCAGTGTTATTTAACTCCGGACAGATAAAGCTTAAGAAAGCGGCAAAAAGCAGTCTTTCTAAGGTATGTCGTATTCTCGAAAAAGATTTTCCAAATGAGACTATCCGGGTTGAGGGGCATACAGATAATGATCCAATTAAACGCACGAAACAGCTTTATAAGACTAATTGGGAACTTTCTGCTGTGAGGGCTGCAACTGTTCTTCACTATCTTATAGATAATTGCCATCTGGACCCTAAGAAATTATATCTTGCCGGTTTCGGAGAATTTCAGCCTGTTGCAAGCAACAAGAACAAGAGCGGTAAGAAGAAAAATAGAAGAGTGGAGATTGTTGTCCTGACAGACTCATGATAGCGATTATTGATTATGGCATGGGTAACCTGAGGAGTGTTGAGAAGGCATTTGAAAAAGTAGGTTTTGATACTGTTGTAACCGATAAACCAGGGATTATAGAAAATGCGGACAAGATTGTACTGCCGGGTGTTGGTGCCTTTAAGGACGCAAAAGATGGTTTACAGGAAAGGGATTTAATTGAACCAATTAAAAACCATATAAAACAGAACAAGCTCTTTTTGGGGATTTGCCTTGGTCTGCACCTGCTCTTTACGAGGAGCTATGAGGATGGAGTACATGAAGGTCTCGATATCGTTCCTGGTGAGGTAGTCAGGTTTAACGCAGACAGACTGAATATGGATAATACAGGTGGGCAGAAAGAGGTGACAGGATCACTTGGTGAGTTGCCAGTTGTAAACAGCCAGAAGTTAAAAATACCTCATATGGGCTGGAACACTATACAAGAGAAGAAAGAAGTGCCGGTCTTAAAAGGTTTACCGGTTGATCCATATATGTACTTTGTGCACTCTTATTTTGTAGTTCCGGATAGAGATGAAGTTATTGCTGCCGAGACGGAATACGGTGTACCATTTGTTTCAATGATTTCAATAGATAATATTTTTGCAATGCAATTTCATCCAGAGAAAAGTCAGCAGTATGGCTTGGCGATTCTCAAGAATTTTGGAGAATTATGATCTAGAAAATTGTTAATAGTGGACTCTCTAAGGAGGCAACGATGGGACAATATGAAACGAAAGATATTAGAAACGTGGCATTTGTTGGGCATGGTGCATCAGGGAAGACTTCGCTGGTAGAAGGTATACTATTTAAGGCTGGAGCGACTAAACGCTTAGGTTGTGTTGATGAAGGTACTTCCGTTTCAGATTTTGATCCTGAAGAAAAAGAGAGAAAGACCACCATCGATTCTTCAGTACTACATTGCAATTGGCAGGATAAAGAGATAAATGTAATTGACACTCCTGGATACCCGGATTTTATAGGCGGTGCAATAGGTGCGTTAAATGCGGTGGAAACTGCAGTGGTAGTAATTGCCGCTACAAGTGGGATACAAGTCAACACTCAAAAGATGTGGGATCTTGCCAGTGAAGCAGGGTTGGCCCGGGTTGTCGTAATTACAAAAATGGATGGTGATAATATTGACTATCCAGCACTTCTGGATTCTATTCAAAACGCATTTGGTGAAGAGTGTATGCCTTTGATGTTACCTGTAGGGCATGGGTCAGGGTTTAAAGGGGTGGTAGATATCTTTAATCTGCCGGATGAAGTGCCGGGTGAAGTGATTGGTGATGTTGATAGTTGTCGTGAGAAGTTGGTTGAAGGCATAGTCTCTGTTTGTGATACTCAATTGGAAAAATATCTTGAGGGGCAGGAGATATCTGATGAAACGCTTCAGGGGTGTTTTAACACAGCAATTGCTGCGGGTAGTATCGTACCTGTTTTGTGTTGCGAGAATAAGAAGGAATTGGGTGTTGAGGGTGTTGTAGATGTGATTGCAAAATTTACACCCTCTCCGGAAAAGGGCTTGTCCTGTAAGTGCATGAGTGTGGATGGAGATAAGGTGTCTGAAGAGGAACAAGATGTTGAGGTTTCAAAAGACGCTCCTTTCAGCGCGCAGGTGTTCAAGTCAATTACAGACCCATTTGTTGGCAAGCTTAGTTTCTTTAGAATACATTCTGGTACACTGGAAGGCCATCCTGAAATCTACAATTCACGTTCAAAGAAGAACGAGAAGATTGGGCACATGTTTAGGACTTTTGGAAAAGAACAAGAGGAAATTAAGAGTGCCATACCTGGTGATATTGTAACAGTTTCAAAAATTGATGATATATCTGTTTCAGATACATTATGTGATCCTGGCACGAAGGTTAAGTTTAAGGATATTAAATTTCCAAATCCTATGGCTTCTCTGGCTATCGAGCCTAAAAGCCGCGGAGCGGAACAGAAAATAAGTGAAACCTTAAACAGGTTGGTAGCAGAAGACAGTACATTTAAGGTGTCAAGAGACGTTCAAACTCATGAATTAGTTGTTACTGGTATGAGTAACCTGCATTTGGAGGTTATCCTGAGCAGGTTAAAGAGCCGTTATGAAATTGATGTAGATTCGCGACAACCAAAAATTCCACATAAAGAAACGATTACAACGAAAGCAAGTGCGCAGTATAAACATAAAAAACAGACCGGAGGTAAGGGTCAGTATGGAGAGGTTTATCTACGTATAGAGCCGTTAGAGAGAGGAGCTGGTTTTGAATTCACAACCAAAATTGTTGGCGGAGCAATTCCGTCTCAGTACATTCCGGCGGTGGAAAAGGGCTTAAGAGAAACAATAGCAAAGGGAATTCTAAGTAATAATCCGGTAGTAGACGTTAAAGTAGAGCTATACGACGGTACTTTTCATAATGTTGATTCATCTGAAGCTGCATTTAAGATAGCTGCATCAAAAGCATTTCACCTGGCATTTAACAATGCGAAACCTGTTTTGCTGGAGCCTGTGGTTAATATAGAGGTGACCATTCCTTCAGAGTTTATGGGTGAGATCACAGGAAATCTTTCTTCCAGAAGAGGTCGGGTGCAGGGTATGGATGCTTTTGGAGATCTACAGGTCGTTCAGGCAAGTATCCCCATGGATGAGGTAAAAAACTACGAAACAGAACTGAAGTCAATGACAGGCGGCAGAGGTTCATATACTATGGAGCTTTCACATTACGATATAGTTCCATCACACCTTGTTCCAGCGATCATTGCTGAAGCAAAGAAGGATGCTGAAAAGACAGACAAATAGAGGGAAAGTTGTTTTAGATTATTTGCATTTTTGCAATGGTTTCCAAGACTACATTCCTTCAGAGTAAGCAAAATAAGTCTTATTAAGTTCTTGCATGACTTTTTGCCGTATTAGCGATCTGACCCGTGACATAATGTCCTTCGTTTTGTTGAATTGCATTGTGTATTGACATGTTGTCAAGGGAAGAATATAAAGAGACAGCGAACTGTTTCCCACAAAAAAAAATAGGTCTTGTAAGCATAAGCTGTCTATGTACTTATTATAACCATATCAATTCTGTTTATCTCTTTGCCTGTGGCACTTCTTTTGCTCGATTTAGAATATATGTTACCGAATATATTATCTTTGGTGTAAAAAATTTTGTAATGCTAAATAGTAAATAGTTTTTTTGAAAATTAAACAAGTTATAGTTTTAGTGAAGTAATGGTATCAATTTACAAATTAAAACATAAATGCTAATTTGTCTTCAAAAAATTAATTCATCGTAGATCTTAATAAAATATTGTTACTGATTATGTGCTTTACGGGTTGGCGGTTTATCATGGATCTAAGGTTGCCCAGAGAAGTTCGTCGAGCATGAAATCTATGTACTTGAATATTACCTTTTTGAAGCTTTTGTACTATGCCCATGAAAGGGGGGGTAGGAATGTACAGAGCTCTAGTGGAAAGGCTAGATTTTTATCAAATTCATTTCATGGAGGTTAAAGTTATGCGAGAATTATTAATTGCGTTTATGTTAGTCGTTGCTTTTATGGCAGGTAGCACACAGGCGATAGCTGAGGAAGCTAAAGCGGAAGTAAAAGTTGAGTCGGAGGTTGCATCTGAGACGGAGAATGTACTTACCCCTGAAGAGTTCGAAAAGTGCAGGGTGATTTACTTTGATCGCTGTGCAGGCTGTCATGGTGTTCTGAGAAAAGGAGCTACCGGGCCAGATTTAACCCCAGGTAAGACGAAAGCCAAGGGAGCAAAGAAACTCAGAGAATTTATATGGTTTGGAACCGGTGGAGGTATGCCTGGCTGGGGAAAAATGGGTACTATCACCGCAGAAGAGACAGACCTACTGGTAAAGTACATTCAGAACGATCCTCCTATTCCGCCTCAATGGGATATGAAGAACGTTAAAGCTAGTTGGAAATTGTTGATTCCGCAGAAAGATCGTCCTACTAAGCCGGAGCACAGTCGTAATATAGAGAATATGTTCGCCGTGGTTCTGCGCGATGCCGGCCAGATAGCAATTATTGACGGTGACACGAAAGAAGTAGTAAGTACAGTTGATTCCGGTTATGCGGTACACATCACCAGGATGTCAATGTCCGGAAGATATGTATATTCCATAGGCAGGGATGGCAAGTGTACAGTGATAGACCTCTGGATGGCAAAGCCTGATACCGTAGCAGAGATTCGATGTTCCCTGGACGCGCGATCCGTAGATGTTAGCAAGTTTAAAGGTTTTGAGGATAAGTACGCCGTAGTCGGTGGTTACTGGCCGCCTCAGTTTGTGATACTGGACGGTGCGACCCTTGAGCCTATTAAAATCGTAAGTACTCTGAGCTACACCTACGACACAGAAGAGTTCCACCCGGAACCTCGTGTAGCCAGCATTGTAGCGTCTCACTTCGCACCAGAATGGGTATTGAACATTAAAGAAACAGGGCAGGTATGGCTCGTGGACTACACTGACCCAAGCAACCCTGGAATTAAAATGATTGAGGCCGAACGCTTCCTGCATGACGGAGGCTGGGATTCAACCAAGCGCTACTTCCTCGTGGCAGCGAACGCGAGGAACAAGATAGCCGTAATAGATGCCAAGGAAAAGAAACTTGTTGCCCTTGTTGATACCGGTGGCATTAAACCGCATCCCGGAAGAGGGGCAAACTGGATTGATCCGGAGTTCGGTCCAGTCTGGGCTACAGGACACATTGGCGATAGTGTAGTGTCTGTGATAGGCACGGACCCTGTGGGACATCCTGAGCAGGCCTGGAAAGTGGTCAGGAAAATTAATTCACTTAGTTCGGGCAACCTGTTTATTAAGACCCATCCGAATAGTAAATGGGTTTGGCTTGATACTCCACTTAGTAAGAAATCTAAATACAGGACAACCGTTGCTGTCTATGACAAGGCAAATATGGCAGCCGGGATATTCAAGGAGATAAAAGTCGCTGACTATGGTAAGGCTGTACACATGGAATACAATAAAGCTGGAGACGAAGTCTGGATAAGCATCTGGGGTAACCTGGGTGATGCTGAAAAGGGCCAGGCAGGTGAGATAGTGATTATGGACGACAAGACCCTTACGGAGAAAGCAAGGATAAAGGGCCTTCTCACGCCTACGGGTAAGTTCAATGTGTACAACACCGTGCATGACTTGTATTGACAGGTTTTCCGGATTATTTAAGTAGATTACAGGAAGGCACGGACAAATTGTATTTGTCCGTGCCTGTTTTATTTTTCCTTTCTTCTCGATTGAAAGACGCGGTGTCGAATGATAAATTGTTCGAAACTTTTACAAAGCACAAAAACACTGGATGAAATAAAAAGGTATTCAGCAGTTAAGAAGGAGACTCCAAAATGGATGCTTCGCTTCTCTAAGACATCCTCTCCTATGGTGGTTTGGAATGTAACCAGAAAGTGCAATCTGAGTTGTGCCCACTGCTATATTAATGCAGTGGGGCCGGAAGAGGCAGTATCTGAAGAAGATATGGGGGATCTCACAACCAGAGAGGCGATGGACATGATCGATGACCTGGTGGCTATAAAATCGCCCATGCTCGTTTTCTCAGGCGGCGAGCCGTTGCTGCGAGAAGATATATTTGAGCTTAACGTGTACGCTATGAAGCTCGGGCTCAGGACCATACTATCGACTAACAGTACCCTTATAACGAAGGAAGTGGCAAAGAAAATCAAGGAAGCCGGCTTTGCCTATGTGGGCGTTAGCCTGGACGGCGCCGAAGAAATTCACGATAGCTTTCGGGGGGCTAAGGGAGCCTTTGAGAAGTCACTTCAGGGGTTGAGGAATCTCATGGAGGCAGGAGTTAGAACAGGTGTGAGGTTTGCCATTACCAATCAGAACTACAACGAGTTGTCCAAGGTTCTCGAAATAACCAGGCGAGAAAAAATACCAAGATTCTCACTCTTCCAGCTCGTGTATGGCGGCAGAGGGAAGGAGATTATAGACTGGGACATCTTCAACGATCAGCGGAGAGAGGTGATGGATTATATAATTAAGGAAGCCAAGGTTAGCAACGGCATGAACATTGTTACGGCAGATAATTATGCTGACGGTATTTACCTGCTGCAAGACGTTGCAGAGCA
>CAYTLC010000079.1:0-7842 GCA_964438395.1 uncultured Candidatus Scalindua sp.
TATGATGGCGAAACTGTCCTGGTACGGTTAATGGCAATCGGATATGATCACATATTTGCCTGGCATCCACACGGATATCACGGACTGATCATTGGTACTGATGGAAGAAGGCACCCTGCACCATATCAAAAAGACACCATATTAATTGGATCTGGTGAGAGATATGACATTCTTTATAATATTCCAAATTTCTCATCACAATCTACATGCCTGTCATGTAATCGTGGTCCGGGTATAACTATTGCTCATGATCATAATCTAATGGGAATGGTTAGTGGTGGAATATACCCTCATGGAGGATTAACAATATTTGATGTTAGACCAAAGACAGAACAGATGCTGAGTGGTAATTGAGGATCCAAAAGTTTTTTTCAGGTTTGAAGTAAATTAGAGGATTTTGGCTGTAGAGGGAAAGGGGAATACCTCTTTCCCTTTAACAGTCTATGTACGAGGTTCTGTTCCACTACTCTTAATAGTTGAACCAGCATGTATGTTGCGTATTATCTCGACTTAGAATTCAAAACAGTAATTTTCGTAATTATGTTTTCTAACAGTAAATTGATATTCAGGTTTAAATCAACGTGCTTGATAGACTCTAAAATCTCATTAATTAAGTACATTATCTGTTCTCTGGTCAAGTAATTGGCGTATTCCTGCAGACTATCCTCACGACCTGCATTGTAAAGAGACATCTTCGCTTGCTCAACGTCATGTTTGTTCATAACCTTAACCATTAAAAGGTCCCGGTATAATTGTAAGATGCAATGTAAGATGCTCTTAAGGATCTGCCTTTTTTCTTCTAAAGAATCTCCAGTGCTTAAATAGGAATCGATAACCTCCTCGGCAAAAATAAGATTATCCAGGTCTGGTCCGGTCATACGGGTGACGATATCATTGTTCATTTCGTAATGATTGTCATCCAGCAGATGTAACGCATTTGCCAGACTTCCGTTACAAAACCTTGATATCCATCCAATCTTGTTGGCATCAGCACCAGATTTATCTGTTAACTGGCTTTCTATTATGTGGCTTGGGATTGGTTGGAATCTGATAATCTGGCATCTCGATCTGATAGTATCCTTAATCGGAGCCACTGAGTTGGCGATGAGGATAATTATAGTATTTGGAGAGGGTTCTTCCAGTGTCTTTAACAGGCAGTTTGAGGCCTCCTCATTCATCCTGTCTGCTTCTTTGATGATAAAGATTTTGTAGTCAGATTCGAGTGGGCTAAGCCTTACAGAATTCTGTAAATTTCTGATATTTTCTATCTTGATAAATTTTGCTTTTTCTTCTCTCTCTATCCAGAAAACATCAGGATGGTTAAGCATTTCTATACGATTGCAGTTCGTGCATGAATTACAGGAATCATTATCGTTATTTTTGCAATTAAGTGCTTTTGCAAATTCTTTTGCGAATAAAGCCTTTCCTACTCCCTCTTGTCCGGTAAAGATATATGCGTGAGAGAGATGATCGGTTTTTATTGCTTTGTTGAAGTGTTCAATAATATGATCCTGTGCAAGAATATCGGTAAATGGCATAATGAGAGGGGGCCTAAAAATAGCCGTTTTTTTGAACTGAAAGTCTGTTTAAATATTGTTTTCAGTCAGATGTGGCTACGTTTAATCATTTGTTATTTCCATTAAAGCTATAACGTCTCCAACAGTTACCACGTCGCCTTCCTGGGCCAATATCTCAATTAACTTACCTGTGCCAGGTGTAGCAATTTTCAAAGTTTCTTTATTCGTAGAAACTTCCAGAAGGTCTTCATCTTTCACAAACTCTTCGTCCTCTTCCATGTGCCAGAAAGAAACAGTAATTTCATCATCAGTTTCAGTTCCAATATCTGGCAGCTCAAATTCTTTTTGCATTGTTATTATTTAAATAATTATTTTTAAAAATATACTTAAAACGGTGGGTTGTTAACGTTGAATGTATAACAAAAATTGATTATACAAATGGTGAATTTGTTGTCAATAGTATGTTACATAAAAAATAAATTATCTTGTTTTTTTACATACGTTCTCTTTTTTAGGCAGTAATTTTCATTTTTTTATTGACTTTACAGTGCTGAAAAGATATCGCTATAACAGTATTGTAAGAAGTTGTCCTCAGATCTGTTTTCTTAGAGTGGTAGATGTTCTGGTGGGTTCTCTATATCCTAAGTTGCAGTGATGGAGTATGAGGTGGTTGACTTATAGAATAAGTATTCCACTGGTTGCTATGAATTCACGTAAATCTCGACATAATCATCAATTAAAAAACTCTTTCGTTTGATTTTGTTTTGCATTTGCCAGTTAGATTGTCATATGCAACACCGATAATAACAGGCAGAAACAGGAGATGGCATAGGTGTTCACGGAGAATTTAAAAAAAACAGAATTAGTAGAACGCATACACTGGCTGATTCTTCTGCGTTGGATTGCTATATCAGGTCTGTTTATTACGACATATACCTTCAGTAGTGTTTTTAATGTTGTAGAGCAGGTTATTCCATTATACAGCATTGGCATAATTATTGGATTAACCAATGTGTGTTTTTATTTCAATACAAATGCACTTCGGAGAAAAACATTTTTTTCTGTGCAGAAGCATGCGGGTATACAGATCATGACAGATCATTTCTTTCTTGTATGCCTGATATACTTTGCAGGGGGTATTGAAAACCCCTTTATCGTTTATTTCTTATTTCATGCCATAATTGGTGGAATATTTTTAGAGAAAAAGTATAGTTATCTGCAGGCACTGTTTGCTACAAGTCTGTTTGCTCTGCTTTTAATTCTGGAGTATTATTCTCTAGTACCTCATCAGCCTTTACAAATATTTTCTGCTTTTAGATATAGTGACGAGCTTTGGCATTCTGAGGTTTACATACTGTGTGTTTTCTTCGCACTTGCCAGTACAATCTTTATTTCGGTCTATTTTGTGACATCATTAATGGATAGATTGAGAAAAAGCAGAGGTGATGTGCTGTTTGAGATAAGATCAACGCTGGAAAATATGGCAGAAGGTGTTATTTTTATAGACCCCAGTGATAAAGTGACAATGTGCAATAGGGAAATTGAAAAAGCATGGAAAGTAAAAAGTGAAGAGGTGTTAAATAAATCAGTGAAAGATGATCAGATTCCTTACGTAGGAGGGGTAGCGGCAGAGATAACTGAGCGTTTCAGGAAGGGAATAGAGACGTCGCAGCATCAGGAAATAAAGACAGACAATGGCTTTCTTTACAATACGTATTCTGCAGTGTTCGATCCTACGGGTAAATATTGGGGTACTGTTTTAACAAGTCATGATATTACAGAAAGAAAAAAACTGGAACAGCAGCTATTGCATTCGGAACGCCTTGCAACTATTGGTGAAATGTCAGCAAAGGTTGCCCATGAGATAAGAAATCCACTAAGTTCAATTAGTTTAAATACGGAGTTGTTGTATGATGAAATCAGCAAGGAGAATGGAGAGGAGAAGAGTGATGCGGAGAATCTAATTCAATCCATTCTGAATGAGGTGGATACTCTAACTGAAATGAGTGACGTGTATCTACGGTTTGCAAGATTTCCCAGGTTGGATACAAAGCCGGTTTCTGTTAATAGTGTGTTAATTGAACTTTCAAAGTTTTTTAATAAGGAGAGGTTGCAGAGAGGTATTGCTCTAAAAGAGAATTATGCTCCTGATCTGCCACTAATATTACTAGACATAAACCAGATTAAACAGGCATTTCTTAATATATTGAAAAACTCTTTTGAGGCTATGCCTGAAGGTGGAAAATTGAGCATATCTACAAGGCTTAAGGATAAAAATATTGTCGTTTCTATTACAGACACTGGCTCTGGTATCAGTAAAGAGGACATACAGCGGGTTTTTGATCCGTTTTATAGCGCAAAAGTTAACGGCACAGGTTTGGGCCTTGCCTTGACGATGAAGACTGTGGAAGGGCATCACGGCGAAATTATTTGTAAGAGTACGATTGACAAGGGTACGACTATGGTTATTAGTTTTCCTGTTGAAAGTTGCGGAAAGGATATAATTGAATAATTTAACAAAACAAACAGTTTTGATTGTTGATGATCAGGAAAGTATCAGAATTGCACTGTCAAGGATGCTTTCTAAAGAAGGATATGAGGTCTTTTTAGCAGAAAGCGGTGAAAGCGCACTGGATATATTGCGCGAAAAGAAAATCAATGTAATGCTTTCAGATTTGAAAATGCATAAAATGGATGGTCTTCGACTGCTTAAGGCTTCAAAGTTAATAAAGCCGGAAGTAGAAGTCATATTAATTACCGCACATGGAACAATTGAGAAGGCTGTAGGTGCCATGAAGGACGGTGCCTATGACTTTATTACAAAGCCTTTCAAGAAGATTGTTATTACCAATATGATCAGAAAGGCTGTTGAGAAACAGGCTCTAGTTGTAGAGAATAAATATTTACATGAGCAACTTGCGCATTCTGAGCACGATAAGCATGCAGACATTATCGGGCAAAGTGATGCAATGCGTGACGTCATAAAATTAGCGGAACAAGTTGCGCCAAGCCAGGCGTCAGTACTAATTCAGGGTGAAAGTGGTACAGGGAAAGAGGCTATAGCGTCACTAATACACAGTATAGGGACGCGGATGGATAAGCCATTTGTAAAAGTAAGTTGTGCTGCCTTGCCGGATACGCTTCTCGAATCTGAACTTTTTGGTTACGAAAGGGGGGCTTTTACGGGAGCTGTTAACCAAAAAGAAGGGCGTTTTGAGTTGGCTCATAATGGAACATTGTTTCTTGATGAAATAGGAGAAATCACTCCATCTATTCAGGTGAAGCTGCTTCGAGTATTGCAGGAGGGTGAATTTGAGCGCTTGGGGGGAACACGTGTTATAAAGAGTAATGTACGAATAATTTCTGCAACTAACGTTAATCTTGCAGACGCAATAAAACAGAAGAAATTCAGAGAAGATCTGTTTTACAGGTTAAACGTGATTACCATAGATATTCCTCCACTAAGAGAAAGGATGGAAGACATTCCGCTGTTGATAAATCATTTCCTTAAAATTTATCAGCAACAAAATAATAAGAAAATCGATGGGATCTCGGAGGAAGCGCAAAATGCGATGATCGATTATCATTGGCCTGGAAATGTACGTGAAATAAAAAATGTAGTTGAGAGGGCCGTCGTTTTAACTCAAGACAGGGTTATTACGCAAAAGGATCTTCCTGAGAACATTTTAGGTGGCCGGGTTGAGGATAGAAAATTTGCCATACCATTTGGTATGCCATTACGTGAGATTGAGAAAAAAATAATTATTGAAACGCTTAAGAGGTCTAAGGGTGATAAGGAAGTCACTGCAAGATTACTTGGAATTACTCCCAGAACCATCTATAGAAAAATGAATTCGCTGGAAGAAGAGGAAAAGCGGGAAGAGTTAAGTAATGAAGAGGCGGGGAGAGAAGAGTTGAGTAAGGAAGAATTGAGAAAAGAGGAGATGAGGAAGGAAGATGAGAGGAGGAGGAAGGAAGATGAGAGGAGGAGGAAAGAAGAAGAAGAGGCTAATGATAACATAAATAGTTAATGGCTTTTTTGAACAAATACTAAGTGCTTAAGTAGCGGGTAGTTATGTGTTTGCTGTGTTTGACATTATGTCTCCGTTTTTATCCTGTATAAATGAAATATGACATAATGTCAAACGCGTAGGTGACCGAAAGGTTCTCCTTGGCAAATGGTGATTTTGATTCCTTATCATATATCTTTGCAGTCGTGCATGTTATGTGGCAACATTTATGTTTTTATTAGATAAGTTTTATGTGGCACACATATTGCGCTTATGTTAAATCTTGCATTTATCTATAAATAGATGACTGCATGACTTTTTCTGGAGGGGAAGAAGTGACTGGTGTGGACTTTTAAGCGGTATGTGTTGAGTTGCATATGACACGATAATATCCTGAAAATCATTCCAAGTACGCATTTAAGCTTGCATATCCGTTTTCCGAGAAAGACATAGAACAAGCCTTTTTTTTGTTAATATTTGTAAATACCATTGTCTGGATAATCTTGTATCCTCAAGAAGTCGTTAGTTTCATTGTGTTTTGTGGTAATTTCAAATTTTTATCATTTTTGATGTTGAGTTTTTTTTGATTTAAACTTATAATGATTTTCTGATTTTTTACTCAAGCACATCTTTGAAATTCATTTTATAATTTTAGTGGAGGTTATAGTCATGTTGAGAGGCCTTATACGAAAGTCTATTTTCCTGGGAAGCGCCTTTGTCGCGATGTTCTTTTTATGTAGTGGTGAGGGTTTCTCACAAAGCCTTGAGCAGGAAGCAACAGTGGAAGAGAACATACCCACTGAAGATGGGCTGACTGTCAAGTATGTGAATACTGATTTGGAAGGGGCAGCTGATGCTCTTGCACAGGCTGCGTCTTACAAGGTTAATTTGCAGATACAGGATAGAGCGTTTCCAAATGGTGGCGGCTCTGTTTCTGAAGTTGAGGTTAGTGGAGTCCATAATGGAGAAACGATTTTCTTTGGTGTTAAGTGGAATGATGCAACAAAGAATGATAGAGCTATTAAACATGAACAGTTCAGAGATGCAGTTGGCTTTATGTTTCCCCTTGGTATTGTAAAAATATCTCCGGAAACTCCTTTCAGTCCTAGAATGGGTGACAGGGGTAAAACCGTAAATATCTGGCATTGGAAAGCAGACTGGGAACGTGATCTGCAGGCAGATGGTGGGTATGAACATATGCAAGATGTTTACCCTGACATGTTTCATGATTTTGATTCTGATCCACATCCCTGTATTTACAACAAAACTGTACACGATAGCGTAGACCTTTTGTCTGGTGGATTAGCTGCCGGGTCTTTGCTTTCAGAAGCCAGGGGCAGATCAGTGGAAGATCTAAATGCTGTTGGATTTGGTACGCTTACAGCGCAGACACATCAGGATGTTAACGGTGTGGGATCATGGATAGATGGTCAGTGGGATGTTATTGTTTACAGGCCATTGCAGACGCAAGACGAAAATGATGTTCAGTTTACGCCTGGCAAATCAACATTCTTCAATATGGCAGTTTGGAATGGAGAAGATGGTGATAGAAATGGCCTTAAATCAGTCAGTATAAGATGGAGACCTATATCCATACAATCAGCAAGATAATAATATAGATATTTTAGTGATACTACAGACAAATTAAATAGATTTTAAGGAGGAATATTATGACGCTTGTTCACAATTGGCACCTTGGGAGAACAATGGAGTATCCATACTTCGAGTCAAGGCCGGAGCATCAATTTGCTGCAGTCTTTAATATAAACAGGTGTATTGCCTGTCAGACCTGTACGATGGCGCATAAAAGTACATGGACATACAGCAAAGGGCAGGAGTATATGTGGTGGAATAATGTCGAGACAAAGCCTTATGGTGGGTATCCTCAGCATTGGGACCAGAAGATATTGCAGATGTTGTGGGACAACGGTAACAATCCTATGGAGTGGTTCACAGGTGCAGACGACAAGAATGAAACTACGGCTCCTTACGGACTTTATAACGGTGATACTATTTTTGAATTGGCTCAGAATAAGGGTCTTAACCAGGTAGCGGTTGGTTATATTCCGGATGACAAGGAGTGGAGATTTCCAAATATATACGAAGATACTGCGGCAAGTGAAAAGACAAACTATGAGACGGGGTCAGGAGCGGACAAAGAGTCTTCTGAGTTGCCTGAGCATAAGAGATGGTTCTTCTATCTCCAGAGAGTTTGTAACCACTGTACTTATCCGGCATGCCTGGCTGCTTGTCCAAGGAAAGCCATATACAAGCGTAAAGAAGACGGCATTGTCTTGATAGACCAGAAACGTTGC
>CAYTLC010000079.1:7852-11487 GCA_964438395.1 uncultured Candidatus Scalindua sp.
TACAGAAAATGCGTTGAACAGTGTCCTTATAAGAAGCCTATGTACCGTGGTGAAACAAGGATGTCTGAGAAGTGTATCGCTTGTTA
Organism: uncultured Candidatus Scalindua sp.; assembly: GCA_964438395.1. Taxonomy (GTDB): domain Bacteria; phylum Planctomycetota; class Brocadiia; order Brocadiales; family Scalinduaceae; genus Scalindua. Next base: position 7,939 of record CAYTLC010000079.1, read on the forward strand.
CCCAAGGGTAGAAGGCAAGGACCCTGTTACAAAGGGCAGAAGAATGGAGGCTCGTTGTATGGCCGCCTGTGTGGGGAAGATAAGGATGAATGGGCTTCTGACAGGTGATTATAAAAAGCCTGATCCTGAGAACCCGTTGGACTGGTTGGTTCACATACATAAAGTCGCACTGCCTCTTTATCCGCAGTTTGGCACAGAGCCGAATATATACTACATACCGCCAAGGTGGGCTCCTAGAAGTTATTTAAGGCAGATGTTTGGTCCCGGAGTAGACGAGGCGCTTGATAAATATGCAGCACCATCAAGAACGCTGATGGCAGTCTTGGCGCTTTTCAGAGCAAGTCAAACCATGATAGCCAAATTTAAAGTGGAAGACGGGCCAAAGATTTATGAATCAGAGGTAATGGGGAAGAAGGTAGAGGTGTATAACGACACCGCTATTGGGTATGCTGCCGACGGTACAGAAATCGTCAGAATACAAATTGAAGAGCCAACATGGGAAAGCGACGAAAAGCGGATGGTCACGTACTAAACCTTATTACTCTGTTAACTTGAACGTAGATAAAGGGAGGAAGTTTAAAATATGAAATATCCGAGAATACTGTGCATTTTAAGTATATTTGCTTTTATGGGTATTGGTGTTACCGGGATTAAACATGTAGGCGCAGAGGAGTGGACTGCAAGCTTTGAGGCGTTCAAATCTACTGATGATCCAACGTACCATCAGAGGCACAATGGTAATATTGAATGGCATAATTTTCATGACACATCTGAATCAAATGGCTATATAGAGTGGGGTAAAGGAATTAAGGATGCAGAAAGTACTTCTCATCTGAAGCACCTGACACCTGCAAAGGTTGAGGATTCAAAATACCATAGTCCATGTCCTTTATGTGATCTGCCTACGTATTACTGGCTGAGCGATAGTGACCTGGATGGTGATGCAGTGTCGCACATAAAGGGAGACTATCCTGATTGGGACAAGGCAGACGGTGTATGTGTTAATTGTTATGAGTGTTATGAGCTCAGAGCAGGGAAATATTTTGGGGGTAGTCCGGTTGCGACAACTACAGATGAATACGTTATCGGTTATAACAAGTCGCCAGGAATTAAAGATTACTTTAGAAACGTAAAGTAAGTAATCGATTTAAACAGTAGCAGAAATCTCATGGTTGCTTGATTTTTAAAATTTTTCTCTCTCGCTCCTGTACAATGCATGAGGGAGATGGACATATAGAGGATAGTTATGGCAATTGAAATTAGTGAAAGTGTTGAAGGTCTACTAGCTGCAAGTCAAGTCTATCAGTTCCTTTCAACATGTCTTCTTGAACCAAATAAGAAGGCCTTGGAGATGCTAAATAACGAAGAGTATATGGCAGAGGTTAAAAGCTGTATTTCTGTCAGTGGTAATAGTGAAATGCTGGGAGTATTCGAGTCGCTGCAGAACGCGCTGGAAGGTAATGATGTTGATAATTTAGAGTGGGGCTATCGTGCAACTTTTGGAGCCGCAACCGTTGCAATGGATTGTCCTCCTTATGAGATGTATTACAGCGGTTCACAAATTTGGCAGCAGACTCAGGATCTTGCCGATATATCAGGGATGTATAAGGCATATGGAATTGAGATGGAAGAGGATACGACTACAACCAGGTGGGACCATGTGGCTGTTGAACTGGAATTTCTCCATTTCCTGACATACAAACTGGCGTATTCAATAGAAAATCACAGCGAAGAGCAGCAGGAAAGCTGTCTTTCCGGCAAGAAAAAGTTTTTGTATGCCCACATTGGTAGATGGATTAAGGCTTTTTCAACATCTGTTTTTAAGAAAACACCTGAAGACTTCTATCGGCATGCAGCAACTCTGGCAAGTCTTTTTATTCATGTTGAAATGGTCAAACTATCTGTAGATGCGGAAGAGATAGATGAGTATATGGGCAACGAACCAGATTATCTACAGCGTCTAGAGGGTAAGAGTGCTATGGCCTGTGATTCTTGTATGGACGAGGAAGAATATGACTAAACTGCAAGAAGAACAAACAGGAACTCTTAAAATTATGTACGATCATCAGTTGGTTGATGATATTGTCTGTAAAGGCCTGGCAAGACAGGAAGCGTCTGGGGATCTTGAATTATACAAAGAGTATCATGATAAGAGAGATGCGATATACGAGATGGAGGAGGAGAGAAGGCCAAGACGGTTTAGAGAATTGGATGAGGAATTCTTCAATAGATTAGGATATAGCGTTTTTCTACAAGATGTCTTTGCTGAGTATCCTGATATTGAAGAGAAAATCAATGAGGTGCATGTCAGGAGGGCTACAACAAGGCAGAATGAAGGGTCTAACGTTGTGGATGAGGGTACAAAGGTAATCATAAGACTTTATCCAGAGCTTTTTATTGAGGGAAGTAGTGAGATACGAACAGTTATCAGGCATGAGCTTATGCACGTTTCGGACATGATGAATAGCAAGTTCGGATATAATGTGGATGAGGACTTTGGACGGTCTCCCATGGAAGAGCGTATCATCAGGGATAGGTATAGACTTTTCTGGGATATCTCTGTTGATGGACGTTTAACGAACATTGGGAGGGAAACTACTGCGTCAAAAGAAGAACGGAAAAAGGAGTTTAATTCGTTTTTTAGTAAAATACCTGAAGAGACAAGAGATCTGATATTTGAGAAATTATGGAACTCAGAAGAACCTTTGCCTCATAATAAGATGGTTGAATTGTCGAAGGACACAAACTTGGTACTGGCATTGGCGGCTGGTAATCGTTCTGTTGATGAGCTTGTAGAAGAAACTAAGGATCTGGGACCTCTTCCCGGAACCACATGTCCACTATGCGGGTTTCCTTCTTTCGACTGGATAGAGGAAGTGGCAAACGACGAGGATACTGCTAAGGTAATTAATGAAGAATATCCTGACTGGAAACCACAGGATGGCGTGTGCTCCAGATGTGCAGAATATTATAAAATTAAGGCAGGAAAGTGGTAGATTTAAAGTGCTAATAAGTATTTTTTATATAAAAGATATAGGAGGATGTATATGAAGCTTACGCGAAGGACGTTTATGAAGGTTGCGGGAGGGGTAACAGCGGCTGTATCAATACCTATGAGAAATGCGCTGGCCTTAACGTCATTAAAACCGGCGGTAGAGGTAGATAATCCACTCGATTCGTATCCTGACCGAAACTGGGAGGACGTGTACAGGAATCAATATAAATATGATCGTTCGTTTGCTTTCTGTTGCTCGCCAAACGATACTCATCAGTGTCGTGTAAGGGCATTTGTAAGAAACGAGGTCGTAATAAGGGTAGAGCAGGATTATGAACATCAGAATTACGGTGATATAGAGGGAAGAACACCTCAGCAATCTTGGAACCCAAGGATGTGTCTGAAAGGTTTTACTTTTTTCAGAAGGGTTTATGGTCCGCATAGGCTAAGATTCCCATTGCTCAGGAAAGGCTGGAAACAGTGGGCGGATGACGGCTTCCCTGAATTGGACTGGAATGCCAGAGAGAAATATAAATTTACATCCAGAGGTACTG
>CAYTLC010000080.1:0-2338 GCA_964438395.1 uncultured Candidatus Scalindua sp.
CCGTCTTTTACAGTCGCAAACACCTTAACGGGCTCTACCAGATCAGGCACCTCCTCTTTCTTATCACTGTCTTCACTAACCAAACTGTCATTATTTTGACCAGTTGAAATGGTACTAGCTGTTAATTGAGTCAGCGTCTTTTTCTTTGTAAGCCGCCAGTTGCCTGTTTCTTTTTTTATGAAAACAAGATATGGCATTGAAAAGAGCAAAAAGGAAACAATCAATACCAGTATTGCAACTAGTTTTTCTCTCCATAATGTCTTAATTTTGGAACAATCCTTCAAGACACAAAAAGAGGAGACTATGATAATAACTCCTATTCCTTCTGGGCGTGTAAGGTAGGCAAGTGCAGAGCATATCCCTGTCAGCACAAATAAAAGGAGTTTCCTGTTTGTTACCGCAAAAAAACCTAAACCGAGTGCCGATATGAAGAAAAAGAAATAAGTAGAGTCTGAAATTATGTCTGCAGAAAATCTAACAGCATAGGGATGGAAGGCCAATATGATAGCAGAGACAAACGATATCTTCCGGTCAAAAACACTTTTACCAATCAGATAAAATACGATTACCGTTAATGTACCAAAAAAGGCAGATACAATAGTGCCAGACAATTCCATGTTTGGAACAACTTTGTATAGCACAGCCATGATTAAAGAATACATAGGATGGTAGTCGTGTCTTAATGCACTCTGAAAGTCACCACTGGCAAAGTACTTTGCATTTTGTATAAAATGCACACTATCATTCTTTATTACATAGGTAAAAAAACACAAGTATATTCTCACTGAAAGAGAGATTATCAAGAGTAGCCAAACATACCTGTCTTTGAAAAAACTTTTTGTCTTCTCGCTCTCTAATTCGATAGTTTTCATATGAAACTTGTAATAATGTGTAGATGAACACTAGAGTTCATCCCATGGTGGGTGGAAACCTAAAAGTTTCCGCTACTATTGTTCAATACATAATGAAAAACTGCACGCAGTATATATAATTTAAATATATTTTTCCCCGTACTTCTCACTAAAGACTATTTTGTCCAAACTTAACCTCGGCCGAGGGGATGGATCTTCATCAGGTATTCCAACCGGCAAAAGCGCCATTACTTCAACATGATCCGGAATATCAAGAATCTCTTTTACCTCTTTATCTTCATACCATCTTACCCAACAAGTACCAAGGCCAATCTCCACTGCCTGCAAAACAATATGTTCAATGGCGATAGCAGCATTTGCCGCAGCAGCAACCATAAGGGCGTCCTTTGTAACAGTATCCATTCCCTTCTTAATGTAAGGAATAAATACTTCTCTCGTTCTCTCAGGAAGTGCGCCCGATTCTATAAGCTCATCCACCCTTACCGGAAATTCCTTAAATGCCTTCAGATCTGCACAGCAGACTATTATTACGGAAGCACGTTTGACGTGCCTTTGATTATGTGCCGCCTTTTGCAACTTTGCTTTAGTATCATCATCCTTAACTACTATAAACCGCCAGGGCTGTGTGTTTGTACCTGATGGCGCTAATCTGGCACTTTCAAGCAAACACTTAATTTTTTCCTCCGGAATAGGATCCGGTTTAAATTTCCTTATACTCCTTCGCCTACTTATTGCATCACTTACATCCATTACAACTCCCCTGTTTTCAAATTTATACCATACATAAGATTGACTATTCTAAAGTATACAATATAATAATCAACTAATTCTTAGTACAAACATTTTATATGAATATGATTTGCATCCCAACCACGGCCAGAAGCGCTGAAAACGCTGTTTCGGAAATGATTTCAGCTTCCAAATATGCGGATATAGTCGAATTACGTATTGATTATATTCCGGAATTACGGAACGCGGAAACATGTATTGAAGAATCATTAAAGAGTAAAACTAAACCGGTAATTATTACAAACAGGCCTGAAAGAGAAGGTGGCAAATTTAATGGAAGTGAACATGATAGATTACGCCTGTTGCAAAAGGCTATCGATCTGGGAGCAGATTATGTTGACGTTGAATACGATTCAATCAAGCAAATTACCAGACGAAAAAGCAGTCAGATAATTATTTCTCATCATAATTTCAAAGAGACACCTCACAACATAAGCAAAATATATGATGATATTTGCCAGCAGAAACCTGATATTGTGAAGATTGTGACTTACGCAAATGACATTACTGATAATATCAGGATATTTGAACTTTTGGAGTCTGCTAAAGTGCCCACCATATCTTTCTGTATGGGAGAGTCAGGATACATAAGCCGGATACTTACTAGCAAGTTTGGAGGATTCCTGACATTCGCTTCTCTCGAAAAAGGTAAAGAATCGGCACCAGGACAATTAACA
>CAYTLC010000080.1:2438-11328 GCA_964438395.1 uncultured Candidatus Scalindua sp.
CAAAATGGGAAACTAATAGGCTACAACACTGACTGCATGGCTGCTGTAATGGGACTGGAATGCAGCCTGAAGGAAACCGATGAAACACTTAATAATAAAAAAATATCTATTATAGGAGCAGGCGGTGCGGCCCGCGCGATTGCCTTTGGGCTAAAAGAGAAAAGTTGCGATATAACCATCTTTAATCGCACCATTGAACGCGCAAGAAGGCTGTCTCATGACGTCCAATGCAGATTTGAAAACTTTGAAGAAATCCACAAACTTGATTCTGATATCCTCATAAACACTACATCTATCGGTATGTTTCCGGATGTCGATCAAACGCCAGTTCCAAAAAATATACTAAAAGAAGGAATGATAGTTTTTGATGCCGTTTACAACCCAATAGAAACCAGGCTTCTTCGGGAGGCAAATGAAAATGGATGCCACACAGTTAATGGACTTTCAATGTTCATCAATCAAGCGGCTGAGCAGTTCAGGCTATGGACAAATATTGACCCTCCAATAGAATTAATGAGCAAAGTAGTAAAGGAAATGTTATGAATATAGTCTTAGTCGGTTTCAGAGGTACTGGCAAGAGTACTGTTGGTAGGCTATTGGCAAAACGTCTGGAAAGAGATTTCATTGATTCAGACAAACATATTGAAGGCTCTACAGGAAAAACTATTAATAACATATTCGAGGACGATGGGGAAGAAGGTTTTCGTAAGATTGAGGCAGACGTCATTGCAGAATTAAGCGAGGAAGACAACAAGGTAATATCAGCAGGAGGAGGAGCAGTCCTTAGAGAGGAAAATGTAAGAAATCTAAAAGATAACGGTTTTCTTGTCCTCCTGGAAGCAACTCCGGAGATCATTAATAGTCGTATAGCACAAGATAAAAAGACGACGCAACAGAGGCCCTCTCTAACAGATAGAGAACCTCTTGATGAAATCAAACATTTGATTGCGGAACGCGAACCTGCTTACAAAAGCGCAGCTGACTTCACAATAAATACATCCTATGTTTCCTGTGAAGATATAGTTAATGAAATTATTACGATAGTAAACAAAACGATGAAGAAATAATTTACACGTATATCTTCAAAGAAAGTCTTAATACAAAATCAGTATTGCCCTAGTCTTTCTTCTTGTCATCCAAAGACGCAATAACCTCATCCACAATCCCGTATTCCTTCGCCTCCTGTGACGACATATAGAAATCTCTGTCAAAGTCTTTTTCTATTTTCTCAATTGACTGACCGCTGTGCTTTACCAGTATTTCATTAAGACTTTTCTTCATAAACATTATCTCTTCTGCCTGAATGCTTATATCAGTCGCCGTCCCCGTAGTTCCTCCCCATGGCTGATGCAACATTATCCTAGTGTGTGGCAAGCTATACCTCTTCCCCTTTGTTCCCGCAGCCATAAGCACTGCGCCCATGCTATAAGCAGAGCCAATACAAAAAGTAGCCACATCACAATGTACGAATTGCATTGTATCATAAATTGCAAGGCCTGCCGTGATTGAACCTCCAGGAGAGTTTATATAAATATTAATATCCTGATTCTTATTGTCATTTTGCAAAAATAACATCTGAGCTATTACGATGTTCGAAACGTTATCATCTATCGGGCTGCCAATGAATATTATTCGGTCTTTAAGCAAACGGGAAAAGATATCATAATGCCTCTCTCCATATCCTGTTTTTTCCACTACGGATGGTACATAAATATTTCCATAATTTCTGTTCGCGGATGAAGCACCATACTCTGTGTACGGACAGCTATTCAAATTATTATCTTTAGTCACTTAATCCTCCTTGTTCTTTGTTTTTCATTTTTCTTTTTGTTTAGTTTTTCCTTTGGGTTTCTTTTTAACTTCTTCTTTAACCTCTTCTATATTTGCTTCTTTCATTAATAGATTAAGTGTTTTAGCCTCTCTCAACTGATGTCGCAAGTTTGACATACTATTCATCTTCTCAAGTTGTTTTTTCATACCAGCAGCATCCATGCCATACATACCTGCCATCTCGCTTATTCTTCGATTGACATCATCTTCCGTAACAAATATTCTCTCTTTCTCTGCTATATGCTCAAGCACAAGTGACATCTTAAAATCCCTGACAACCGATTCTTCTGAAGCACTCTTCATATCTTCCGTATGCTTTTCTATCTCCTCCTGTGGAGTTCCTTTATTTACCAGATCAAGCTGATATTTGTGAAGCCTCTCGTTCGTGTGATGCTTAACCATGTCTTCCGGCATTTCAAAATCAGCCATCTCTAAGAGCTTACTGGAGATTTGCTCCTGCATTTCACCTTCTGCCATTCTTTTCTTTTCCATCTCCAGCCTCTGCGACATAAACTCCTTTAATTCGTCAAGCGAATCGTAACCAACCTGCTTCGCCAGTTCATCATCTATTTTAGGGTTTTTTGGCCTTTTAATCTCTTTTATTGATATTTCCATTTTAGCAGGCTTGTTTCTGTGTTGTTCTACGGAAAAGTTATCTCCTAATTCTACATCCACAGAAACCTTATCTCCGGATTTCGTGCCTACAAGGCTATCTTTCAGATCCGGAATATTAACATCAGCCACCTGAGAACCAGAGACCATCACTTCCATCTCTTGATCCGACCAAACAACCTCGCCATTAACGCCAACTTCACAATCACATATAATAAAGTCCTCTGCTTTTACTTTGCCGGTCTTAACAACTGTTAATTGAGCCTTCTGTTTGCTTATAGTCTCTAATGCTTTATCTATATCTTCATCAGTAACAGCCACTGGCTTACTCTTTAACTGCATTCCCTTATAATCTCCCAACTCAAATGTCGGTAAGACCTCCAGGGTAATTTCAAATTTTAACGGTTTCCCCAATTCCAGATCAATATCGCTAATATCAGGATCACCTACGGGTGACAACTTGTTCTTTTCAATTGCCTGTTGGTATGAATCGCTGACAACTGCCCGCTTGACATCGTCCATAATCTTGTCGCCATAGTTTTTCTCAAGAAGCTTCCTGGGGGCTTTCCCCTTCCTGAAACCAGGCACTTTGGCCATTCTGGACACATCCCTTAGCTGTTTTTGCCACTCACCTTCAATTGCTTCCTTTGGTATCTCAATCTTTAGCAGCTTTTTACATGGCCCAACTTCTTCTATTTCTATATTCATTGATTTTATTTTAAATATTTTTGCTATTTTACTTCTGTTTTCAGATAATTATAATGCCAAGATGGACAGAGTATTTAACGAAATGGAGCGGGTGATGGGATTCGAACCCACGACATTCACGTTGGCAACGTGATGCTCTACCGCTGAGCTACACCCGCATTTTAACCAATTATAATTATCCAATATAGATTTACAATATATTTTTAATTTGGTGCGAGAGGGGGGAGTCGAACCCCCACACCTTGCGGTACTAGATCCTAAGTCTAGCGCGTCTGCCAGTTCCGCCACCCTCGCTCTCAAGGTGTATTAATATATACCTTCATTACCAGTCAAAAAATGCCAAATCACCTGATAGCTAAATAATTAATGCACTTAGCAGGAATTTTGCAATTCTCCAGTTTAGTTTCAAGTACCATATTTTGCAATCTTTTTTATTATAAATGTATTAGTATATTTTGAAGTTAAACACAGAGAACAGCAATTTCCGTGAAAATATCCGGAATCAACCTGACACTGCCTTTCACATAAAATTACTCAATACATCCAGAGACATGCATAATCAAGAAGCATGAGTTTTTTGCCTAAAATAACAAAAACAAATGAAGACTATTCTAAAACCACTTGCGCTGTAAGTGTTTATATGATAGCATCTTCTCGGCTTCTAAAATTATACAAGATTATTAATAAAGTGTGTCTTTGAGACAAACACATTTCTAATATTTTCTTAATGCAAACACATTACTATTAGCACAGAAAGGACAAATTAATGAAAGGTATTGTACTCGCCGGTGGACTTGGCACCCGACTATTGCCTTTAACAAAGATTACCAATAAGCATCTACTGCCCATCTTCGACAAGCCGATGATATACTATCCCCTGCAAACGCTAATCAATGCAGGGATAGAGGATATCATGATTGTTACCGGTGGCAATAATGCAGGTGATTTTCTCCGGCTTTTGGGTAATGGAAAACAATTTGGGCTGAAGGACATAAACTACACATATCAGGAAGGAGAAGGAGGAATAGCAGAAGCTCTGGATCTTGCTAAAAATTTCGCAGATGGTGAAAAAACTGTAATCATTCTGGGAGACAACATAATTGAAAAGAATATAACCAAAGAGAAGGAAGAATTTGAAAAGCAAAAGGAAGGTGCCAAGATATTAATTAAAAAGGTCCCAAATCCATCAAGCTTCGGTGTTCCGGAACTTGACGGAGAAAAAGTGACTGGTATTGAAGAAAAGCCAAAACACCCTAAAACAGACTGTGCCGTCATAGGCATTTATATGTACGATAGCCATGTATTTGACATTATCAGCACACTAGAAAGATCAGAGCGGGGAGAACTAGAAATCACCGATGTCAACAATGCCTACATAAAGAATGGAACAATGACATGTTCGGTTTTAGATGGTTGGTGGATTGATGCAGGAAGCTCACCGGAAAACCTGGCAGAGGCGACACAGCTGGTTATCAAAACCGGCGCTAACAATTTAACCCAAACAACATAACACATGACGCAGATTTTCAAAGACAAAAAAAGCTTTTTGGGCTGAGCCTCAAAACCTTACAATCTGCGTTGATCTTTATGAAGAGAGATATTTATGCGTATTATTTCAGGTAAAGCAAAAGGCGTACAACTTTCAGCATTAAACAGCAAGAAGACCAGGCCGATATTAGACAGAGCCAAGGAATCCATGTTCAGTATTTTAGAAAACTCTCTACTGGATGGAGTCATTCTGGATCTGTTTGCAGGTACCGGTTCATTGGGAATAGAAGCCCTCAGTCGAGGCGCAAAAAGATGTTTATTTGTTGAGAACAGTACAAATGCGATTAAGGTGATTAAAAAAAATCTCCGTAATGCGAATCTTTTAAAGAGAACGGTTGTTTTAAAAATAAACGCATTCAGATTATTAGACTTTATTAAAAATAAGGATATTAGGTTCGACATTATTATCGTTGCTCCTCCGTACAAATTATTGGATATAGATTGCGGGGATCGAAAAAGAATTTTTTCCCTCATGGAAGCATTTATTACCAAGCAAATCATTAATGAGAATGGAATCATCGTCCTTCAGCATCATAAAAAGCAGAAGATAGTTCAGGAATGTTTCAAGCAATTGAAGATAATTGACGAACGGCAGTACAGCAACACTCAGCTTACTTTCCTGAAAGGAAATGTAGCTGCAACCAAACCGGAAGAGTCTTAAGTGAACTAATGGTACCTAGAACTATAAAAACCCTCACTGTTTTAGACATCTTCAAAGCTTCTACCCAACAGAAAAAAAATCAATCCCACTTGATATTGGATGACACTTACAATGAATGCAAATATGAACAATCATAAAAAGAATATAATAAACCTAAAAGCCTATGCTAAGGTAAATCTTTTCCTGGAGATTCTGGGAAAAAGAGACGATGGCTATCACGAAATTGAAACTATAATGCAGGAAATAGATCTTGCAGACAACCTCCAGTTCGAAGAGACCCAGGAAGGAGTAAAGCTTGAGTGCAACAACAAGAACATTCCTATAAACCAGGACAACCTGGTGTGCAAAGCTGCAAATCTCATTCTGAAAGAGTGCGGCATCAAAAAGGGAGTGTTAATAAACTTAGAGAAAAATATACCTGTGGGTGCCGGCTTAGGTGGAGGGAGTAGTGATGCGGCTGCAACTCTGAAAGCATTAAATTCACTCTGGGGAGTCGGGCTTAACGATGGAGAGCTGATGGGATTTGCGGCAAGGCTTGGATCAGATATTCCGTTTTTTATAAACGGAAAAACATCATTATGCCGTGGAAGAGGAGAGGTGATTTCGCCAGTTGAAGTAGGGAGTAGAATGGATTATCTCATCTTGTTTCCGCGTATCCATATCAGCACAGAAACGATATACAAAAACCTCAAAATTGACTTGACAAAAAAAAGAAAAGATGTTAGTTTTTTTTTGGATGCACTGAAACATTCTGAGGTTACAGACATCTCCAAGTTGCTGTTTAATCGCTTGGAAGAAGTAATTTTTACAACATACCCTGATTTGCTACAGGTCAAAAGTTCATTGGAAACTTTTGGTTTTTGTGGTTTGTCAATTTCTGGTAGCGGATCAGCCTTCTTCGGTCTATGCAAGGATAGACACCAGGCAGAAGTTATCAAAAGCAAAGTTGAGTCAAGCAGAATGGGAAATGTATATGTGGCGACAAATGTTATAACACCATAGACAACGAGATCGGAAGGAGGAGTTATTACTGTGAATATTACTGAAGTCAGAGTGAAGCTTACCGAGGCAAAAAAAAATCGTTTACAGGCTTTCTGCAGCATAACAATTGATAATGACTTTGTAGTAAGAGATTTGAAAATTATTGAAGGGTACAAAGGGGCTTTTGTCGCAATGCCCAGCAGAAAGCTTGCAGATAAATGCCCTAAATGTAATACCAAAAATCATCTCCGTTCACGCTTCTGTAATGACTGTGGAACTAAGCTCGATGACAAACGTGCATTAGGTGAGTCTGGAGACGAATCAAAAGGGAAATTTAAATTGTATGCGGACACTGCTCATCCAATTAATTCGAAATGCCGTGATGAAATTGAGCAGAAGGTGCTTGCAGCGTACAAAGCAGAAGCTGAAAAAGCGAAACAACCAGGCTATAAACCTCCTGCAATGGATGTACCTGACCTAGACTATGATGAGGATAACACAAACAGTTAATGGATAGTATCACCCATCGTAAAGGGGCGTATGAAACATTCCTTTATAGCAATTCAATTGACCGATCAGAAATTGAAATCATCTTAGTCACTCGCTACATTTATCTCTAGATAATATTCTGAACTTATCGACATGTTGGTTTTTTCATATTAGCGTAGGGTGATAAGTTCTATACGAAATAATTAGTCATTTTAAATTTTGGCAAACTGGGTTTTAAAAATGTACAAGACGGGTTCACAAATATTAATTGATGCCTTAAAAAAAGAAAATGTGGAATATATTTTTGGCCTGCCTGGCGGTGTCATTATACCGCTTTTCGATACGTTGTTTGATGAGTCTGAAATAAATTTCATACTGACTCGCCACGAACAGGCTGCAGGTCATGCGGCTGACGGGTATGCCAGAGCGACAGGAAAAGTAGGCGTATGCATCGTCACATCCGGTCCCGGTGCAACCAATTTGACAACCGCTATTGCTACAGCCTACATGGACTCCATACCCATGGTTGCCATAACTGGTCAGGTTAAAACGCATCTTATAGGAAGTGATGCTTTCCAGGAAGCAGACGTAACCGGTATTACGCGTCCTATTTCAAAACATAATTACCTGGTTAAAGATATAAAAGAGCTGGGAAAAACAGTTAAAGAAGCGTTTCATATCGCTTCTACCGGCAGGCCAGGCCCTGTTGTCATCGATCTACCTGTAGATGTAACGACCGATACTTGGGATGGAGATACTCCTGATACAGTAAACCTACCAGGATACAAACCCTCATTCGAAGGCAACATACGACAGATAAAATTAGCGGCTGATGCAATAAACAGATCAAAAAGGCCTGTTATTTATGCAGGTGGTGGTGTTATATCTTCTAATAGTTCAGAACAGCTAATTGAACTTGCGGAGAAAGCAAATTTACCGGTAAATACTACTTTGTTAGCACTGGGAGTATTTCCTGAAGATAACGAAAAGGCACTGGGCATGCTGGGTATGCACGGGACAGTTCCTGCCAACTATGCCGTTCATGAATCTGATTTATTAATAGCAATTGGAGCGAGGTTTGATGACAGGATCACGGGCAAGATAGATGAGTTTGCTTCCCAGGCACAGATTATTCATATAGATATAGACCCAACTTCTATAAGTAAGAATATCAAAGTGCATATCCCGGTAGTTGGTGATGCTAAAAATATTCTTTCTGAACTGATAAAACATGTAAGCCATGTTGAAAGAAAAGAGTGGTTTGAAAAAATTGCGGGTTGGAAAAAGAAATATTCCTCGCTCTATGACAAAGCAAGTGATGTTGTAAAGCCACAATACGTAGTTGAACAAATCTGTGAAGCCACTAAGGGAGAAGCAATTGTCACTACTGAAGTCGGACAAAACCAGATGTGGGCCGCTCAGTATTTTACGTATACAAATCCCAGAAGTTTTTTATCTTCCGGAGGTTTAGGCACCATGGGATTCGGTTTCCCTGCTGCAATAGGTGCTCAGCTTGGATGCCCGGACAAGATTGTTATTGCCATTGCAGGTGACGGTAGCTTTCAAATGAATATTCAGGAACTTAGTACCGCCGTTAAATATAATTTACCAGTTAAGGTTGCTATCCTGAACAATGGTTTCCTTGGTATGGTAAGGCAGTGGCAAGAGCTGTTTTATGACAAAAGATATGCTCACACCTTACTCGACGGTAATCCTGACTTTGTCCAGGTAGCAAAAGCATATGGAGCAGATGGATTTCTGGTCACAGAAAAGAAAGACGTCAGACCTATTATTGAAAAAGCAATTTCAATAAATGGACCTGTCGTTATTGATTTTAGAGTTGACCCGGAAGAAAATGTATTCCCAATGATTCCCGCCGGGCAAGCCGTCACTCAAACTAAGGGAGTTGAATTAATCTGAAAAATGGCAAACACATTTGCCATTTTTCAGAAAACTACATTTCAAATATACCAAACCATAGTTATTTATATAAATGCCTCTTTACTGATTTTTCCACTAAAAGGACCGTAAAATAAGTATGAATCGTTTTTATGTTCCATT
>CAYTLC010000081.1:0-11243 GCA_964438395.1 uncultured Candidatus Scalindua sp.
ATATTTAAACAGCTGTTATTGGATGAAGGCTATCGCGTCTCTACCGCAAATAATGGAGCCACAGGCATGATAATGTTTATGAGGCAAAGTTTTGACCTTGTAATAACTGACCTCAACATGCCGGAAATGAACGGTATTGGAGTGGTAAGAAGGATAAATAATATTATTAAGGTCCCTATTATATTAATGAGTTCAAACTATCTACCGGTTGAGCCGGATGATGCAAAGCTTATGGGTGTAAATGCGGTAATTTCAAAGACAATTGGCGATTATGATTTTTGCGAATTAGTCAAATACTGCCTGGAAGACAAAGTATGTGAAAGTAAAGTATTTTAAATCTATTTGAGAATAAGCCTTGATTGCAATTTGTAGATTTGAAATAAGCCCGACGACAAGCTGAGCAGAAAACGACAATTAAAGGTTTCCATTAATTTCTGAATAAGGAGAAGGAGTACATGTCTTTAAAAATATTTATAGCTGTTTTATTTCTCATTTCACTCGTTTTTACATCTGTTTCCCATGCAGATGAACCGGTATTGATAAAAACTGAAAATGAGGAAGACTCAATTAAAATCCTTTCTGACAAACGCACGGAGAAAGATTTTACAAATAGGGTGGCTTCTCTTAAAGACAGACACTTGAATGGAGACCTTGCAATGCTTGAGAAAAGTATGGAACGAAAAGTAAACAGCAAGGCTTTCGACGATATTTGCAAGAGATATATCAGCCTGACACGGCAATATGGCAAGGCTGACCGGGCAATCAAATTCTTTAACGGCCTTGCAGAAAGACATCCGCTGTCCCCAAATACACTTGCCGTTTCAGGAGCAAAAACACGCGGCCAGAGAGAGGGATAGAGACTGAGGCAGGTTTTAGCCAAAAGCTTTAAGTCAATCGCTATTTATTATTTTAATTTAAATTTTGACAGTTTTTTATAACCAGGAGGTTTCATATGGAATTTGATTCACAAGTAGAAGTAGCAGCGGACTTCATCTGGATCCGTCTCCATGCGAATGGAGAGATGATGCTTCGCAGGCTTAGATCTTTGCTGAGAATGGAGAAGTCACTCTTTTATCAGGCACTCGACTGGCTGGCAAGAGAAGGCAAGATATCAATAACGAAAGCAGGATGGAGCAGAAAGATAAGCCTCGTCAATTGACGAATTACAGAATAAAAAAACAAAATTAGAAATGTGAATATCGAAATTCTAAACAAATACGAAACTCAAATTTGTAAATGCCCAAAACCTGAGAAGAGTTTATGTGCAAGTATCTCTTGTTTTGAACTTAGGGCTTTTGGTATTCGATATTGTTTCGGTTTTCGTGCTTCTAATTTAAAATTTTAATCAATACTTTTTGCGTTAACACCTGTAACTTTTCATCTTTTTTATAGGAGAAAAAAACATGTCCGTATTAATAGTAGGAGGGGATCACCTTGGCAGTATACCGAAGGAACTTAAAAAAATCGGAGTAGACGATATCAAACACATGAGTGGCAGGAATAGAAACGTCATTAAAAGAGGTATGCCGATGACAATGGACCTGATAATAGTATTGCACGATTATGTTAACCACAATCTGGCAAATGTAACCAAGAAACAGGCAAAGGAGTGTAATATTCCTGTTGTCTTTGCGAAACGATCATGGTCATCGATTTATAAAAAATTACCACATGAACTAACTAATAATTAAGACGGCGACAATAATAATAAAATTTAAAGGAACCAATTGAATATTTCGCATGTTAACAATACTACAACGTTTGATGATTTTTAAATAAATGACACAATGGGTGCACTGACATTTTCTCCTTCTCCTTTCACAGTGCACCCATTCCTCTTTATCGCCATCCGTTTTTGTATATCCAATTCTGCCAAACCCTTAACAACACTCAAAACCACAATAATTGCTTGCAAAAACGGATAATCTTTGCTACTATAACCCTTTAGAACTTGAGACTCAATTGCAACATTATGTTTACTACAAAAGTAATTTTGATCATTTCGCTGTTTTTTTTAACCGGATGTTCCCTGTACGGTCGCCCTTCTGGCTATCAGACTGATTACGGTGCTACCCGTGCACAACCACCTAAAGGTACCAAGTCTTTCGATGATGACTTTGAGCATGTATGGGCAACTGTTATCATGGCGCTTGGAACTATTCCGTTAGACAAAGTTGATAAGGAAAAAGGCATCATTAAAACCGGTTGGGCTGAAGGTTATTCGCAAACAAGAAAAGCGAGGAGCGTGGTAACGGACCGATTCATGGAAGATTACTGGAAAGAGAGATATCGACTTACCATCACCATTTCCGGCAATATCATAGCAAGTACTGTAAAGGTAAAGAGCCAGCTCCAGCAAAAACCCAGGGGAGGCAGCGCGGCATACAGATGGCAGAGGATGAAGTCCACGGGAGAGATAGAAGAAGAGGTATTAAGAAGGGTTGAAGAACTCCTGGAGGAAGGCTGAGAACGACCTTCTCTTCCCCGGACAAAAGATAACGAGGACTTTTCACTTCTGTAACGAAAGAACCGATGAAAATAAAACAAGCAAGCATCATTTCAATATTAATCCTGGCACTGGTATTTGAGATCACAACACCGGGTTACGCACAAACAGATGCTGACGATGGGCCGACAGATAATTACATATCCCAGGTCTATTTGACAGAAGAACAGGCATTGAAGCAAGTGTTTCCACATTGTGACGAGATTCTATTCAACGTGGTGCCCCTGACAAAAGATGAAAAGAGCCAGCTTCAAAACAGGCTGAGAAGAAAAATCTATGAAGATTTTTTTGTAGTCTATATGGGGATTAAATCAGGCGAGGTGACGGGATATGCAATAATCACTGAAGAGATCGGCAAATTTCATCCTTATACATTTATAGTGTCAGTAGATCTTAAGGGCAAGATCGACAAGATAGCGATTCTCGTCTACCGCGAAAGCAGAGGCTCGGAGATCGCAAAGAAGAGATTCCTTTACCAGTTTAAAGGCAAGTCGCTTAAAAACAAAATACGAATTAACAGAGACGTCATAAACATTTCAGGTGCAACCATGTCTGTTGTCACTATGTGCAAAGGAGTGAAAAAGATACTTGCGGTGATTGATGAGTTCTATCTAAGCGGCAGAAATGCGGACAAAATTGCCACACTGGAAAAGATAAGGTATGGCTATGAAGACGGCACAGGGCAGAAACAGGAACTGAAGCTTTTCAAAAAAGCGTCCTTAAGCATGGGCACCGTCTTCGAAACCACCATCTACGCTCCTGATAAATATGTAGCCGAAAAAACCTTCAACGAGGTTTTCCAGGAAATAAACAGGCTTGATTACCTGATGAGCAATTATAAAAAGGAGAGCGTGCTGTCGGAAATTAACAGAAATGCCTCATCTGAACCAACCGTTTGTAACAAAGAGCTTGCGAATGTAATTGAACAATCTTTACAGTATAGTGATATAACTGATGGCGCTTTTGATATTACAATAGGCCCGCTCATGAAAAAGTGGGGATTTTTTAAGAAACAGGGAAGGATTCCCGGCAAAGAAGAGTTGGCATCCGTACTTGAATCAGTCTCTTACAAAAATATTACTATTGAAGAAAAAGCAAAAAAGTCACTAGCGAAGAACCCGGTAACCGTAAAGACGGTATACTTCAAAAACCCAGATACCCAGATTGATCTGGGAGGAATCGGAAAGGGCTATGCGGTTGACAGGGCAGTCAGTGTACTGAAACTAAATGGAATAAGTTCCGCACTTATAAACTTCGCGGGAAATATCTACACATTTGGAACTCCACCCGGAAAAGATTCATGGGTGATAGGGCTACAGCATCCACGTGAGAGTGAGGGGCTCCTCGGTACATTTGAGATTAAGGACAAGGCAGTATCAACTTCCGGCGATTACGAGAACTTCTTTACTATTGAAGGAAAACGATACTCACACATAATCGATCCCAGGACTGGTAATCCCGTTAAGGGAATCGTGAGTGTAACAATTGTTACAGGCAACGCAACCCGGGCAGATGCGCTCTCCACAGGGATCTTTGTCCTGGGACTGGAGAAGGGAATGGACCTGATCGAACAACTATCGGATGTTGAAGGCATTATTGTCTATGAAGATACCGGCTCCAGATTATCCACCAAAACATCCAGTGGAATGCAGGCACTTTTCAAAAATAACACCGAAGGCTCCCAAAAAGAGACCGCGCCAGACATGATTTTGTCTGGCAGTTAAGGCCTCCACCAATACTCCACACAGAACACAATTAACCAACATTTAGTAGTACTCAAGTCTATTAATAAATCAAATAACTAATATACCATCTTATTTGGCGTGGCGCTGAGGCACGCAAAAAAACAGTATTTATTTGAAAGATTATGTTCATTTGCTTTAATATCTACTTTAGAATGCAGAAATAAAGTAAATGAACTAATGTTATGCATAAAAAAACAGTACAAAAAGAGATTTTTAAAGACAAAAAAATAACCGTAATGGGATTGGGGTTATTTGGAGGTGGTGTTGGCGCTGTCAAATACCTTGCATCTCAGGGTGCGGATGTGACAGTTACAGACCTGAAAAGTGCCGAGGAATTATCTGCATCTCTCAAGCTACTTGGAAACCTGCCTGTTAAGTTTCGACTGGGCAAACACGATGAAGAAGATTTTGTGAATGTGGACATGCTGGTTGTCAGCCCTGCCGTACCGAATGATTCCAGGTTTTTGAAATTAGCATTTGAAAATAGTATACGTATCGATTCAGAATTGAGTATTTTCTTCAGACTCTGCCCTGCACCGGTAATAGGGATTACAGGAAGCAACGGAAAATCTACAACCACATCGTTGTTGGGAGAGATGTTAAAGGACGCGGGGATTAAAACATGGGTTGGTGGAAATATAGGTATTTCATTACTGGAAAATCTTGAAGAGATAGAAGCAGATGCCGTTGTTGTACTTGAGATATCAAGTTTTCAACTTGAATATCTCGCCAGGATAGAAATGAGTCCGCATATTAGCATAGTAACAAATATAGCACCAAATCACCTTGACAGACACAAGACTATGGAGAACTATATTGGTGCTAAAAAGGCAATTGTTCACTATCAACAAGAGGACGATTACGCAATAATGAATTACGATGACCCTATATTGAAAAAATGGGAAGGCGAAAGTAAGGGCCGCCATCTTTGGTTCAGCGCAGCAAAAGAGCTGGAACATGGTGCTTTTCTGAAGAATAACGAAATTGTTATTAATCATAATTCCAATAGAACTGTTATCCCCTGCTCAACTCAAATTAACATAAAAGGGATTCATAACTGGCAAAATATAATGGCGGCATCATATGCAGCGACCTTAATGCATGCCGATGTGGAGTCCATTAAAAATGCGATTACAGGATTTGCAGGATTAGAACATCGACTGGAGTATGTACACACTATCAACGAAGTGCAATATTACAATGATTCAAAGGCAACTACACCGGAAGCCGCTACGGCAGGTATAAAGGCGTTTGACAATCCAACAATACTAATTGCGGGAGGTTATGATAAACAGGTCAGTCTTCAACAGTTTGCACAGGAATGTGTAAGAAATACCAAATGTGTAATCTTAATCGGAGGGACTGCTGAAACTATACAGAAACTTATCCGGGACATAAAAGGTGAAAAGACAAAACCGGAGGTTTATATGGCGGCATCCCTGGACGAGTCAGTCAAAAAAGCTTCTGAGATCGCTGAGCCTGGAGATATCGTCTTGCTGTCACCGGCATGCGCAAGCTTCGGTATGTTTGCAAACTACGAAGAGAGAGGAAAAAGGTTTAAAGAACTTGTACGTCACATTGTTGCAGTAGCACCGTGTTAACCGGTATCAAGTAAAACCAGAAAGAATATATTGAACCATGAGTAATAAAATCGTACTCAACTCACACAAAAATCAACTTAAAGAAACTGCCATCGGTATTGTTAAACGCCTGAAAGAAAAAGGATTCAGCGCGTTGTTTGCAGGTGGTTGCGTTCGTGACATGCTGATGGGCATCGTCCCGGAAGATTATGATATTGCCACGGATGCTCAACCCGATGATATTATTAATATATTCAAGCGGACGGTCCCTATCGGTCTTCACTTTGGCGTTGTCCTGGTCATGGAAAATGACCTCGATTTCGAGGTTGCCACATTCAGGTCTGACGGCACATATTCAGACGGACGTCACCCTGACACGGTAACATTCTGCGATGCCAGGGGCGATGCATTAAGACGAGACTTTACTATAAACGGAATGTTTTATGACCCGATTGAAGATAAACATTTTGATTATGTCGGAGGGGAAGATGATCTGAAAGCAGGTCTGATCCGGGCCATTGGAAATCCCTTTGAAAGATTTGATGAAGATAGATTGCGAATGATAAGGGCCGTACGTTTTGCATGCCGATTTGGCTTCAAGATTGAGAATCAGACTGCTGAGGCTATTAAAAAATTTCATGATAAAATACTAACTGTAAGTAGAGAGAGAATTAGGGATGAACTCAGGAAGACACTAACCGGCCCAAACCCGGATACGAGTGTCAAAATGCTGGACGATCTGAACCTTCTGCATGAAATACTTCCGGAAGTAACGGCAATGAAAGGCGTAGAACAGCCGGAAAATTTTCACCCGGAAGGCGACGTCTATACGCATACTCTACTCACATTAACCAAATTGGCAGACGGAAGAAAAGAGACAGATGCAAGGGAAGAGCATCCTCCTGCCTCGAACGGTCTTGATAAAAAAAATTTGTACGGCAGCTGGGAACTGGCAATGGCTGTACTTCTTCATGATATTGGCAAACCTGTAACATTTGAGATTGCAGATCGTATCAGGTTTAACAACCATGATAGTATTGGTGCTAAAATGGCAGGAAAGATATGCGAACGGTTAAGAATGTCGAATGCAGAGAAGGAACGCATTACGTGGCTGGTAAAGATGCATCTCTATCTAAGACATGCGCAGGAGATGAGGGTAAGCAAGCTCAAGAGGCTTTTCGCCCACGAAGGGTACCCTGAACTTGCGGAACTATATAAAATAGACTCGCTTGCCAGCACTGCAAATCTTGATGATTATAACTTCTGCCAGAAGATGTTTGAAGAACTGAAAATAGAAGAAATAAAACCCGAACCCCTTATAACAGGTAATGATTTAATTGCTCTAGGACTTAAACCCGGCCCAATATTCTCAAAAATCCTGGATGCAATAAAAGATGAACAACTGGAACAGAAAATTACAACAAAAGCGGAAGCTTTAAAAAAGGCAAAAGAATTTGTGTCTATAGGTTCAAGTTAAGTCGCTATCGCGACAAAGGCTATCCTTCGACTCCGCTTAGGATAACGTCACACTGAGCGGAGTCGAAGGATTGATAACTTTTTCTGAAAGGCAGAATAACATTGAAAGTTAAAATAAAAAATTCTAAAAGAGAATATGACGGATTTTTTAAGGTTGATAAGGTCGTCCTACAGCATGAAAAATTTGATGGCTCTATGAGCAATGAGATCGACAGACTGAACTTCAACAGGGGAGACACTGTAGCTGTCATTCTCTATAATACAACAAATAAGTCAGTTGTTCTGATCAAGCAGTTTCGGTATCCGGCATATGTGGATGACGGCCCGGGCTGGTTGATAGAGTGTGTTGCCGGGATCAAAGATAATGGCAAAATGCTGGTCGCAAGGAAAGAAGTTCTGGAAGAGACCGGCTATAAGATCGACGATCTAAAATATCTTACTCAATTCTATCCGAGCCCGGGAGGATGCTCTGAAAGAATATTTGTATATCTTGCATACGTTGAAACAAGAGAGAAGATAGAAGATAAATACTTTGGTACAGGAAACGAAGATATTCAGGTTATAGAAATAACACTGGTCAAAGCATTTGAAATGATTAAGAACGGTGAAATCTGTGACGGGAAAACCATAATAGGCCTGTTCCACCTTCGTGATGAACTGGAGAAAGGTTAAATGCGCCATGAACAATGAACGGTTATGTATACTCAATGAGCAGGTGAAAACCACCCCATTTCCCCTCCTTGTGAAGGAGGGAAAATGGGGTGGTTTTCACCTGCTCATTGCGTTACAAGAAAAATAACATAAAAGCTGGGTTTTCCACAAGAGTGAGATAATATTATGAAAGATAAGACTGTTTTTGTTGATATAGATACACAATTTGATTTCATGGATCCTCGTGGAAATCTTTATGTACCTGACGCGGAAGATATAGTCGGCAACATTAAAACTCTCTTTGATTATGCAAAAGAACATAAAATTAAAATACTCTCTTCAATAGACGCACATATGGTTGATGACCCTGAGTTCAATCTTTTTCCTGCCCATTGTATAAAAGGCTCTCCCGGAAACCAAAAGATTGAGGCAAGCACGTGTAGCAACAACATCACAATCGAAAACAGAGAGCAGGAAATTACAGAGTCCATTATGGACTATGAACAGATAATCGTTGAAAGTCAGACATTTGATATTTTTGAAAGCGTTAACACAGATAAAATTATAAAAAAACTGGATGCGCAGAACTTTGTAGTATTTGGAGTGGCGACAGACTACTGTGTTAAAGCGGCAGTTCTTGGACTATTAAAACGTGGTTACAATGTTTCCCTGGTTACGGATGCAACAAAATCAATTACTAAAGAAGGAAATGAAAAAGCACTAAATAAGATGAAAAATGCCGGAGTAGTTTTCACGACCACAGAGGATATCATAAAAGAGTAAACCTCAAACGAAAGAGATCTGCATTACAGTACCTTTTCATTAGTATGAAAACCCTGTTGTTTGTGTATAATTTAGGATGTTGAAAAGATTTATAATATATTCAGTCTTCATTACCGTATTAATAATGATCATTCCAAAGTTCATAGAAAAAAGATTGATTTTTCATCCGGGCAGAAGTAATGACCACACCACTCCGGATGCTTATGGTATTGAGTATGATGATGTTACATTCCGGACGGGAGACGGATTGAACCTGAACGGCTGGTATGTCCCGGGGAAAAAATCTTCACCCGATGACAATCTGCATACACTTCTATGGTTTCATGGTAATTCCGGCAACATAAACCGCAGGCTTGATAACATAAAAATGCTGCATGATAGAGTACCGGTAAATGTCTTTATCTTTGACTACCGTCAATACGGCAGGAGCGAAGGCAAGATAACTGAACAGGGAACCTATATTGATTCAAGGGCCGCCCTGGCATATTTACGCTCACGAAGTGACGTAAACAATGAAACGATTATCTTTTTTGGCCGTTCTCTTGGCAGTGCAATATCCGTTGAGCTTGCCGTAAAGGAGAAATGCCGCGCCCTGATTCTCGAAACACCCTTTACGTCTATAAAAGAGATGGGGAAAAAGCTCTATCCATACCTGCCCTTTACTTTTTTTTTAAGAACAAAATATGATACTCTCTCTAAAATCGGTGACATAAAAGTACCAACCCTTATCATGCATGGAGACAAAGATGAACTTGTTCCGATTGAACAGGGAAAGATTTTATATGAAAAGGCTAATGAACCCAAGGAATTTTACACTATACCCGGAGCCATGCACAACGACACCCATATTGTTGGTGGGGAAGAATATTTCGATGTGATCAGGGAGTTTGTCAATAAGTTGACAAAATAAAAGGACAAGCCCCGACACGGGCTTCATACACATATCGTTAAAAAAGTGAATGGCATGCAGCAGGA
Source organism: uncultured Candidatus Scalindua sp. (assembly GCA_964438395.1). Taxonomy (GTDB): domain Bacteria; phylum Planctomycetota; class Brocadiia; order Brocadiales; family Scalinduaceae; genus Scalindua. The sequence continues at coordinate 9,717 of CAYTLC010000081.1, forward strand.
AACATATCTCCGCTTACGATTCATCTTTTTTAGAAGAAGGGAGCTGTGTAACAACAAAAGATTTTGTTGAAAGCAGGTCCTGATCGTCTCTGGCGACAATGGAGATGATGTTCGGGCCATCCTCGAGCGGAATATCACTGGCAAAGGCGATTCTTGATTTGTCTTCTTCAGAAGCATCTTTATTAGACTTATAGAACACCTTATCCTCATTTACCAGGACGTAGACATATTTTATTGCGCTATCGTCTCCTACAGTACCAGAAATGGATATATGCTCCTGTCTGAATGTGTCATGTGGCCTTTGCGTATCGAGTTCAATTAACGGAGGAACGTTTTGCAATAAAAGATCCGGAGACTTCTGTACACGAGAGTAAGAATGTTCACTAACTTCTACATTATCAGAAGAAATCCATCCAAATCTGCCTTCTGGCATAATTATGCGATACCACGACTGTGTTTCTCTGTCGGCCATAAGAGTTGCTCCGTTATTCGCATAGGAGATGACCAGAGTCGAGGATGATTTACCATTGTAAATCGGAACTTCGTCATCAATTACGCTGAGCACTCTTTCCGCCAATTGCATTTTCCCATTCTCACCCTTCTGGTCTACTTTAAATTCCAGTTTACCGGAAATACGTGTTCCATAAGTGGTGTCGGCGATAGTGAGATCAACAGAAAAATCATCAGCCTCCAGTGTATCTCTTACCGAGAGTTGAATTTTAAGAGACTTTGATTCACCCGGGGCCAATTCTCCTAATTCCATTTTGCCTCTTTCAATGAAGACCTCCTTCTGGCTCAACTCTCTCAGGGCAATAATATTTTTTTCAGATGTGCCTTTACCAATATTTTTTACAAAAAGCGCCAGGTCTACGACTTCTCCTCTTTGTATAATGCCATCACCATTTCCTGTTAATCCTTCGCCCTCATCAATTATCTGATATGAATATGAGAATACAGGCTTGGGTAACGCATCAATTGATACTGCACTTTTTTCGTCCTCAGGAGCACTTCCATTAAGTTCAGAGAATTTAACGATGAGCTCATCCTTTCTGCTGACAGAATTTTGTGGAATTTTTATTGTCTTAGAAGCTGTTTTTGTTTCACCTTTCTCCACCTTACCAAAAATAAACTCACGCTTGTCGATAAGAAGGTTCTTGGATTCCGCCATACCTCTTAACTGATACAAGGTGCCTTCGCTGTTATTAGTAACACTGATTTCTATTTTCAGCTCTTCATCAGCACTGACCACTCCATTAGAAGGTGTAAGGCGTAGCTTGGTTGTTGCCGATGGAGGAATGATTGTTTCCCCGGTAGACCAGTCAATACCCTGGATATGTAAGGCATCTGCGATCTTTGTTTCCTCGCTTTTTTTGAAATCTTCAATAACGGGCTTTAATTGATCTAAAAATTTGTCATCTTTTTTGTCAAAGAGATGGGAATTAAGGATGATTTTTTTAGCAAATTGCACATGTGTATCTTTATCCAGATCAGGTATTTTATAGTAATCTTCGTCATCAATTCTCTTTG